>JANMLW010000062.1:0-53258 GCA_031372765.1 Hyphomicrobiales bacterium
CCGGCTTGTTCCGCTGCGCTGCGGAAAGCTGAAGCAGTCCCCGGTTTAATCTTTTTGTATATCAATCACTCTTGCTCGTGCATCGATTGCCCTCATTTCGAGGTGCGAACGCAGCGAGCCTCGAGAAACGAGGGGTGCGCGATAATGGTGGATGTCTTGAGGCTCGTCACAACGGCTCCTCACACCTCGACATGAGGGATCGTAACGCCATCATCCCGTCCCTCTCCACCAGTCCGGCAGAGAGGGAAGCGATATCTATCCACTACTTCAGTATACCGGCTTCCTTGTAGAAGCGCTCAGCACCAGGATGCAGGGGAATGCCCAGACCCAGCAGCGCTGTTGCGGGCTGGATAGCCTTGCCCTTGGCATGCCCGGTATCAAGCATCTGGCGTGTCTTGGCGCTCCAGGCGGCTTTTGTCACTTCATAGACCAGGTCTGCCGGAATCTTGACCGACGTCACCCACTGCGCGCCCACGGCGACTGTCGCCACAGCGCCGATATCCTTGTATGTGCCAGCGGGTATCTCATCGACAGCAAAGAACTTGGCCGATTCGCGCAGCTTGGCCGCTTCCGGCCCAGTGATCGGCACCAGTTCGATGCCCCCGCCAGCGGAGGCCAGTTCGGTTATCGCCCCCGCAGGATAGCCGCCCGTGAAGAAGAAGGCATCCACCGAGCCATCGCGCATTTTTTCCGCCGCCTGATTGGGCTTGACGAACTCGGCCTTGATGTCCTTCTCGGTGACACCGTAAGCAGCCAGAATGACGCGGGCGTTGATCAGCGTGCCGGAGCCGGGTTCATCCAGCGAAACACGCTTGCCCTTGAGATCGGCGGGCGATTTGACGCCAAGACCCTTGCGCACCACGAGATGCACGCTTTCAGGATAGAGATTGGCGATGGCCCGCAATTCGTCAACTTTGCCACGGCCTTCCCAGATGCCGGTGCCGGTATAGGCCCATGTGGCAACGTCAGCCTGGCTGAAGCCCGATTCCATGGAACCACCAACGATTGAGTTGACATTGGCGACGGACCCATTGGAAGCCACAGCGGTGGATACCAGCTTGTCGGTGGAGATGGCATTGGCGATCATGCCGCCAACAGGATAATAAGTCCCGGCCGTGCCGCCAGTACCGATGCGGAAAAACTGTTGCTGCGCCATTGCTGCGCCGCCGGCTGTCAAAGCGGCTACTGCACAGACGCCAAGCGTGATGTTTCTTCTGGTAATCATGATAATCTCCCGATCCGCGTGCGAAGCAAACATACCTGCACCTAGGCGAAGGAGAATTGCAGGAACCGCTCTCTATTGCCAGCCCCAATTTTCAGGTTGATGGAAGGGCGCTACAATCCGTAAACGCGCGCCAGTGTCATCAGGGGCGGCATGGAAATGTTGCAGAACACCATCGCCAGACAAGCGATCTGAACGAGCTCGAACCTCGCCCGTGCGCCTGTCAGCGGCAAGGCTTCGCCCCGCTCCGCAGCAGCACGCAAGCGTGGCAACAGCCAGTGTTCGGCAATCTGAAATGATACCGCAACACACAGGAATGCCATGAACGTGCCAAGGCTGAACCGGAAAGACAGCAACGCGCCGATGCTGGCGATGATAGAGGCGACGAGATATGTCCTGTCTGTGAAAGCGATGTCGTACACCGCGCCCTGGGGTCCGGCTGCCTGCGTATTGCCGCGCACCAGCATCAGTGTCAGCATGACGCCGAAAGCGCTTGCGGCGCACAGAACAGCTCCGAGCATTTGCATGACCAGAAACTGATTGCTGTTGAGCATCGTCTTCACTCCTTGTTAACCACCTCAAGCACGAAGGCAGGCGCAACGGAATGTTAACCTTGCCGAATGGTTAACCGCGTGCCAGTTCTGCGCCCATGTTGTCCTCCGAAGAGATAGAACGCTATGCCCGGCATATCGTATTGCGGGGCGTTGGCGGCCCCGGCCAGACACGCCTCAAGGCGGCCCGTGTTCTGGTCATTGGCGCGGGCGGACTCGGCTCCCCGCTGATCCAGTATCTTGCGGCAGCAGGTGTTGGTACCATCGGTGTGGCCGATGATGATACGGTGTCCCTGTCCAACCTGCAGCGGCAGGTGTTGCATGGCACCGCTGATATCGGTTTGGCCAAAACGGCCAGTGCGCAATCCACCGTCAAGGCGCTCAACCCGCATGTCATCTTTCAGGCGCATCAACTGCGCCTCACGCCTGACAATGCGCAAAGCCTGATTGCACAGTATGACATCGTGGCGGATGGCTCGGATAATTTTGACACGCGCTACAGCGTCTCAGATGCCTGCTTCCATGCCGGAAAGCCGCTGGTTTCAGCCAGCGTCAATGAATTCGATGGTTCGATAACCACCCTACGCGCGCATGAGAAGGGCCCTGACGGCTTGCCGAACCCAAGTTACCGCTGTCTGTTTCCCAACAAGCCTGAATCAGGCATCATACCTACCTGTGCGGAAGCAGGCGTACTGGGCGCATTATCCGGTATCGTCGGCTCCCTGCAGGCACTGGAAGTCATCCGTGAGATTGTCGGGTTTGGCGAGGGGCTGGTGGGCAAACTGCTGCTGATCGATGCGCTCCACATACGTTTCGAGACCATCAATTATGCCTGGGATCCCGCCAATCCGCTGAGTGGAACGTCTTCCTCACTCATTCTCTCAGGGTGAGATTTTCTTCCCGCACGATGATTTCCCAACGGGCGCGTTCTGCCGCAATGTAATCAATGAAGACCTTGCCACGCACATCGGATGTGATGGCACCATCATCCTTCAGCCGAGCCAAAAGCTCAGGATTTTTCAAGGCCGTTGCCATGGCTGTCTGTAATTTAGTACTGATAACGGCAGGCAGCCCCTTTGGTGCAAGCAAGCCATACCAAGCGGATGCCCTGTAAGCGGGAAGGCCTGCTTCAGCAGCGGTCATGATGCTGGGCAATACCTCTACCCTTTGAGAGCCTGTTACAATCAGGCCCGTCAATTGTTTGGTATCAATCAGGCCCGTAACCGAAGGAATGGTTGTCACCATAAAATCGACATGACCCCCGATGACATCCGTCAATGCAGGACTGGCACCACGATAGGGCACATGCAACGCCTTGAAGCCAGCAGCCCGTTGTAAAAGTAGTGCAGCGAGGTGGCTGGCAGAAGCGTTGGAGGCCGAGGCATAGCTCAGGGTCGTCTTTTTGGCAGCCTCGATGAATTCAGCCATCGTGGACACTTTCATGCGTGGGCCAACAACCAGCACCAGCGCTGATTCCGCAATGAGGCCGATGGGTTCCAGTGTCAGGCCCGGATCGTTCTTCATGTTCTTGAACAGGAACGGGTTGACGGCCATGGGCCCCTGATTGCCGATCAGCAGTGTGTAGCCGTCCGGTTTTGACGTAGAAACCGCATCCGTTGCCAGATTGCCCCCTGCCCCGGGGCGATTCTCCACGATGATGTTGCCCTTCAGCTCTTCGGACAGTGCCTTGCCAAGAACGCGGGCAATGGTGTCGGTTCCGCCCCCCGCTGCATAGGGCAAAATCAGCGTGATGGGTCTTTCGGGATAAGACGTTTGCGCCAGGGCCGGGAAGGCAGCAACACTGGCACAAGAGGCCACTGTTGCCATGAATTGTCTGCGGTTTTGCATAGCTTTTCTCCCCTGTCATTCTTCATAGTGGCAGGAAGGCACATAGGCTTCCCCTGCGAAAATCCTGCGAGCGGTGCGCATGACAACGGCGCCGACAAGCGACCCCTCGCCTCGTTCAAGACCGAGGTTCATGGAACCAGCCGGATGCCGGATGGAAAGGCTTTCGCTCATGCCCCGCACTATATCTGTCGCAACAGTGTTAGCTGCGCTGCAGGCCGTCGCGATGGCGATGGCCCCCGTTACGGCCAATGACTTGTGTAGTGCCCAAGGCGTGAGATAGGCCACTTCAATCGATTCTGACTGTGAAGGAAAAAGCAGGCCCACCTTGGGAATAACTGACTTGCTCACATCACCAAGACGCATGCGACTGCCCGCTACCAGCCGTAACGATTCTGTTCTCTCAAACAGAGCGGGCGTTGAAGCAGCCGCAATGGCCGTCTCCAGGTTTCCCAGCCCGATATCTCTTCCATCCAGCAACATCATCGGCATGGCACTGTCAATCAAAGTGACGGTAACGCCCTCTATTGTCTCGCGTGCACTGCCAGTTGGGAACAAACTGCCCGTCTTCGCGCCCACAAAATTGCGGAATGTCAGAGGAATTGGCGCTGCTGTACCGGCAACTCCAGCAATCGCCTCGTCGCCATCATAAGTCACGCGCCCGAGTGGCGTTTGCACCAGCGCATCAATTCTGGCGCCTGTATTGACGTTGTAGATACGTACGGTGGTTGTTGCCCCGCGTGGTTCCACAAGACCGGCTTCTATTGCGAAAGGCCCGACGCCAGCCAGCATATTGCCGCAGTTGGGTTTGGTATCAACGCGCGCTTCAAGCACTTCCACCTGAGCAAAAAGGTAGTCGACATCACAACCGTCCCGCTCAGAGCGCGAAACGATGGCCACCTTGCTGGTTTGCGGCTGCCCTCCGCCAATTCCATTGACCTGCAACGCATCAGGCGACCCCATCAATGCCAGCAATACGCTGTCTCGCTGAGCTGAATCACGCGGGAGGTCATCTGCAAGCAGGTAAGGCCCGCGGCTGGTTCCGCCACGCATAAGAACGCAGGGAATAGCTCTTTGTCGATTCATGAAGCTAACGAGGAAGATTTGATCATCAGAACACTATTGTCCAAAACGGCCTGCTTTTCAACGGTCGCACCGATCAAGCCACCGAGATTGCACGTCGGATCAGGTCAAGTGCTACAACAGTAAGAAGCCCTTTAAGGATCTTCTCGAACAAATTTTGCGGTATTCGGTCAAGCAGACGTGTCCCCAGCCAGGTTCCCAGGAATCCCGAAACAATCATCGCAGCCATCAGGGGCAGCCAGTCCTGAAAGGCAAAGCCCAGGAAGCCGAATGCGATAACCTTCAGGCCATGCTGTATGGTCATGCACATGGCATGGCTGGCAACAAGCACGCGCTTCTCAAGCCCCAGTGGCAAAAACAATGCCTGCACGAAAGACCCTGTAGCGCCTACGAAAATGGTGATGAATGTGGCGATAAAACCGCCGATCAGCATGCCGGTTGATTCAAGTCCCGGGATTTTGGGCTTGGGTATCCAGGTCATGATCAGGATGAAAATGCCCAGCAGGGCCAGAAGCAGCCGCTCCGGCAGGTTCACGAACAAGGTAGCCCCCGCGATGGCACCCACAACACTGCCCAGGCTGAAAATCAGCGTTGGCCGCCACAAGACATGAGAACGCTGGATAATCACGCGGCCCATGTTGGAGCCAATCTGCACAATGCCATGAACGGCTACCACCATGGCGGGCGGCACTGTGCCTGCCAGAGCGCCGAGCATTGCCACGCCGCCGCCGATGCCAAAGGCCGCTGTCAGGGCCGAGGTGAGAAAGCTGATGCCCACCAGCAGCAGGAAAACTGTCAGCGAGACAGTGTCTGGAAGCAACCATTCAAGCATCTGGATAAGCCTTGTTTCCGTGTTGCAGCGACATGCACACACCAACAGCATAACGGTAAAGATTGTTCTTGACCGATTATCCTTGACCGCTCTCCCTCATTCAGTCTTATATAAGACCCAAGAGCCTGCAATTTAAAAGGCTCAGGGGAAACGATCGGGAGGAACTGGCTTGGCTGCTCTTGATATTATCGCGGTTACCAAGGATTTTGGGGCTGTCAAGATTTTGCACGGAATAGACATTGCCGTCACCGACGGTGAGTTTCTGGTGCTGGTGGGTCCGTCCGGTTGCGGCAAGTCCACGCTTTTGCGCATGATCGCGGGGCTTGAATCCGTATCTTCCGGCGATATCAGGATCGCCGGCAAAACTGTCAATGATCTGGCGCCGCGTGACCGTGATATCGCCATGGTCTTTCAAGATTATGCGCTTTACCCCCACAAGACCGTGCGCGAAAACATTGGCTTTGGCCTGCGCATGCGCGGTGCATCGACCGCCGACATCAGCACGAAGGTCAATGATGCCGCCAAGGTCTTGCAGATTGAGCATCTGCTTGAACGTCGTCCGGGGCAGCTTTCAGGGGGACAGCGCCAGCGCGTCGCCATGGGTCGGGCCATCGTGCGGGATCCCAAGGTATTCCTGTTTGACGAGCCGCTCTCTAATCTTGATGCGCAATTGCGCGCCGAGATGCGTGTTGAAATCAAGAAACTGCACCAGCGCTTTGGCAACACGGTTGTTTATGTCACCCACGATCAGGTGGAGGCGATGACACTGGCGGACCGGATTGCCGTGATGAAGGGTGGCCATGTTGAGCAATTGGGCTCCCCTGATGAAATCTATAACCGGCCCCGTACGTTGTTTGTGGCAGGGTTCACCGGCTCACCGCCCATGAACTTTGCCAAATGCCAGATCGATGCGGATGGCAAGGGGCTTGTGCTGGACGGTGGAGCGCGACTGGAGATGCCTGCCGCGCAACGTGCTGTTGTAGCGGCCTACAAGGGCAAGGCCATGCAGTTTGGCATCAGGCCCGAACATATCCTGCTGACCGACAAGAAGGCCCCTTCTCCCCTCGCCGCGGATGTTCTTTTGACAGAGCCGTTGGGTTCAGACACGCTGGCCTTGCTGCGGATAGGCAAGGTCGAGGTCACGGGCCGTTTCCCGCCCGATGCAGGCCTCAAGACAGGCGCGTCGACGACTGTACAGTTCGCCATGAACAAGTTTCACCTGTTTGATCTGGATACGGGATTAGCTGTGCGCTAGCATAGCTGACAGGAACGGCCAAAGAGCCACACCTTACGGAGGAAGACCATGAAAAGACGTCACATTCTGGCAGCATTTGCCGCCACGCTCACCATCGGCACATCATCGATAGCGATTGCCCAGACCACCTTGCGGATCTTCACAGGCGGCCAGCAGCGGCCCGATGTGATGCGCAAGATTGCCGATGACTATGAAAAGCGCACGCCCGGTGTAAAGGTCGAGGTCGAGGTTGGTGGGGCTACATCCGAGCAGCAGCAGCAGTATCTCAACACAGTTTTGGCTTCCAAGGATTCAGCCCTTGATGTTGTGCTGATCGACGTCATCCGTCCGGCACAATGGGCTGCTGCCAACTGGGCTGAGCCGCTGGATAGCTATCTTGGCGCTGAAAAAGATGCCGTGATGTCGAAGTATCTCGCGGCCTACCGCGAAGCCAATATCGTTAATGGCAAGGTCATCGCCCTGCCATACTTTGCCGATGCGCAATTCCTCTACTACCGCAAGGATTTGCTGGAGAAGCACGGCGTGCAGCCCCCCAAGACATGGGATGAGTTGAAAGCCGGTGCCGAAAAGATCATGAAAGCCGAGGGCAACCCCAATCTTTCCGGTTTCCAGACCGCAGGTGCCCCCATCGAAGGCACGGTCTGCACCTATCTCGTGCCATTGTGGGGAGCCGGTGGTTCGCTAACTGATGCAGCGGGCAAGCTCACACTGTCGACCGATGCTGCCAAGAAGCCTTTTGAGCTGTGGGCTGGATTGAAAGCCGCCAACGTGACACCACCGAACTTGGCTGAAATACCCACAGACCGTATCCGGCAGAACCTGCAGGCGGGAAATCTGCTGTTTGGGATGTCCTGGGGCTACGTCTGGAACCGCTCGCAGGGTGATGCCGACAGCCTGGTGAAGGACAAGATCGGTGTCATCCCGTTGCCTGGCTTCACGGCCAGTGCCGCTGCAACCTGCATCGGTGGTTGGCAGATAGCGATCTCGTCCTATTCCAAGAACAAGGATGCTGCTTACAAGCTCGTCCGCTATCTCTCCTCGCCGGAAGTCTCGAAAATGCAGGCCATTGCCGCATCGCATATGCCAGTGTTCCCCGAGGTTTATGCCGACGCCGATGTTCTGAAAGCAAACCCATGGTTCGCGCAAGCGCTGCCTGTGGTGCAGACCGCCCGCTCCCGGCCGGTTTCGGCTTCATACCCCCGTGTTTCTGAGGTCATGCGCACCAACATGAATGCGTTTCTTGCAGGAGCCAAAACGGCTGATGCGGCTTTGGCCGACATGCAGAAAGATCTGGCAACAATCTTCCGTTGATAAAAACCACGCACTGAACGGATACGCAGATGGCAAAACTGTCACCCATGGAGGAATCGGAACGGCGGCTTGGCTTTGCCATGCTGGCTCCTGCTGTCATCCTGCTTGTGGTGACAGTGGTCTATCCGATTGCCGATCTCATCCGTGGCTCGTTCAGCGAGAACAAGCTGACCGAGCCATGGGCGGCCAAACCCTGGATCGGCTTTGAGAATTACGCCAAAGCCATGGGAGACAGCCGTTTCTGGGAGGCTACCTGGCACACCCTGCTTTATGTTCTGGTCACCGTTCCCGGAGCAGTCGCCCTTGGATTGGGTCTGGCGCTGCTGGCCAACAAGCCTTTCAGGGTCAAATGGCCAGTGCGATTGGGTCTGCTGCTGCCTTGGGCCTTGCCGCTGGTTTTCGCTGGTTTGATCTTCCGCTGGTTCTTCGAATATCAGCAAGGTCTGGTCAACAATCTGCTGCTGTGGGTTGGTCTGCAGCCGGTGAACTGGTTGACACAGGAGGGCCCGGCTTTCTTTGCCATTTGTCTGGCCATTATCTGGAAGTCCTCGAGCTTTGCGGCACTTGTGCTGCTGGCGGGCCTGCAAACCATTCCGAAGTCGCTTTACGAGGCTGCGGAGGTTGACGGCGCGTCCACATGGCGGCAGTTCGTTGAAATCACCTTGCCGATGCTGCGACCTGCCATCGTCGTAGCCCTGATCTTCCGCACCATTACCGCGATCCAGACCTTCGATATTCCCCACGCCATGACCAATGGCGGTCCGGGCACGGCAACCGAAACGCTGGCCATGTATATCCATAAGACTACGATCGATGTGCTTGATCTAGGTTATGGTTCCACTCTGGCTGTGCTAATGTTCATTGCCTCGGCATTGCTGACAAGTTTCTACCTGCGCCATACCCGGCGTGATCCGGCAGCGGGGCGCACCTGATGACCAGCACCAAACCGATGGGGCGCTTCCCCTCCGCCAAAACCATGACGCTGATTGCCGGTGCCGTGGTAGCCGTCAACGGCTTTTTTCCGGCCGTCTGGATTCTCTTCACCTCGTTGAAAACCGAGAGTGAGTTGATGCGCCTGCCGATAACCATCTGGCCGTCAGCACCCACACTGGGCAATTACACCCGCGTATTCACAGATCAGCCGATCATGACCTTCATGTGGAACAGTCTGGCTGTGGCGGCACTGTCCACGATGCTGTGCGTCACGGTATCAGCCCTTGCCGCCTATGCGCTGGTGCGGTTGCGCCTGCCTGCGCCCAATCTCATCCTTT
This sequence comes from Hyphomicrobiales bacterium, assembly GCA_031372765.1. GTDB lineage: Bacteria > Pseudomonadota > Alphaproteobacteria > Rhizobiales > Beijerinckiaceae > JADCCX01. The sequence continues at coordinate 9,371 of JANMLW010000062.1, forward strand.
CGATCCTGCTCGCCGTGTCGATGTTCCCGCTGATCTCGCTGATGGTGCCACTGTTCAGCGTGATGCGCGATCTGTCGATGCTCAACACGTGGTGGGCGCTCATTTTTCCCTACGCCGTGCTGTCGATGCCGGTTTGTACCCTCGTGCTTATCTCGTTTTTTCAGGATATACCGCGGGACCTTGAAAACGCAGCGATGATCGATGGCTGCACCCGTGTCGGTGCCTTGTGGCATGTGGTGATTCCGCTGACGGCACCGGGCGTCTTTACCGCAGGCATTCTGGCTTTCGTCAATGCATGGGATGAGTTCCTTCTTGCGCTGACCCTCTCTCCGCGTGTGGCCAGCCGCACCCTGCCTGTGGGGATCACGCTGTATCAGGGCGAGTTCTCGTTTCCTTGGCCCGTCATTTCAGCGGCATTGATTGTCGCCATCGTGCCCATCTGTATCCTGATTGCCATCTTTCAGGAGCGTGTCGTGGGTGGCCTGACCAGCGGCGGCATGAAGGGTTGATAGTCGAAGCCAGAGCGTGACAAGGCCTTGGCGCTCATTATGATGCTGGCATGACACGAATCCCGACTACAGAGGGCATCCAGCGCCGTTACCTGCACGACGCTGTTGCCGACCGGTTACGCGCATTGATCCTGTCGGGCGAGCTTGAACCCAAGGCGCGCGTCAACGAACTGGAACTTTGCGAGCGCTTTGGCACATCGCGCACGCCATTACGGGAAGCGATCAAGATCCTCTCCAGCGAAGGTCTGGTTGAACTCCTGCCCAACCGGGGAGCGCGTGTGGCCACGCTCAATGCCATCGAGATTGACGATATGGTGCAGGTCGTGGCTGGCCTTGAGGCTATTGCGGCTGAGCTTGCCTGCCAGCGAGCAACCCAGGCCGAGATAGACGACATTTCCCGACAGACCGATGGGATGTTCGCAAGCTGGAAACAGGAAGACGAGGCTGGTTATCTCACCACCAACCGGGATATTCATGAGGCCATCATGAGAGCCAGCCGAAATGGTGCGTTGCAAGCAATCTATATCAGCCTGTCCAGCCGTATACAGCGCATGCGCTATACTGCGCACAAAACCCCCGAACAATGGAAGCGGGCCATGGACGAGCATATCCTGATGGTCAGACACCTGCGTGCGCGCGACGGCGCACAACTGGCGCAGGTCATGAAAGATCATATCCGGGGCAAGGCTGAGGTTATCGCGGCGAATTATGGCACCTGAAAGCACATCCATGCGCCCGGCACTGACCGTTTTCTACGATGGCAGCTGCCCGCTGTGTTCCCGCGAGATAGGACTCTATCAACGTGCCCGCGGCAGTGAAACCATCAGGTGGCATGATCTTGCCATCCCTGAAAAAACGGATCTGCCTGATGGATTGACGCTGGATGACGCACTGGCGCGTTTTCATGTACTTTCAGCCAATGGCAAACTCGTCAGTGGTGCAGACGGGTTCGTCGCACTCTGGCTCGCGCTGCCCGGATGGCGTTGGCTGGGGAGGATTGTCTCGATCTGGCCGCTAACTGTTCTAGCGGAAGGATTATACCGGATTTTTCTGCGTTTTAGACCGCAGTTGCAGCGGTGGTTTCGGGGTTGAGCTTACCCCTCCTTTTTCTCCTCCACTTGGTGTGGGGAGGGGTGCAGTAGGGTGCCTTTCACCTTTACCCCCCATGATCTTCGCTTCGCTCGACCTACCCTCCTTACCCTGAATAGGGAGAGGCTTACATACCAAAACGCCGCACGTATCCGCCGTGATGTTCTACGCCCCATCATAGACAAAAGCCTGCCAGGACGAACTCTATCTGGACAGCCAGACCAGTGCCATCGGGATGGCTTCGATGTAGGTAATGGCAATGAGCACGACGATGGCTATTCCGAACATCGGGATCAATTCCTTCGAGATGGCACCTATGCCGACATTAGCGATGCGTGCCGCAACAAACAGCGTGCCCCCCACGGGAGGAGTGTAAAGCCCGATCGCGAGATTGAAAGTCATGATCAGGCCAAGGTGTACCGGATCGACCCCGAAGGACTTGGCGGTGGGGATGAACAACGGGGCGGTCAGGATCAATGCTGGAAGAGGCTCAAGAAAGACGCCAATCAGGATCAGCAATATATTGAGGAGGGCCAGAAATACCCATTTGGAACTCGAAATCTGGGCAATCCATGCCGAGAACTGGGCGGGCACTTGTTCAGCGGTAATCAACCAGGCGAGCGCTGCGGTTGCGCCAATCACCACCATGACGACGGCACTGGTAATCATGGCCTGCAGCGCCAACCCCGGCAGATCGCTGATTGACAATTCACGGTAGACAAGAAGCGCGACAATCAGGCCGTAGACAACCGCTATCGCCGCTGCTTCCGTAGCCGTGAAGATGCCGCTGTAGATGCCGCCAAGGATGATCACAGGCGCCAGAAGCGCAGGCAGCGTGTCAATCAGCGTTGTGCGCAGGACCTTGAAGTCGGGGCGAGTGCCGCCCGGATCACAGCCCAGCTTGCGGCCCTTGTAGACACAGAGCAGCATCAGGCATGCGGCGAACAGCAAACCGGGCATGATGCCGGAAAGAAAAAGCTCTGCGACCGAAACATTGCCTACAAAACCGTAGACCAGTAGCGGAATCGAGGGTGGAATCAGAATGCCGAGTGTGCCCGAGGTTGCGACCAGCGCTGCCGAATATGGCCTTGGGTAGCCTTTTTGGGTCATGCCGGGAATCATCACCGAACCGATCGCAGCCGAGTCCGCTACAGCCGATCCAGAAATTGCGCCGAACAAAGTTGACGAACCAACCGTAACAACGCCGAGCCCCCCAGGAAGAAAGCCGAGTAGCATACCCGCAAAATTGATGAGTCGACGGCCAACCCCACCTTTGCTGATCAGCTCACCAGCCAGAATGAACAACGGGATGGCCGCCAGATGCAAAGGCTCGACTCCGCCAACATAGGTCAGGAAGATCGATTCAAGCGGATAGAACCTTCCAAAGAGCCAGATTGTCGAGATCGTTGTCAGGAGCAGCGACCAGACCAATGGCATACCCATGAGGGCAAGGCCGAAGAACAAAACACAGATGACGATCAGTACCATGGCTTATGGCTCCACGCCTGTTTCGATGGCGGTTTGCCCGCGCAGCAGCAGGGTGGTGTCATAGGCGACAAAGATAGCCGTCAGCAGGGAGCCGACTGGCATCGCGAGATATTGCAAGCCTACGGGCCAGTATAGCACGCTCATTTCCTGATCCATGGTGCGGTTGACGATCAGCATGCCGCGCCAGACCAGAAGTCCCAGCAGGATAAGCACACCGATGCGGGTGATGATTTCAAGCAGACGGCGCAAGCGCGGGTTCACTGCCTCGATCAGCTCACTGATGCGCATGTGTGCGCCGCGTCGTGCTGCTGCCGCAGCCCCGACAAACGTCGCCCAAACAAGGCAGAACTCTCCAAACTCGGTATTCCAGGCGATATCGATATTGAGAAATGCCCGAGCCAGCACGTTGATGAACATGACGGACACCAGCGCAGCTGCAAGACCAACCAGCACAATGTCGACAGTATCTCCCAGAACCCGCAGTGGAGCAGGCTCGGGGAGCTTTGGTCTGTAGAAGAATGAGGACATGTCCGGCCGCCGCACCAAAATCAGTTGGACGGCATGGATTTGCGGATCGCGTCAGCAGAGGCCAGCATCGCGTCGACGTCGGCGGCACCAAATGCTTCCTTGGCCTTCTGGTAAACCGGCTGGACCGCATCCCGGAATGGCCCGATCACGGGTCGCGAAACCTTCGCGCCCTTGGCAATCATTTCCGCAAGTTGCTTGTCTTCATCGTCGCGCACCAACTTGCGTGACAGAGCGGAAGATTCTTTCGCAGCACGGGTGACAGCCTCACGGTCCTCTGGCGTCAGACGCTGCCATGTGGCCTCCGCAATCGAAAGTGGCAGCGGCGAGTAGACATGACGCGTCAATGTAATGTTGGGCGCAACTTCGTAAAAGCGCAGCGAATAGATCGTGTCAGTCGGATTTTCCTGCCCTATCACCGTGCCCTGCTGGATCGCCAGATAAACTTCAGTAACAGGCAGCACGATGGGCGAAAACCCGATGGATTCCATGATCCAGCGGATCATGTCGTTCGGGAAGACCCGCATCTTCTTGCCCTTGGCATCAGCCGGGCTGTTCAGTGGCTCCTTGGTGGTGAACGAGCGGAAGCCCGCTTCCCATGTTGCCAGAATGCGAATGCCCTTTTTCGGCAACTCGTCAAACTGGGCCTTCAGCCACGGCGATTCGTCGTAGAGCTTCCAGCCCTGCTCGTAACTATCAACAAGGAACGGCAGGCCGGCAAGATTGAGCGTCTTGTGGTGGTTGGCATAGGTGCCCGTTGCGGTAACGGTGAAATCGATTCCGCCAAGCTGAAGCTGCTCGATTGCCTTGGGGTCATTGCCAAGCTGTCCGGAGTGGAAAATTTGAACCTTCAGTTTTCCCTTGGAATGCTCTTCAACCTTTTGCGCAAACAATTCCGCTGCCTTCTGGCGCGAACCAACGGGTGTATCGGTATGACTTAACTTCAGCGTGGTTTGTGCGAATGCTGCTGTCGACATGGCGCAGGACAAGATGCTCGCGTACAAAAGCGTTGCGATGTGGCGCTTGGTAATCATGGTCCATTCCTCCCTGGTCGCCGGCTCAGATACCGGGTTATCCTTTTTGCCCTGCAAGCTGCTCTTCGAGGCTGCGTTGCGATAATCGATTTCTCCAACAGGATTGCTTTCCTGTTTAGATCAATCTATGCATACATTAACAAACGCATTCGTCAACGCGTTCTTTTGCAGAAAGGAGTTCTGGTCAATGACACCGGCAATCAAAGCGACAGATCAGGCTTCCAAAGATTCGACAATTTCAGTCGATTCATTGTCGTTTGTCGGCACAGGCCTCAACCGTCCAGAATGTCTGTTGACGCATCGCTCCGGTCTGATCTTTGCAGCCGACTGGACCGAAACGGGAGGCGTTTCGATCATCATGCCAGACAGTGGGGTAAGCCGCATACTGGCGCGCAACAGCGGTAGGACACTCAGGCCCAATGGCATCGCGCTGGAGCCCGGCGGAACGTTCCTTATTGCCCATCTTGGTGCAGATGATGGCGGGCTGTTCAGATTGTATCCGGATGGGCGCGTCGAAGATGTGGCGTTGCATATAGACGGGGTTGCCATCCCCCCCTCAAACTTCCCCTTGCTCGATTCGCGTTCGCGGATATGGCTGACGGTTTCAACCCGCATCTCACCGCGTGCTGACGATTATCGCCCCACCGCGCAGACAGGTTTCATTGCCTTGATCGAGAATGGCGTTGCCCGTATCGCGGCTGATGGCCTTGGCTACGCCAACGAGTGTGCGCTGTCAGCGGACGAGCGGCATCTTTTCGTCAACGAAACCTTCGCCCGTCGCCTGACCCGTTTTGATGTGGAAGCAAACGGTGACCTGAGCAACCGCACGACGATTGCGCACTTTGCCCCGGGCACGTTTCCCGATGGGGTGGTGTTCGACAATCAAGGCGCGGCCTGGATCACCAGCATCGTATCCAACCGGGTGATCAAAGTCTCACCGAACGGCAGGATGACGACGGTTCTGGAAGATTCTGATCCGCAGCACTTGAATGATTTAGAGGCGGCCTTTCAATCCGCTACCATGGGACGCCCACATCTCGACGGCGTTAAAAGCCGGGTCCTGCGCAACGTCTCCAGCCTTGCCTTTGGCGGACCGGCCTTGCGAACCGCCTATCTAGGCTGCTTGCTTGATGATCGGATTCCTTTCTTTGAAGCCCCTGTGATGGGTGTGCCTCCGCGTCACTACGATGTTAATCTTGGTCGGTTGAAGTCCATGGCCTCAACAACCCTATCTACCCTTCAGAGGAAACCATGATCGCGAACGACACATTCAATATCTGCGTCCTGCCGGGTGATGGCATCGGGATCGAGGTGACTGAAGCCTGCCTCAAGGTGCTTGACGCAGCCACGGCCCGCATCGGCGGGTTCAAGCTGGCGCTTGATCAGCATCCGGCTGGAGCCATGTGCTACCGCGACACTGGCGTCGCATTGCCCAAGCCTTCCCTTGATGCCGCAAGGAGCGCCGATGCGATCTTGCTGGGAGCTATGGGCTGGCCGGAAATTCGCTATGCTGACGGCACTGAGATCTCTCCGCAGATCGACCTGAGAATCGAGTTTGGCCTCTATGCTGGTGTCCGGCCAGTCAAGACCATGTCTGGCATGCTACCTGTCCTTGCGGATGAGCGGGCCAGAGCGCTCGACTTCGTGGTCATCCGCGAGTCGACCGAAGGGTTGTTTGCGTCACGGGGCAAAGGTGTGGTCATCGACGACCGAGAGGCGCGCGACACCATGGTCATCACCCGCGATGTCTGCGAGCGGTTGTTCGACTTCTCGTTTCGCCTTGCGCGGTCGCGAAAGGCAGCGGGGGGCAAGGGAATCGTGACCTGTGTGGACAAGGCCAACGTGTTTGCGAGCTTTGCATTCTTCCGCAAGGTGTTTGATGAGCGCGCCATCCTGTTTCCCGACATCAAGGCCGAGCATGCCTACATCGATGCTACAGCGCTCAATATGGTGCGCAAACCCTGGGATCTCGATGTTCTGGTCACCGAAAACATGTTCGGTGATATCCTGTCGGATCTTGGTGCCGGGTTGATGGGGGGCATGGGCTTTGCGCCGTCCGCCGACATTGGCGACACCCATGCAGTATTCCAGCCATGTCATGGAACAGCCCCGGATATTGCGGGGCTGGATAAAGCGAACCCGACCGCGATGTTCCTCTCGGCTGCCATGATGCTCGAATGGCTCGGTGAGAAGCATGATCGCCCCCAAGCTATTGCTGCCGGCAGGCTGATCCGCAAGGCAGTCGACATAACTTTCGCGAAAGGATTGAGCCCCTTCGAGATTGGTGGCGGTGATGGCACCAGCGAGATCACGCGGCGTGTTCTCGACGCTTTGAAAACAGCAGGGCCAATTGCAGCATGACACGACAGAGCATCCGCGTCGCAGCCGTCGGCACAGGCTATTTCAGCCGCTTTCAGTATAGGGCGTGGACGCGGATCCCAGAGGTGACACTCGTTGGAGTGTGCAATCGCACACTTGCCAGTGCGCAGGCCTTTGCCGGGGAGTTCGGTATCCCGGTTGCCGAAGATGACCTTGGACACATGCTCGATCGGACAAAGCCCGATCTTCTGGACATCATCACGCCACCCGAAACCCACCTGGTCGCGATCAGGCAGGCGGCTGGTCGCAAGATCGACGTCATTTGCCAGAAGCCCTTCTGTCAGACACTTGTAGAGGCAAAAGAGGCCGTGAAGATTGCGGATAAGGCGGGCATTCAGCTAACCGTGCATGAGAACTTCCGGTTTCAACCATGGTATCGCGAGATCAAACGCCTGCTGGATGGAGGGTTGCTGGGGCAAGTCTATCAGGCAACATTCCGCCTGCGACCCGGCGATGGACAAGGACCGAATGCCTATCTCGACCGCCAGCCGTATTTCCAGAAAATGCCGCGGCTTCTGGTGCACGAAACGGCAATCCATCTGATTGACACATTCCGCTTTCTGTTCGGCGAAGTGGAAGGCGTGTTTGGGGCTTTGAGGAAACTCAATCCCGTGATTGCCGGCGAAGACGCAGGCCTGATCATACTCGACATGGCGAGCGGGGTGCGTTGCTTGTTCGATGGCAACAGGTTGTCCGATCACAAGGCTGGCAATCGGCGACTCACCATGGGTGACATGCTCATCGAGGGGGAAAAGGGTGCCCTTGGGCTTGATGGCGATGGTTGCATCAGCTTTCGCCCTCATGGCAGCAACGATTGTCAGGGGATGGCCTACGCATGGGATGATCTGGATTTTGGAGGTGATTGCGTGCACGCCTTGCAGCAGCACGTTGTCAACAGTCGACTTGGGCTGGGATCTATGGAAAATACAGCCCATGACTACCTTGCCAACATCATTATCGAAGAAGCCGTCTATTCCTCTGATGCCCAGCAACGGCGCATCTGTCTGTGATCCCGCGACCGATCCAAGACGGCTCTCAAATGCGGAGCGGGCCTATCGGGCGCTCAAAGAATTGATACTCTCAAATCACGTGCCGGCTGGAAGCCAGCTGCTCGAGCAGGAGGCCGCTCTTCGGCTTGGCATGAGCCGCACACCCGTGCGGGAGGCTATGGTGCGGCTTGAGCAGGATGGCCTCGCCGAGATAAGGCCACGTCATGGGATGCGTGTGCTGCCTATCTCGGCAGATGATATGCGCGAGATCTATGAGGTTTTGACCTCGCTTGAGTCCACCGCCGCTGAGATGGTTGCACGCCGTGGTGTGACTGATGAGGAACTGGCTGATTTGCAACAAGCGGTGTCAGCCATGAATGTTGCCCTGGAGAGCGACGATCTGGATGCCTGGGCCGTCGCTGACCAGCGTTTTCACGCGCAATTGGTTGCGCTGACGCGCAATCAGCGTATGCAGCAAATGGTGACACAGCTTGGAGAACAAGCACACCGTGCCCGTATGTTAACGCTGAGGCTTCGCCCGAAGCCAGTCAGTTCAAACCGCGATCACGCTATGCTCGTGGCAGCCATCGCCGCGCGTGATGCTGAAAGAGCACGATCAATCCACCACAATCACCGCGCCAAGGCTGGAAGAGTGCTCGTTGAGCTGCTGCAAAAACTTGGCCTCAAACAGATCTGAGGCAGGCGCCGTCAGACACATCAAGATAGCGACGGCCGTGCCATCAGCGCGAAAAAGTGCCCAGCCTGAAGATAAACGGTGTTTTGCGTTTCCGAGAGATTGCACGATGCACTGATTTGATCAGTTCAAGGAGGGTTTGTGCAGTCGCGTTGGACGCCTTGCAGCCCAAGCCTTATATGAAAGCACATGCTTTCTGCGGCGTGGTCCCTGCCGATTTTTGGTTGTTTTCCATCCTTGTATTTTGATGGGTCTGAACCGTAAGAATGGTTAGAAACACATCGTGAACCAGGACAAATGGACGTATCGTCAGCCTTTTCAGAAGCAGTTGCCTTGATCATCAGTCTTGATCCGCAGTTTTTGCAGATCGTTGGGCTGTCGCTGCGCGTTACCTTGACCGCCCTGCTATTGGCAGCGCTTGTAGGGTTGCCTCTGGGGGCGCTGCTGGCTGTGTCACAGTTTCCCGGGAGATCAGCCGTTATCATCCTTTTCAACGGCCTTATGGGATTGCCTCCGGTGGTGGCCGGATTGATTGTTTTCCTGCTCTTGTCGCGATCTGGTCCTCTGGGAGGATTGGGCTGGCTGTTTTCGCCAACAGCCATGGTCATGGCACAGACACTGCTGGTGTTGCCCATCGTCATTTCTCTGGCAAGAAGCACGATCGAAGAGCTTTGGAGCGAGTACAGGGAGCACCTGATGTCCCTTGAGCTCACGGGCCGGCGTGCTATCCCGACTTTGCTGTGGGACGGACGCTTTGCCCTGGCTACGGGCCTTCTGGCCGGCTTTGGCCGTGCCACTGCGGAGGTTGGTGCAGTGTTGATCGTCGGCGGCAACATCGCGGGCTATACCCGCACCATGACAACATCCATTGCGCTCGAAACCTCCAAGGGCGATCTGCCCTTGGCGTTGGGCCTTGGCATTGTCCTCATTGCATTGACGCTTACCATCAATGCAGCTGCCTATGGTGCATCGCGGGTCGGTGCTCGGTTTGCGGGATGAGCGCCATGCATGATGCCATCTCCATTTTGCCTCTGAAGGTCGAGGACCTTGGCTTTCAGGTCAGCGGCAACCGCTTGCTGGACGGGGTAAGTTTCATCCTGACAAAGGGGGGTATCACCACTATCATCGGACATAACGGTGCTGGAAAGTCGCTGACACTGCGTCTTTGCCACGGCCTTCTCATGCCAAGCAGTGGGGCTGTAAAATGGTATGACGAGAGAGCTCCCCAAACAGGAACACATGGCACACACAAACGGCACGCCATGGTATTTCAGCGCCCCGTGATGTTGCGTCGTTCGGCGAAAGCCAACATCACCCATGCCCTTTCTGCCCTTGGTATTCCCGATATCGCGACAAAAGCTGACTTTGCCCTTGCGCGGTTTGGTCTGTCTGACCTTGCTGAACGCCCTGCCCGTCTGATGTCTGGCGGTGAGCAGCAGCGACTGGCCATCGCTCGCGCCTGGGCGCTCTCGCCTGAGGTACTGTTTCTGGACGAGCCATCCTCCCATCTTGATCCGGGAGCAACGCGGCAGATTGAGGCGATTGTCACAAGCCTGGTTGCGGAAGGCATGACGATCTTGATGACAACGCATGATCTTGGGCAGGCGCGACGGCTATCCAACCGCATTCTCTTCTTCAACAAGGGGCGTCTTGTGGAGGATGCGCCCGCAGAAAAATTTTTTTCTTCCCCGCAAACGCCGGAGGCCCGCGCTTTTATCGTTGGGGACCTGCTGTGGTGAACACGGGCAAGCCGTGTTGCCCTGTTCGCAGATCAAGTCTTTTCGTTTAAAGACAGTTTGCCCTACGCCCGCAGTCCCGGTGCTTCCTGCCCGGTGCGCTCCACATATTCCGTGTAGCCGCCCCCATAGGCCTGCACACCGTCCGGCGTCACCTCCAGCAGGCGGTTGGACAGGGCTGCAAGAAAACGGCGATCATGGGATACAAACAGCATCGTGCCTTCATAAGCCGACAATGCCTGGATCAGCATCTCCTTAGTCGCCATATCAAGATGGTTGGTCGGCTCATCAAGGACCAGAAAATTCGGCGGATCATAGAGCATCTGCGCCATTACAAGGCGGGCTTTCTCGCCACCGGAAAGCACCCGGCAGCGTTTCTCCACATCGTCACCCGAAAAGCCGAAGCAGCCCGCCAGCGCCCGCAATGATCCCTGTCCCGCTTGTGGAAACGACTCCTCCAACCATTGAAAAACCGTCAGATCACCATCCAGCAACTCCATGGCGTGCTGCGCAAAGTATCCCATCTTGACGCTGGCACCGATGGCAACCGAACCGGCATCAGGGTCGTCCGCACCAGCCACCAGCTTGAGGAGTGTGGATTTACCTGCCCCGTTGACACCCATGACGCACCAGCGTTCCTTGCGGCGAACCTGAAAATCGAGCCCCTCATAAATGCTGCGATTGCCATAGCGCTTGTCGACGTTCCTCAGGCTTGCCACGTCCTCGCCGGAACGCGGCGCGGGGAGAAAATCGAAGGCGACCGTCTGGCGACGCTTGGGCGGCTCAACACGGTCTATCTTCTCCAGCTTCTTGACCCGGCTTTGCACCTGCGCAGCATGGGAAGCGCGCGCCTTGAACCGCTCTATGAAGCTGATCTCCTTGGCCAGCATTGCCTGCTGGCGCTCGAACTGCGCCTGCTGCTGCTTTTCATTCAGTGCCCGCTGCTGCTCGTAAAAGGCGTAATCGCCGGAAAACGCTGTCAACGCGCCGCCATCGATCTCGACGATCTTTGTCACGATGCGGTTCATGAACTCGCGGTCATGCGAGGTCATCATCAAGGCACCTTCATAGCCCGTCAGGAAGGTTTCGAGCCAGATCAGGCTTTCAAGATCAAGATGGTTGCTTGGCTCATCCAGTAACATGACATCAGGCCGCATCAGCAGAATGCGGGCCAGCGCCACGCGCATCTTCCAGCCGCCTGACAGCTTGCCCACATCGCCGTCCATCATCTCCTGATTGAAGCCAAGACCCGAGAGCACTTCGCGCGCCCTGCCATCCAGCGCATATCCATCAAGCTCCTCGAAACGCCCCTGTACCGCGCCATAGCGCGCGATCAACCGGTCCATGACATCTATCTGGTCAGGATCGCCCATGGCATCCTCTAGCGACTTGAGTTCAGCGGCAACGGCACTGACTGGCCCTGCCCCGTCCATCACTTCGGCTACCGCGCTGCGGCCCGCCATGTCACCCACATCCTGGTTGAAATAGCCTATGCTCACACCCCGGTCGCATGCGACCTGACCTTCATCCGGCAGGTCCACACCCGTCATCAACCGAAAGAGCGTGGTCTTGCCCGCGCCATTGGGACCGACGAGACCAACTTTCTCGCCTTTCTGGAGGGAAGCTGATGCCTCGATGAAGACGATCTGGTGACCGTTTTGTTTGCTGATATTTTCAAGGCGAATCATGGGATAGGAGCCAAATGAGAGAATGCCACGGCCATAGGCCAAGCAACTTCAAGACGAAAGGTCTCATCGGTGATTTAGGGCGTGTCGTCAGTCAGGAACAGATGGTGGACGCGAGGGAAAATGGTTCAGTGTGACGTGGTTCTGGCGAAGCAAACCGTCCGGTTTGAGAGACAGAAGCACAAAACACTGGGCCATTTTAACCGCGCCATACTGAAAAAGAGCTTTCAACCAGCGGTGAGATGGAAATGCACTGACTGAAAAGACAAGAAACTTCCCGATAGCGCGGCTATCGGCGCGTCTTTTATCTTTCCATTCAATCCATTTCGATCTCATCCACCATTTGTTCCTGACTGACGACGCGCCCTAGGCGTGTCGTCAGTCAGGAAGCCGCCCCAAGCCCTTTTTTACATGCTGGGCCACATCCTTGTGGGTCGCAAACCATACGCCCTGCCTTGCCTGCATATGGGCGATCAGTTCCTCCAGGATGAACAGGCGCGAGCGATAGCCGATGACATGCGGATGCATCGTAAGCAGGAACAATCCGCCTTCCTCGTAGGCGCGATCAAACTCGCGGCGAAAGATATCCAGCACCGCGGTTGGCGGTGTGTAGGGCCTGAGGGCCTGAAACCGGTTCATGTTGAAATACACCGCATCATCCCTGATCCATTCAACCGGCAATTCGACGATACCTGTCGGTTCACCGTTCTGGACCAGTTCATAGGGGTCATCATCGGCCATCAGCGATGAATCGTAGAGCAGGCCCATGTCGCGCTGGATGCTCAGCGTTGCAGGCGAAAAATCCCAGGATGGTGTGCGCATGCCGACCGGACGCACGCCGGTAATCTGTGTCAGAGTTTCGGAGGCACGCATGTGCAGGTCACGCTCGGTGGCCTCCGGCAGCACGGAGTTCAGTTCATGAATCCAGCCGTGCAGTCCGATCTCATGACCTTCCGCGATCACGCGGCGCTGCTCATCAGGGTAGAGCATCGCTGTGACGGCTGGGACAAAGAAGGTGGCGGGAATGCTTGCCTTGTGCAACACGTCCAGAATGCGCGGCACGCCAACGCGGTTGCCATATTGCCCCCAGGACATACGCCCTATCGAACGGCCGCCGTCGCGTAACTCGTTGGTCTCGTGGTCACTGTCGAAGGACAGGGCGACCGCACAGCGCGCACCACCAAGCCAGCCATCCGGCTTGAGACTTCTGCCTGCCCGCACCTGATCAACGCGCCTGCGCCATTCAACCTCAGGCCAGAGCCAGGGTTGGGCATCATCATATGTGTCAGCGGACATTGGATCGCACTTCCAGCGGAAAATGGCAGGCTGTTTCATGCAACGGCGCTACTGCATGCAGAATGGGCCGTTCGCTCTTGCAGCGGTCCTGCACAAAGGCACAGCGTTGATGGAAGGCACAGCCCGGGGGCGGGTTAAGCGGTGAGGGAAGCTCGCCAATGATCGGTACGACATCCTGTACAGGTGATCCGTCGGCAGCCAGACGGGGCGCTGAGTCGAGCAGCGCCCGTGTGTAGGGATGGCGCGGATTGGCGAAGATATCCGCAGTTCTGCCAAGCTCGACGATGCGCCCCAGATACATGATCGCCACCCGGTCGCTGACATGGCGCACCACGCTGAGATCATGGCTGATGAACAGCATTGTCAGGTTCAGCTCCCGGCGCAATTTCAGGAACAGGTTGATGATCTGCGCCTGAATGGACACATCGAGCGAAGCCACGGGCTCATCGCAAACCAGTGCCGCAGGCTGCATGGCCAAGGCACGGGCAATGGCGACGCGCTGGCGCTGCCCACCGGAGAACTGGTGCGGAAAACGGTCCGCCGCCGCTCCGTCCAGGCCCACAGCTTCCAGCCAGCGCGTCACATCGCGTCTTGCATCGGCTCTGGTGACCAAGCCATGGGCAATGGGGCCTTCGCTGATTGTATCGCCTACACGCATGCGCGGATTGAGCGAGGCGAAGGGGTCCTGAAACACCATCTGGATCCGCGTCATGCGCTTGCGGCCATTCTCCATCACCGGTTCACCGCCGACTTGGATTGCCCCCTCGCCTTGCGGCAGGATGCCGGCGGCCATTCGCCCGAGGGTGGATTTGCCACAACCCGATTCGCCCACGAGCCCCAGGGTTTCACCCTCTGCAATGGACAGCGATACGCTTTCAACCGCATGCACCACGGTGGATGTTGCCTGTTGGCCGGTCAGGCGTTTGGCCAGGCGCTCGGTGAGCGGAGGGGTCGAGACAAACCGGCGGGTGACATTGGACAGGCGGATGAAATCGCTCATGCCGTCGTCCCCGCACGCCTGTCAGCCAAGGGCCCAAGGGGGTTATGGCAACGCCATGTCCGGGTGCCATCCCGCGTCTGATCCGGAGCGGTGTCACAGATCGCCGTTGCGTGGGTGCAACGCGCCTGAAAGGCGCAACCGGCTGGCAGGGCAAACAGGGAGGGAGCGGAGCCTGGAATCTGCACCAGATCACGTCCGGGTTCCGCCCGCGAGGGGAGGCTGTCGATCAAGCCTTGCGTATAGGGATGGCGGGGGCGACGCAGCACATCCGCTGTCAGGCCTTCCTCGATCAGGCGACCGGCGTACATCACAAGCAGGCGCTTTGCCAGAACCGAGACAGTCGCCAGATCATGGCTGATCCAGATCAGGCTCACGCCCGCTTCACGGACCAGCGTTTTCATTTCGACAAGGATTTGCGCCTGTATCGAGACATCCAGCGCGGTTGTCGGCTCGTCGCAGATCACGAGATCGGGATTGTTGAGGAAGGCAATGGCGATGGCAACCCTCTGGCGCATGCCACCGGACAGTTCGTGCGGATAGGACGCAAGCCTGCGTTCCGGATCGGGAATGCCGACCTTTGCCAGCGCCTCAAGTGAGCGCCTGCGTATCTCGTCAGGAGAGGGTGAACCATGGGCTTGCAAGGCCAACGCCATCTGACGGGAGACCTTCAACACGGGATTGAGCGTGCTCATGGGGTCCTGAAACACCATGGCAATGCGCTTGCCGCGCAAGGCTCTCAGCTTGCTCCGCGACAGGCCGATCAATTCCTGACCATCAAGCCGGACGGAACCAGCGTCTATACGACCCGGTGGATCGATCAAACCCAGAATGGAGTAACCCGTCACGCTTTTGCCAGAACCAGATTCGCCCACCAATCCGATAATCTCACCGGCGTGGACATCGAAAGACACACCGTCCACAGCCTTGCCAACACCTGCACGTGTCGTGAAGTGCGTGGCAAGATCCCGCACTTGCAGCAGCGGCAGCCCATTGCCGGTCGGCGCGCTCATCGCTTCAGTCTCGGATTGAGCTGATCGCGGATCTGGTCTCCCACCAGATTGATCACCACGATCAATGCAATCAAAGCGACGCCGGGGTAGATCGAAATCCAGTAGCGTCCGGAAAGCATGTATTGGAAGCCGTTGGCGATCAGCATGCCCAGCGACGGCTCGGACACGGGCATGCCAAGACCCAGAAACGAGAGCGTAGCCTCCAGCGCGATTGAATTGGCAATCTGCACCGTCGCCACGACAATCAGCGGTGGCAGACAGTTGGGCAGAACATGACGGAAGGCGACACGGCCGAGGCTAAGGGGTGTGGAGAGCGCAGCTTCGACATAATCCTTCGAGCGTTCAGCCGTTGCCGCACCATGGGCAGTCCGGGCAAAATAGGCGTATTGCGCGGTCACCAGTGCGGCAATCAACTGCCACTTGCCCTGCCCCAGCAGGGCCGCCAGAACCAGCGCCAGCAAGATGGCGGGAAACGAGAGTTGCAGGTCGATGATCCGCATGATCAGCGTTTCAAGGCGCCCGCCGACAAAACCCGCCAATGTGCCCAGTCCCGCACCCAGTGAAAAAGCGATGGCTCCTGCCATCAAACCAACCTGCAGCGAGATTTGCAAACCATAGAGGATAGCCGAATAGAGATCGCGCCCTTGCGCATCCGTACCCAGCCAATGGGTGAAGCCCTTGGCTCCGACATAACCCGGCGGACGACGCGCATCGGACAGCACAAGCGAGGCCAGATCATAGGGATTTTGCGGCGTAATGAGAGGTGCCGCGACCGCCAGCAGGATGATGGCGACAAGCACGATGACAGCCGCCACAGAGACGCGGCTTTCCATGAATTCGCCCAGGAACATCCTGAAAGGGCTGCGTGTCACCGGACCGGGTGCTGATACGGGTACGCTCATGTGGTTTTTCGGGCGCGCAGACGCGGATCAAGCGCCACATAGGCAATGTCCACCGTCAGATTGATGACGATGAACAGCAAAGCGACGAGCATGAGGTAAGCCACCATAACCGGCCTGTCGAGCGTGGAAATGCTGTCAATGATCAGTTTGCCGACACCGGGCCAGGAGAAGATCGTTTCGGTCACCACCGCAAAAGCCAGCGTCGACCCGAACTCAAGTCCAAATACAGTCACCAGCGGAATGGCAATAAGCCGCAGGACATGGCGACCAAGGATCGTGGCTTCGCTTTCACCTGCCGCACGGGCAAAGCGCACCGTGTCCGTCAGCATGATTTCGCGGGTGCCCGCACGCGACAGGCGGATCATCAGCGACAGCTTGAAAAGGGCCAGATTGAGCGATGGCAGGAACATGTGGGTGAGGCCGTTGAGAGTGAGAAAACTCCATTCGACTCCCCAAATGGATACTGTTTCACCCCGCCCGCCAGCGGGTAATACGCCCAGATTGACCGCGAAGGTGAAAATCAGCAACAGACCGATCCAGAAGGTTGGAACCGAGAAACCCAGGACCGAGACAACCATGATGACCTTGGAGAGAAAGCTGTCCGGTGCGTAGCCTGCATACATGCCCAGGGGGATGCCGATCAGCGTTGCACCCAGTACAGCCGCCAGGGTTATTTCCAGTGTGGCAGGCAAGCGTGAGAGGATAAGGCTCAATACCGGCATGTTGTAAACGAAGGACCGGCCGAAATCACCCACCGCCAGCCGTTGCAGGAAGGTCAGATACTGCCGCCAAAGCGGCTGATCAAAGCCGTAGGCCTTGATTGTCTGCTCGCGGATCTGCTGTGTCACATCAGGCGAGATCAGCACATCAATAGGATTGCCAACTGCATAGACCCCCGTGAACACCAGTGCGGAAATGACCATCATCACCACAAAGGCCTGCATGAGGCGCTGGAGGATGAAAGCCAGCATCTGGCGTCAATCCCAGTCGGATGCGATGATGGCGCGGGTTTCCGCCACGGCTACATCCCAGATCGCCAGCATGTCGGCATCGGGCCTCTGATACAGACCGCCATAGTTGCCGTCTCCCAGCAACGCTTTCTTGGCACCCGGATCAAGGCGCTGAAAACGCCCGATATCCATCATGGGTTTTTGCTCCTTGGGCTGCGTTACACCTTCCAGCCGCGTCCATGGGAAGTTCTCCATCCACGATGCATGGGATGCGACAGGATCAGTCGCCTGCACCTTGGCCAGCGTATCAGGCGCGTTCCACCAGTTGTGCCATTTCACCTGCACACCCCGGTTGTGATCGAGCCATTCCAGCACGGCGCCATGGGCAGGTGAGTTGCCACCGTGACCGTTAACAATGATGATACGGCCAAAGCCCGAACGCACCATCCCATCCAGTACATCACACAGAAGTGCCGACAAGGTGGACAGCTTCAGGGTCACGGTGCCCGGATAATCAACGAAATTAGGAGTGAGACCATAGTTCACGGTGGGGAAGACAGGCACATTCAAAGGCACACAGGCTTCTACCGCAATCCGCTCCGCAAGGATGGCATCAACGCACAGGCTTAGACCCGCATGTTGCTCCGTGGAACCGATGGGCAACACGGCGCGATTGTCCTGTTTGACATGGGCCTCCACCTGCATCCAGTTCATTGAAGCAATACGCATCGGCTAACTCCGTGTTTTCTCTGTAGCGCTGTCAAACATCGTCAGCACAACCTTTGCCATCAGCGCAGAAAGCGTTTCACGCTCGACAAGACTGAGTGTGGAAAGCATCTCGTTCTCAAGCGCCTCAAAACGCGGCAGCGCCTCATCGTAAATGGCTCTACCCTTCATTGTGAGTGTCAAGTTCTGCTGGCGGCGGTCAATCGCGCCGGCCCGGCGCCCGATCAAGCCGCGTTTGGCCAAGCGGTTGACAGCGCGGCTCAGGGTATTCTTTGGAAATGCTGTGGACGTCGCTATCTCGCTTGCGGTCACTCCGTCCATTAAAGCGAGGCTGTAGATGATCACGAACTCGGCCCGTGAGAGATCAAACCGCTCCTCAACCCAGTTGTACAGCGGTGTATTGTAGCGCAGGCCAAGATAGTTGAACCTCGCTGCGAAACCACAGGGGTTTCGCCACAGGCGCGCGTGGGTGAACGTATCAAGACGCTGGCGTGCCAACAGTTCCGCACCCAGCCCCTCCATGCCGGCTTCAGCAACGTCAGGCACGGTGTACGGCTGTTTACGAATTTCCCGAATTAGTTTCACCGTGAACTATCCCCTCTTTCAAGCGGATCATAAAGATAAAAATTAGTTCCACAAGGAATTGACTGTTTTCTTTTTCGGGCCTTCAATGGGTTTTTTGGGGATAGGGCGGATTGCGCCTGCCCGAACTTGGGAGAACAACGATGCGTGTTTTCAGCTTGCGCTCTGCCATGATGGGTATGCTGTGCGCCAGCGCGCTGGCAACTGCCGCTTCCGCCCAGACACTGACGATCGGGGTGCGTGGCGGGCCTGATTCCATTGATCCGCATTTCACCGCCACAGGCACCCATGCCGAAGCGCTAAAGCATGTATTCGATACGCTTGTCTGGTCCGGCGACGGGTTGGAGCTTGAGCCGCGATTGGCTGAAAGCTGGAAGCCAATCAACGATACGACATGGGAATTCAAACTGCGCAAGGGTGTGATGTTCCATGACGGTTCTGATTTCACAGCCGAGGACGTCAAGTTCTCGATCGAGCGTATTCCGGTGGTTGCAGGCCCTAATCCCACGACGATCTACGTGCGCCGGGTGAAGGAAACGAAAATCATTGATGCACACACCCTGCATATCGTCACCGATGGTGCGGCACCTGTCCTGCCCAATGACTTCATTCGCCTGTTTATTGTGTCAGCCAAGGCTGCTGCGGGATTGACCAAGGAGACGGCAAACGAGGCCTTCAACACCGGCAAGGCGGCTGTTGGAACAGGGCCATATAAATATGTTTCCTGGCAACCGAAGGGCGATCTGGTGCTTGATCGCAACGATGCATACTGGGGTGGGAAAGAGCCTTGGGCACGCCATGTGCGCAAGGAAATCCCCAATGATGCAGCGCGCGTGGCCCAGCTCAAGGCTGGACAGCTTGATCTGATAACGCGCGTGCCTGCCACGGATGTCGCCGCCTTGAAGCGTGACGCCAAGATCAATGTCCAGACCATCGACACGGTTTACGTCTTCAACGTCGAGCTCGATATGCGCGAGAAGGCGCTGAACGTAACCGCCAAGGACGGGTCTGCCCTTGCCAAGAACCCGTTCCTCGACATCAAGGTGCGCGAAGCCATCGATCTTGCCATCGATCGCAAGACGCTCGCTGAAATCTCCATGGAGGGTCTTGGCCAACCCGCCAGCCAGATGGTGACGCCATCCATATTCGGCTTCAACAAGGCTCTTGGTGATCGCAAGTATGATCCGGCTGCCGCCCGCAAGCTGCTGGCGGATGCGGGATATGCCAATGGCTTCAAAGTGCAGTTCTCCTTCACGCAGGACCGTCTGCCGGGAGACCGTCAGGTCGGCACCTCCATTGCGCAGATGCTGGCTGCTGTCGGCATTGATGCCCAGGCCAATGCACAGCCTGCGGCCGTATTCTTCCCGGCCCGCACACGCGGCGAATACTCCATGTCAATGTCAGGTTGGGGAACACTGACGGGTGAGGCGCACTACACCTTGTCGTCACTTGCCCACTCCAATGACAAGGACAGGAAAATGGGCGCATTCAACGTGCTGGGCTACAACAATCCTGCAATGGACAAGTTGCTTCAGGATTCCGCCGTCGAGATGGATGATGGCAAGCGGCGCAAGCAACTCGAAGATGCCAATGCCCTGCTGGAGAAAGACCGCCAGCGCCTGCCGATTGTCGCGGTTGGTTCTGCCTGGGCGATGCAGAAAGACAAGGTGACCATCAAGGCCCGTGTGGACGAGGACACCTTGGCCATGAATATCAAGCCGGCAAAATAAGAGATGACACACGCCGCTGCACCGATACTGATCTGGGGTGCAGGGGCTATCGGTGGAGTGCTCGGAGCCTGGTGGGCCCGTGCGGGGATCCCCGTTCTCATGGTTGATATTGTTGAGGAGCACGTCAAGGCCTGCCGAACGACAGGGTTGCGGATATCAGGGCCTGTCGAGAGCTTCCGGCAGATTGTTCCTGCCGTCACGCCGGGTGAACTGACCGGGACTTTCGGCGTCATTGTGCTGGCCGTCAAAGCCCAGGCGACTGAAGCGGCTCTTGCCATGCTGGAACCACATCTCGCTGACTATGGCTACATCCTTTCGGCCCAGAACGGGCTGAACGAATTGACCATTGCACATCATGTCGGCGCAGAACGTACCATGGGCTGCTTTGTCAATTTCGGGGCGGACTGGCTTGGGCCAGGTGAAGTGTTGTTTGGAAACCGTGCAGCCGTTGTGGTGGGCGAAATTGATGGCTCTGTGAGGGAGCGCACCCGTGTCATGCACCGGCATCTGTGCCTGTTTGAACCTCGGGCCGTGCTGACCGACAATATCTGGGGCTATCTGTGGGGAAAGCTCGCCTATGGTGCCATGCTGTTTGCTACAGCTCTCAACACAGACACGATGAGCGATAACTTTGCTGATCCGCGACGCTTTATCGTGTTTGACAGGTTGGCCCGCGAGGTCATGGCTGTTGCGGCGGCGCGTAACGTGGCGCCCATAGGCTTCAACGGATTTGATCCTGCCTGCTTTGCAAAAGACGCTCCGGAATCGGCTTCGCGGGCGTCAATCGCGGCGCTTGCCGAATTCAACCGGCACACGGCCAAAACGCATTCGGGCATTTACCGGGATCTGGCCGTGCGCAAGCGCAAGACCGAGGTTGATCCGCAGATCGGTACAATCGCCGTGCTTGGGGAAGAGGCCGGTGTTGCGACCCCTGCCATCCGTTGTCTTGTCGGGCTTATCCACGACATCGAGGAAGGTCGTCGCACGATGTCCTTGGACACTTTCCAGATTTTGTTCGACACATGCACATCCGTTTCGACAAACGCATAGCCCTTGTCACCGGGGCCGCGCAGGGCATTGGCCAGGCCATTGCCCTCGGGTTGAAGGCCGCAGGCGCGCAAGTGCATGTTGCCGATATCGATGCCAGCCGGTTGAACAGTTTTGCTGCCGCGCATGCCATGGTGGCTCATGTGCTGGATGTATCGGACAGGGCTGCATGCGGTGGTGCCGTCGAGAAGATACTGGCGCGTGACGGTCGCCTCGATATCCTTGTCAATGCCGCTGGCGGTGTACGTGGCCAGACGGGCAGGCCCATCGCCGAAGTGGATGAAGCGGATTGGCGGGTGCTGTTTCAGATCAATGTGGACGGGGCTTTCTGGCTTGCACAGGCCGCCTGCGTGCCGATGCAGACCGCCGGTTACGGACGGATCATCAACATCGCATCCGGTGCTGGCTTGCGGCCAAGCCTGACAGGCATTCAGGCCTACACCGCCGCAAAGCATGCGCTGGTAGGATTGACCAGACAGTTGAGTCAGGATCTTGGCCGCTTCGGCATCACCTGCAACGCGGTTGCACCGGGGTTCGTGCTGTCAAATCCCACCACACAGCGGCAGTGGGATGCGTACGGGGATGGTGGTCAGGCGCGGTTGATCGAAGGCATTCACACCCGCCGTCTCGGAACGGCAGACGATATTGCCAGCAGCACGCTCTTTCTGGCGAGTGATCATGCGGGTTGGGTCTCAGGCCAGATTCTCAGTGTGGATGGTGGCCGGTCATGAGAAGCGATACAGCATTGATTGACGAGTGAGTACAGCGTGTATACCGTATAAAAACACATCAACGAACAGAGTAAATCCAGACTTCAGCAATGCGTTTCCCAACGCTGTCACTGATGCTGCATACAAGGCGGTGAGCATGGAACGATTACCCGGACGCCCTCCCCATTCCGTGACTGAAAAGCTGATCACCTTCATCTATTTTGTCGATCTGCCAAAGGCGATGCGCTTCTATGAGGACGTGATGGGATTTGAGCTCGAGATTGATCAGGGCTGGTCAAAGATCTACCGCGTGACGCCTAATGGATATGTAGGATTGGTGGACGAGACACGCGGCAGTCACCGCGCCAATGCGATCAAGCCGGTGCAAATCTGCATGCGTGTTGAGGATGTCGATGCCTGGTACGCCTATATTTTAGGCCTCGGAATTGCGGTGAAACGACCCCCACGCAGTAACGAGGAGCTTAAAATCCGGGCTTTCGTGCTCTATGATCCCGAAGGCTATCAGATCGAGATTCAATCGGCGCTGTCGTGAGCAGCATCGGCACGGTTGTTGCCTCATGCAGTCTCAACCCAAGCCTCAATTACCCTTTTAACCACCCGTTTTCTGAACATCACCATGGAGGAATGCGATGACCAAGACAATTGAGACAGGACCTAAAGCTGCACTGACGCGCCGCAGCGCAATGGTGCTTGCACTGGCAGCCGGTGCGGCAACCAGCGCTGCCTTCCCGGCCGCCGCTCAAGCGCAGGCAAAATCCCTGACTGTTGCCCTGACTGCCGATGCCGTGATCCTTGATCCGCATGCTGCCAATGAGCTTTCCGCCAACATCATGTTCTATCATTTCTATGATGGACTGGTGACCCGCTCGCCCGAGCTGGGCTTTCAGCCCGGCCTCGCAGAAAGCTGGCAGATCATTGACGACATGACCTGGGTGTTCAGGCTTCGCAAGGGCGTCAAATTCCATAACGGCGATGAGTTGAAGGCATCTGATGTCGTTTACACAGTCGAACGCCTGAAAAAATCGCTTATGGCCAGCTTTGTTGCCAACGTCGCGGCAGCACGCGCCATTGATGATTACACCGTTGAGTTCAAGACGCCCAAGCCCTACGCCGCGCTGCACATGGCGCTGGCAGAAGTGCTGATCGTCAACGAGAAATACACCAAGGCCACCGGCGATGAGCAGATGGGTCTGAAGCCCATGGGCACAGGCCCTTACCGGCTGGCCCAGTGGGTGAAGGAAGACCGCCTGGAAATGGCCGCCTTCGCCGATCACTGGCGGGGCAAGGCGAAGATCGACAAGGTGATCTTCAAGCCTATCACCAACCCGGCGACCCGCACGGCGGCACTGCTGACCGGGGGTGTTGATGTCATCCAGGATCTGTCGGTGCGCGATGTGGCCGTCGTGCAGGCCAATGCGGCTTTCAAGGTCGTCACAAGGCCGAGCCTCCTGAACCTCGTGCTGGCCATTGATGTGCGTGATAAGTCCCCCACCATTGATCTGCCGCAAAACCCGATGAAGGACCGCCGTGTGCGCGAGGCCATCGTGCGGGCCATCAATGTCGATGCCATCCGGACAGCCGTGATGAACACCTTCTCGACACCAAGCGACCAGTATGTGCCGTCCTCGCATCTTGGCTTCGTGCCGGGTCTTGATTTCCGCAAGACCTATCCATTCGATCTGGGCAAAGCCAATGCCCTGATGAAGGAAGCCGGTTTCGAGAAGGGCTTCACCATGACCCTCGACACCACCAACAACCGCTATGTGAATGATGCCGCCATCGCGCAAGGCTTGGCTGGAATGCTGGCGCGCATCAATATCACGCTGAATCTCAACCTGATGCCGCGAGCAAACTTCTTTGGCTACATCCGGGTGCCATCGGACAAATCCAGCTTTATCATGAGCGGCTGGGATACGCCGTCGGGTGATGCCGGCAACATGTACAGTGTGCTGATGTACAGCCGTGGCAAAAAAGCGGGCTACGGCCAGGCCAACCGTGGTGCTTTCTCCAATGAGGCATTCGACAGCTGGATTGACAAGGCAGATGCCACTGCCGACATCAAGAAGCGCAATGAATACCTGCAGGAGGCAACCAGGATTGCCGTCGAGGAAATCCCGATGATCCCGATACATTATGAGCAGGATATCTACGCCGCGAAAAAGAACGTAACTGTCGTGCCCCGCATGGACAAGTTTATCTGGGCCTATGAAATGGATGTGCAGTGACGCCTCCATTCTTGCCTGGCGGTAGCCGAACTGGATCGCGGTCATGTTCGGCTATCTGATCAAACGGCTGATCCAGATGGTTATCGTCCTATGGGCGGTGTCGGTGCTTGTCTTCATCATGATGAGCTTCACCGGCGACCCCACCTACATGATGGTGCCGCTGGATGCCACGGATGAGCAGATTGCGCAGGCTCGGCGCATTCTTGGCCTGGATGACACGCACCTGGTGCAATACTGGCGCTTTCTCGGCAATGTGGTGCAGGGCGATTTCGGGCGCTCCTTTGTCTTCCGCCAGCCAGCGATGACGCTGATCCTCGAACGGCTTCCTGCGACACTGGAGATCGTTTTCCTAGCGATGATCATTGCGCTTGTTGTGGCAATTCCGCTTGGCGTCTACGCTGGTGCCAACCCCCACAAGGCCAGCAGCAAGGCCGTCATGGCCGGATCGCTGGTCGGCATTTCACTGCCGGGCTTCTGGCTAGGCATGGTGCTGATCTTCGTTGTTGCCGTGAAGCTGCAATGGCTGCCATCATCTGGTCGTGGGCC
This sequence comes from Hyphomicrobiales bacterium, assembly GCA_031372765.1. Taxonomy (GTDB): domain Bacteria; phylum Pseudomonadota; class Alphaproteobacteria; order Rhizobiales; family Beijerinckiaceae; genus JADCCX01. The sequence continues at coordinate 34,244 of JANMLW010000062.1, forward strand.
GACGCAGGAGCTTCTTGGCATGCGTGTCAGCTTCCTGACATGGGAGGGCTTTCGCCATCTCATCCTGCCCGCGATCACGCTGTCCATCGGCACACTGGCCATCCTCATGCGCATCATCCGCGCCGAAATGGTGGAGGTGATGAAGCAGGATTACATCCGTTTCGCCCGCGCCAAGGGGGCCACCTCGAGAGGTATCCTGTTCAAGCACGGCCTGAAGAATGCACTGATCCCGCTGATCACCGTTTTTGGATTGATGCTGGGCGATCTGATCGCCTTTGCCACATTGACCGAAACCATCTTTGCCTGGCCGGGCATCGGTAAATTGCTCGTCGACTCGATCTATCGCGGCGACCGGCCCGTCATCGTGGTTTACCTGATGTTCGTCGCCCTGATGTTCGTGGTGGTCAATTTCATTGTCGATGTGCTTTATGCCTTCATTGACCCGCGCATCAAGATCAAGTGACGCGGCCATGAATGTTTCAACCCCGAAAAATCCAGTCTCAATAACACCTGCATCACCTGTCGTGCGTGCCACCCGCATGCAGCGCTTTCTCGCATCCGAACTGATGCACAACTACAAGCGTAATCTCTCCGCTGTGCTTGGCAGCGTGATAGTCGTGCTGTTTCTTTTCATGGTTATTTGTGGCCCGTTCATCGTGGCGCAGGATCCTTATGACGTGCGCCAGCTGGACCTGATGGCGGCTTTCAAGCCGCCGGCCTGGCTGGACGGGGGCAATCCGGAGTACTGGCTTGGCACGGATGGGCAGGGCCGCGATGTTCTGGCCAGCATTGTCTACGGCAGCCGCATATCACTGTTCATCGGCGTGGTCGCCATGCTTGGTTCTTGCCTCATTGGCACAACCCTCGGGCTTGTCGCCGGGTTCTACGGCGGGCGGCTTGACAGCATCATCATGCGCATCGCCGATATCCAGCTGTCGTTCCCCTCCATCCTGACGGCGCTGTTCCTGATGTCAGCGTTCGGAACGGGACTCGACAAGGTGTTGATCGCGCTCATCTCCGTGGGCTGGGTGGTCTATGCCCGCACCGTGCGGGGATCCACCCTGCGTGAAACACAAAAGGAATACGTGCAGGCAGCGCGTGTATCGGGCCTACCCAACCGCAAGATTATCCTGCGCCACGTGCTGCCCAACGTGCTGACCCCCTTGATCGTGGTGGCAACAATCCAAGTCGGAACTTTCGTGCTAATCGAGGCGTCGCTGTCATTTCTGGGCGTCGGCGTGCCCATCACCAAACCCTCGCTGGGATTGTTGATCAAGAACGGTTTTGATGTGCTGTTTTCGGGGCTATGGTGGGTATCGATCTTTCCCGGCATGTTCATCATGCTGCTGGTGTTTGGCATCAATCTGCTGGGTGATTTTCTCCGCGATGAACTGAACCCTCGCCTTAAATGAAGCAGGTCGCCTCACCCCCTCCCTTGCTCAGCGTGCATGGCCTAAGGACCTGGTTTCACACTTTTGGTGGCGTGGTGAAGGCTGTCGATGGTGTGAGCTTTGACCTCGCACCCGGCGAGATCATGGGTCTTGTGGGCGAGTCTGGCGGCGGCAAATCCATGATCGGCTACTCGATCATGGGCCTGATTGATCAGCCTGGCCGGATAGAGGCCGGTGAAATCCTGTTTGACGGCAAGGATCTGGCAAAGCTCGATGAAGCAGGCATCCGCAGCATCCGTGGCAAGGAGATCGCCATGATCTTCCAGGACCCGATGACTGCGCTGAACCCGCTCTACACCATCGGCAACCAGCTTGAGGAAATGCTGATACTTCATACATCGCTGCCCGCGCATGAACGTCGTCAAAGGATCATTGCCATGCTGGACAAGGTGGGTATTCCCCAGCCCGAGCAGCGGCTGAACCAGTATCCCCACCAGTTCTCGGGTGGCATGCGTCAGCGTGTCGTCATCGCCATCGCCATGATTGCCGGGCCACGGCTACTCATCGCTGATGAGCCGACTACGGCGCTTGATGTGACCATTCAGGCGCAACTCTTGCGGTTGATGCGCCAGCAGGTGGAGGAGAATGGCGCCTCCCTGATCCTGATCACGCATGACCTTGCCGCCGTCTCGCAGATGGCCGACACCATCGCCGTACTCTACTGCGGACGCATCGTCGAACGGGGCAAAGCCGATGATATCATCTTGCGCCCGCGCCATCCCTACACGCGCGGCCTGATTGATTCCATTCCGCAGGAAGATGCAGGTTCTGATGGTGGCGAGCGCAAGAAGCGTCTCAGCCAGATACAGGGAACTGTGCCCGATATCCGCAAGTTGCCGCCAGGCTGCGCATTTGCGCCGCGATGCCAGCACGCCGCAGATATCTGCCGCGGCATTGATCCTGCCCTTACAACCGATGTTTCAGGACATGCGGTTGCCTGCCACTTTCCTTTGCAGGGGAGTGTGCGATGAGAAACATACCTGCATTGTCGCAACCGCCCTTGCTCGAAGTCCGTGATCTCAGGCAGCGCTTTGATATCAGCGGCAGCATCTTTGATCGCCTGACTTTCAAGGGTGGAAAGATCAGTGCACCCCGGCGCATTGTCCATGCCGTAAATGGCGTGAGTCTCACGGTCGCACGGGGTGAGGTGCTGGGCATTGTCGGGGAATCGGGCTGCGGAAAATCAACGTTGGCGAAAACGATCGTCAAGCTCAACGAGCCAAGCGGCGGACAGATCCTGATTGATGGCGAGGATATCACCCGGCACAGCTTCAACGCCATGCGGCCTGTGCGCAAGAAGCTCCAGATGATCTTTCAGGACCCCTATGCCTCGCTCAATCCACGCCAGCGGGTACGCGATATCGTGCTGGAGCCCTACCTTGAAAACGCTGCCGGACCAGTGCCGGATGCGGCGGAACGGGCACTGGCGATACTGGCCAAGGTAGGCCTGGGTGCAGAACATGCAGACCGCTATCCGCACCAGTTTTCGGGCGGCCAGCGTCAGCGCATCGGCATCGCGCGCGCACTCTCGGTGCAGCCGGACATGATCATTGCCGACGAGCCGGTTTCGGCGCTCGATGTGTCAATACAGGCGCAGATTCTCAACCTGCTGATGGACCTGAAAGACGAGTTCGGGTTCTCCTATCTTTTCATCACCCACGACCTCTCCGTCGTGCGCCATATCAGTGACCGGATCGGCGTGATGTATCTGGGCTATATGGTCGAGACAGGCCCGACTGATACGATATTCAAGAATCCCAAGCATCCTTACACACGCGCCTTGCTGGCGGCAGCGCCAAGGTTGGGGACGAAACTGGGTGAATCAACCGAGCAACTGGGCGGCGAGGTGCCCAGCGCCATCAACCTGCCTAGCGGCTGCCCGTTTCGCATGCGCTGCCCGCTGGCTTTCAGCCGGTGCGGCGAGGAGCGGCCAGCCTTGCGATATCTGGGTGGGGGGCAGCATGTGGCCTGCCATCTTCACGAAGCAGATGCAACGGAGTCACTATCATGACGCAGCACATCCGGATAGCACAGCCCCGTGTCGTGCTGGACGACCCGCATGCCTGTACTGATTCCAACGATGTGCTGAATGTTTTCGGGGCGCTGTTTGACGCCCTGGTCCGGCGCGGGCCAGATGGCTATGAACCGGCACTGGCGACACATTGGCACATCTCGGCTGACGCCAGAACTTTCACGTTCTGGCTTCTGGACAATGTGCGTTTCCATAACGGTGATGTCTGCGATGCTGGTGCTGTAAAATTCTCGCTGGAACGTATGGCAAGGCCGGATATGGGGGCGACGCTGGGCGCGCCCGGTGTCTATTCGCAATATCTGGCAGGCCTAACGGTGGAGATCATCAACCCGCTGGAAGTGCGGCTGACGCTGGTCAACCCAATGGCTGATCTATTCGATATTCTGGCTTACGGACATATCATTTCGCCCCGCGCCGTAGCAGCTGCAGGAAATGATCTTGCCAGGCGCGCCATCGGCACCGGGCCCTACGCCCTGGAGCAATATGTGCCCGGTGAAAGCATAACCGTGCGTGCCAACCCAGCGCATTTTTCAGGCGCGCCGCTGCACGAAACGATCACCTGGATCAAGGGAGAATCGGCCCAGATGCGGCTGGCGATGCTGCTGGCAGAAGAAGTCACTGTTGCCAACAGCCTGTCCCCAGAGTCCCGGAATGTCCTGAACGCAGTGCCTGACTTCACCAACACCGCGTACCTCGCCCCTACCGCGATCATCTGCATGTTCAACGCGGCCAACGGCCCCGGCGCAGACCCTCGCGTGCGCCTTGCGCTCAATCTGGCGCTTGACCGGGATGCACTGGTCGAGAAAGTCCTGCATGGTGCGGGCCAATCTTTGCATGGCTTCATCAGTCCCGCCCATTTTGGAGCGGACCCGGCTGCGCCATCTTTCAGACGTGATCTCGATCAGGCGGGCGCACTGCTCAGGGCCGCCGGGTTTGGTGACGGTCTGACACTGCAAGTCTATTGCCCGACACATCTGCCGGATGAAGCACAGGCCCTTGTGGCGGAACTGGAATCACAGTTTGCCCCTCTGGCTGTGCGCTTCCAGATTCATCTGGAAAGCGACCGCACGCGTTATGCCAATCAGGTGCGGTTGAAAAACATTCACGATATCTGCGTGTTTGATTCAAGTCCGATGAGCGCCTTCCGTGTGCTCCATGAAAAGATCGATTCCCGCGTGAAGGGCTCATGGTGGGAAGGCTATTGCAACCCTGCCGTGGAGGCGCTGATTGATGCGGGTCGCCGAACAGTGGACGGTGCTGCACGTGAGTCACTATACCGTCAGTGTTACCGATTGCTGCAACAGGATCCGCCGTGGCTGTATCTTTATAACCATCGCCGCGTGATCGGAATCAAGGGCGCACATCCTGATTGGAGGATGAGCCGTGACGGCGTGCTGGATGTCAGGAAACTGCCCGTTATCCGATAGTCTGGGGCCGTATTTAGGGCGTATCGTCAGTCAGGAACAGATGGTGGACGCGCCATGCCCTTAATCAAGATGCGCTCCGAAATTGGTTGCCGGATCGAACTCCGGTGAGCGACGACCGGTTGGCGTGGTTGCGGGACCGGCCTCGCGCAAAAGCAAGCGGCCTTCGCCGGGTTTGCCGTGAAGCTGGCCGCCTGAGACGATCACGCTGCCGCGCCGCAGCACTGTCTCCGGCCAGCCGGTGATCGTGCGGCCACGGAAAGGATTGTACCCGGTGTTGTCGTGCAAAGCGTCCGTCAGAACAGTCTCGCGCTCAGGGTCCCAGATCGCCAGATCAGCATCCATGCCGATACCAATGGAGCCTTTGCCGGCCAGATCATAAATGCGGGCGGGCGCAGTCGATGTCACATCGACGAATCGGCACAGCGCCTCAATCACCCCTGCCTTTGGGGCATGGCTCACCATGGCATCAAACAGCAAGGGCAAGCGCATTTCCAGTCCCGGCATGCCATTGGCGATCTGCTTGAAACTGGGGCTCTTGCCAGCGCTGAACTTGCCACTTTCATCCATGCGATAGGGCGCATGATCGGACGAGATCATCTGCAGATCACCCAGTGCAAGTGCCTGCCACAAGGCGCTCTGATCAGCCTCGGTGCGTTGTGGCGGCGAGCAGATCATGCGCGCGCCCTCAAACCCGGGAAGATCAAGATCATCCGCTGTCTGGAAGAGATAATGCGGGCAGGTTTCGGCAAAAATCTTGACCCCGCGACCGCGCGCCTGCCGGATGATATCCGCCCCTTCCGCCGTCGAAACATGGAAGATGACAATTGGCTGATCAATGAATTCGGCAAAGGCAATCAGCCGATGAAAGGCTTCCGCCTCGGCGGCGCGGGGATGGCTTGGCGCGTGATATCTGGGATGCACATAACCGCGCTCAACCAACCGCTCGCCCATCCATTTGAGCATGGCGTGATTCTCCGCATGGACGCAGACCAGTGCGCCATTCTGGCGCGCCACCAGCAGTACATCCAGCAACTGCTCGTCGTTCACCTGAACCTTGTCATAGGTCATGAACACCTTGACGGAGCGATGCCCTGCACGGATCAGCGCGGGCAAATCATGCGTGATCGTCTGCTTGTCGGGATTGGCCACCATCAAGTGGAAAGCATGATCGATGATGGCACCTTTGGCTGCCAACGCCGTATAGTCAGCCACAACCGTTGCAAGGTTCATGTCCCGGTGCTGGGCTGCGAACGAGATGACACTGGTTGTACCGCCAAAGGCCGCAGAGCGCGTCGCCGTCTCGAAGGTATCGGCATTCATGATGCCGCCGCCCGATAGTTGCTCGATATGACAATGGGGATCAACACCGCCCGGCATCACATATTTGCCACGCGCATCGATCTCGTCAAGGCCCGCAGGCAGACGCTCGGCAAGTGCTGCTATACGCTCGCCGGCAATACCAAGATCAGCCTTGAAGACACCGTGAGACGTGACAATTGTGCCGCCACGGATGACCAGATCATAAGCCACGGGAAGCCTCGGTGCTGAATCGTTTGATGGGGATGACATTGACATACACGCAGTATACAAAAGCATGCGCTCAACGCAAACGGGCAGATGCATCTCCCTGCGAACGGGATAATGCCCGGGAAGCATTCTGGTTGGGGGGAAGGCATTCGTGACGATCCTTGACGAAAAAACCTCCACGCTTGGCCACTCAACCTATGAACGGCTACGCAGCATGATTTTCAGTGGCTCGCTGCCGGCGGGAGAGGCCTTGCAGGAGAAGAAACTGGCGGAGCGTCTCGGCGTATCGCGCACGCCTGTCCGTGAGGCCATGACGCGCCTGACCATGGAAGGTCTGGTGCAGCGCAGCGCCGGATTGACACCGGTCGTCCGCCGGTTGTCCACCAGCGACTTTATCGAAATACTGCATATCAGGCGTCTGCTGGAAGTGGAGGCTGCTGGCTTGGCGGCGCAAAAGGGTGGGTCTGAGGAGCTTGCGGACATCAGGAAGCGCATAGCCGCATTCGCGCAGGGCCACGTGCCTTCACCGCCAGATCATATCGCTGCAGATGATCAATTGCATGCCTGCGTTGCCGCACTGGCAGGGTCGAGCCTGCTTACCGGGCTGATCCACGATCTGCGGCAGAAAACCAAGATCTTCGACATGGGGCGCGTGCCTGAACGGTTTGAACCCGGTATTGCCGAGCATCTGGAGATCATCGACGCCATCATGAGCCGCGATTCTGTCCGTGCTGAAACGGCGATGCGCAATCACATCGACAATGTCCGCATGAGCGTCATCAATCATCTGCGCCGCCTGTTCTGAACGCGCTGGCGCGTTAATTGCCTATGATTGGTATTGCTTTCATCTGCCTATCACACAGCGATCAACCGGGAGGAACAAGACGATGATGACCAAAGGCACAATGACAAGGCTTACAATCAGGCGCAGCAGCATTGCCATGCTGTTTCTCGCCGGGTTCACGGGTACTGGCGTAGCGCAAGCCCCGCTCAGGACAGCGGTGGACGGGACATTTGCACCCCATGCCATGCCCAAGCTGGGTGGCGGCACGGAAGGCTTCAACATTGATCTGGCAGCTGAGATTGCCAAGCGTATGAAGCGCCCGCTTGACATGACAGTCACGCAGTTTTCAGGCATTCTGCCTTCGCTTCAGGCAGGCACGCTGGATTTTGTCTCTGCACCGGTTACGGCCACAAAGGAACGGGCGGAGAACCTGCTGTTCACGGAGGGTTATCTCAATACGGACTTCCAGTTTCTTGTTAAAAAAGGCTCACCCAAGGTCACAACACTGGATGAGATGAAGGGCAAGGTCATCACCGTTAACAAGGGGTCGGCCTATGACAGCTGGGCCCGCGGGCTGGAAGCCAAGATCGGCTGGACGGTTGAGAGTTTTGGCACCCAGTCTGATGCTGTGCAGGCCGTGATGTCCGGCCGCGCCTTTGCCAATGTCACGGGCAACACGGTGGCTGCATGGGCTGCCAAGATCAACACCCAGCTTGAGCTGTCCGTGCTGCACTCCACCGGCCTTGTCTGGGCAGCCCCCCTGCGCAAGGACTCCGGCGCGTTACGGGTCGAGGTCGAGAATGCCATCGAATGCATGAAGCTCGATGGCACGATGGCGACACTGCATGAGAAATGGTTCGGCACAAAGCCTGCGCCAGGATCGGCAGCCGTGACGGTCTTTCCCGGTACGGGCGTGCCTGACATGCCAGGCTACGATCCAACACCACGCGCGCCACAATGCAGCTGAAGCCCATTCTCGCGGCGACAGGCATATGCAAACGGTTTGGTCCTCTGAAAGTGCTGAATGGGATCGATTTCAACGTCACTCCCGGCGAGATGGTGTTCATCATCGGACCGTCGGGGTCTGGTAAATCGACCTTCCTGCGCTGCTGCAACCGATTGGAGGAACCTGACTCGGGCTCCATCCTGTTTGATGGCACCGATATCCTGCGCAAGGGGGTGGACATCAATGCCGTCCGCCGCCGCATCGGCATGGTGTTCCAGAGCTTCAATCTGTATCCGCACCTCACAGCCCTGGGCAATGTCACATTGGCATTGCGAAAGGTGGCGGGAAAATCCAGAGCCGAGGCAGAGGCGATTGGTCATGCAGCGCTTGCCAGCGTTGGGCTGGCGGAGAAGGCTGATGCCACGCCGGGCACATTGTCAGGCGGTCAGCAGCAGCGTGTTGCCATAGCGCGTGCGCTGGCGCTTGATCCCAAACTTGTGCTGTTTGACGAACCGACATCAGCACTTGATCCCGAGCTGGTCGGATCCGTACTGGCAGTAATGCGTGATCTGAAGGACAGGGGCATGACAATGGTGGTTGTCTCCCACGAAATGCGCTTTGCCCGCGAGGCGGCGGACCGCGTGGTGTTCATGGAAGGCGGGCATATCGTTGAACAGGGCACACCCGCCATGCTGTTTGAATCCCCCCGCGAAGCGCGCACCCGCGCCTTTCTCTCGCGCATGACAGACTGACGGATCGGCATGTCGGGTCTGGATCGCTTCATCGAGACGTTTTTCAAGTTTGATCTCATTGTGGCGACATTGCCCAAGATCATCTCTGGCATGGGCGTCACACTCCTTATCGCGGCCTGCGTCGTTGTCACGGGTATCGTCACGGGGTTGCTGCTGGCAGCCTTGCGGGCCTACCAATTCCGCCCCGTCAACATCTGCATCATCATCTTTGCCGATATCCTGCGGGCCTTGCCGCCTCTCGTTCTGGTACTGCTGGCCTATTTCGGATTGCCGAATGTTGGCCTGACACTCTCTGGTTTTGCCGTGCTCTGGCTGGTGCTTTCGCTGGTGCTGGCCGCCTTTGCAGAGGAGATTTTCTGGGCGGGAATCACCAGTGTGCGCAAGGGCCAATGGGAGGCAGCCCGCTCCTGTGGCATGACCTACACCGCAACACTGATGCACGTCATCCTGCCACAGGCGGTTCGCCTTACAATTCCACCGCTCACAAACCGGACCATCGCCATAACCAAGAACACGGCACTCGGCACGGTGATAGGCGTACCGGAAATTCTCAATCAGGCCACCACAGCGGTCAGTTTTACCGGCAATGCCACACCCCTGATGATGGGCGCGATCGCCTATCTTGTCATCTTCATTCCTGTGGTGATGGCGGGCCGTCTGATCGAGAACCGCTTCAGCTGGAAGAGGGCCTGATGAACGCTCTCGCCGAACAGTTCTTCAATCTGGAGATCATGCGCAAAGCACTACCCTTCATGTTGCAGGGTCTTGGCATGACAGCGCTGCTGTGCGCTGCCCTGCTGCCGCTGGGCCTGTGTGGCGGGTTGATCGTGGCCTTGCTGGGAACCTCGCGCTACCGCGCCTTGCGCATCTGCACTGTGGTCTTCGTGGATTTCTTCCGCGCCGTGCCGCCGTTGGTGTTGCTGATCCTGATCTACTCTGCCCTGCCTTTTGCCGGCATAAGACTTGCCCCCTTCACATCGGTTCTGCTGGCACTGACGCTGAATACCGCCAGTTTCTATGGCGAGATATTTCGGGCTGGCATCGAAAGCGTGGGTGCTGGGCAATGGGACGCGGCGCGTGCCACAGGCCTCAGCCGCGTGCAGACACTGATGCATGTCATCGTGCCTCAGGCTACCCGCAATGTCCTGCCGGACCTCGCTTCGAACACGCTTGAGGTGGTGAAGCTGACAGCCCTTGCCAGTGTCGTGTCCTTTGCCGAGTTGCTCTACACGGCGGATATGGCCCGCTCCGTGACATATAACGCGTCGCCCATCGTGCTGGCGGCTATCATCTATCTGGTGTTCATGTGGCCGCTGGTGCGCCTTGTCAGCCGCATGGAGCACCGGGTCGCGCAATAGACCGAAGCAAGCAGGAGAGATTGAAATGCGGAATGTGCGCGTGGGCGCTGCCCAGCTTGGTCCGATCCAGCGGGCGGAAACACGGGCTATGGTGATTGCCCGTATGCTGGTGCTGCTCGATGAAGCCGCTGTCAGGGGTTGCATGCTCGTGGTGTTTCCCGAACTGGCCCTGACCACGTTTTTCCCGCGCTGGCATGTGGCGGACCGGGCGGCGTTCGACCCCTGGTTTGAAACAAGCATGCCTGGACCCGAGACCGCACAGCTATTGGTGCGTGCCAGGCAACACGGCATTGCGCTTTCCTTCGGCTATGCCGAGAAGACGCCGGAAGGCCGTCATTTCAACACCTCCGTTCTGCTGGATGACCAAAGCAGGATTGTGGGCACCTACCGCAAGATCCATCTGCCCGGCCATGTTGAGTTTGACCCTGAGCGCACCCATCAGCATCTGGAAAAGCGCTACTTCGAACCAGGTGATCTTGGCTTTCCTGTATTTCGCGCCTTGGGTGGCCTCATTGGTATGTGCATCTGCAATGACCGCCGCTGGCCAGAAACCTACAGGGTCATGGGATTGCAGGGTGTGGAGATGATCGTGCTGGGGTTCAACACGCCGTCGGTCAATTCGCAGAAGAAGGACGAAGGGCTGGAAGAGCGCCTGTTCCACCACCGCCTGTCCATACAGGCTGGCGCTTACCAGAACGCAACCTGGGTGGTGGCAGTTGCCAAAGCAGGCAATGAGGATGGTCATCACCTGATGGGCGGCACGCTGATTGCTGATCCGGATGGTCGCATTGTGGCGGAGTTGCCAGGCGAGGTGGATGGATTGCTGGTGCATGACTGCGATCTTGATGCCACCCGCTTTGGCAAGGAGACGATCTTCGATTTCAAGCGTCACCGCAGGATCGAACATTACGGATTGATCACCTCCCGCGCAGGCGCCGAACCGCCACCCGAAAGTGCTTGAAAGATGACCGATACTTCCAGCGGACTGGCGCTTGATTTTGCGACACTGGACAAGCAGGCGCGCTACAAACTGCTCAGTGGCATCATCGTACCGCGCCCCATTGCCTTCGTCACCTCGATGAACGCAGAGGGCGTGGTCAACGCTGCGCCCTACAGCTTTTTCAATGTGTTCTCCGATGATCCGCCGCTGATCGTGCTGGGGTTGCAGCACAAGCCTGATTATGCCCGCAAGGACACCACAACGAACATCAACGAGCGCGGAACCTTCGTGGTCAACATGGTGGATGAGGCGCTGGCACAGGCCATGAATGATGCGGCAGCGGATTTTCCAGCGGGCACCAGCGAGGCTGAAGCCCTCGGATTGGCGCTGGCACCTTCTCTCACAGTGTCGGTTCCACGATTGGCAGCAGCGCCCTTTGCGCTGGAATGCCGCAAGACCGTGTCGCTCGCGTTCGGCCCGGGGCGGGACCTGCTGATCGGCGAAGTGACGGGCCTGCATGCGCGGGCCGGATTACTTGACCCTGACAGCTTCCGTGTGGATTTTGCGGCATATCAGCCGGTTGGCCGGCTGTTTGGCGATCTCTATACGCGCCAGAGCGATATCTTTGCCATGAAACGCCGCACCCCGGAGAATATCCTTGAGGCGAGGGTTCATCTCACTGAAAACTGAGGGTTCCAACCGCCATGGTAACGGCGGCCTGCACCGGATCGATGACCGGAATGCCAAGGGCCGCTTCCAACGCCTTGCGGTGACGCGCCATCCCGGCACAGCCCATCACGATCACGTCCGCCCCATCGAGATCACGCAGTTCGGCACCGACTTCGATCATGCGGGCAAGGGTGCCATCCCCCGATGCCGTTTCTGCAACAGTCATTTCCAGAGGTCGCTCGGCGGCCAGACGGTCCATGATTCCCATCTGCCGCATGTAGCGGATATGCCGGGGAATTGACCTTCTGGCGATGGCGATGACGCCTAGGCGCTGGCCGCGCGCCATGGCCGTCAGCAAACCACATTCGGCAATGCCCAGAACCGGTTTTGCTGTTGCTTCACGGCAGACAAACAGGCCGGGATCGGAATAGCAGGCAATGACAAAGGCACTGGCATCGGATCGTTCAGCCACGAGCCGTGCCAACGGCAGGGCGACACTTTCGACGTGCGCCTGTGTCTCCACGCCAAAGGGGCCTTCAAGCAGGGTCTCGCACACGATGCGGGGCCCACCGGACCTTCGCAGCGGCTCCAGCGCCTCATCAAAACCGTGCGTGACCGCCGGGTTGGAGTTGGGATTGATCACGAGAATGGTGGACATTGCAGAGCTTTCAACGGTTCAAAATGCATAAGCCCATTATCTTCGGGCTTTAGCGAATGTGCACGGATATCAAGTTCGTCGCAACACGACAGATCAATACACGGGAAGCCATCAGTTCCCCAGAATACCGGGCAGACGCAGGCCCTTTTCCCTGGCGCAGGCAAGGGCGTCCTCATAGCCAGCGTCGGCATGGCGCATCACACCTGTAGCGGGATCATTCCACAAAACGCGTGCGATCCGACGCGCGGCATCATCCGTGCCATCGCAGCAGATAACCATGCCGGAATGCTGCGAGAAGCCCATGCCGACACCGCCGCCATGATGCAACGACACCCACGTGGCACCTGACGCGGTGTTCAGCAGGGCATTGAGCAACGGCCAGTCCGACACGGCGTCCGAGCCATCCTTCATGGCTTCTGTTTCCCGGTTGGGTGAAGCAACAGAACCGGAGTCCAGATGGTCACGACCAATGACGATGGGCGCCTTCAATTCACCGGTACGCACCATCTCGTTGAACGCCAACCCCAACCGCTCGCGGTCGCCCAATCCCACCCAGCAGATGCGGGCGGGCAAGCCCTGAAAGGCGATACGTTCACGTGCCATATCCAGCCAGTGATGCAGATGGGTGTTGCCCGGCGTCAGTTCCTTCACCTTGGCATCGGTGCGGTAGATATCCTCCGGATCACCTGACAGTGCAGCCCAGCGAAACGGCCCGACACCGCGACAGAACAGTGGCCGGATGTAGGCAGGCACAAAGCCGGGAAAGGCAAAGGCATTTTCAAGTCCCTCGTCCTTGGCAACCTGACGGATATTGTTGCCATAATCGAGGGTTGGCACACCGGCATTCCAGAAGGCAAGCATCGCTTCCACATGCTCACGCATCGAGGCACGGGCCGCCTTCTCGACCGCCTTGGGATCGCTTTCCCGCTTTGTACGCCATTCGCCCATGGTCCAGCCCCTGGGCAGGTAACCATTCAGCGGATCATGGGCCGATGTCTGGTCCGTCACCATGTCGGGGCGAATGCCACGACGCACCATTTCTGGCAGGATTTCGCAGGCATTGCCCAGTAATCCCACGGATTTTGCCTCGCCTGCCTTTGTCCATTTGCCGATCATCTCCAGCGCTTCATCCAGCGTTTCGGCACGCGCATCGACATAGCGGGTGCGCAAGCGGAAATCGATGGAATCGGGATTGCATTCCACCGCAAGACAGCAAGCGCCCGCCATTACAGCGGCCAGTGGCTGCGCACCACCCATGCCGCCAAGGCCACCGGTGAGAATCCATTTGCCCTTCAGATTGCCACCGTAATGCTGGCGACCGGCCTCGACGAAGGTTTCGTAGGTGCCCTGCACGATGCCCTGCGTCCCGATGTAGATCCACGAACCGGCAGTCATCTGGCCATACATCGCCAGACCCTTGCGATCGAGCTCGTGGAAGTGTTCCCATGTCGCCCAGTGCGGCACCAGGTTGGAATTGGCAATCAGCACGCGGGGGGCATCCCTGTGGGTACGAAAAATGCCGACCGGCTTGCCCGATTGCACCAGCAGCGTTTCGTCTTCCTCAAGCGTCTTGAGCGAGGCGACAATCCTGTCGAAATCCTCCCAGGTCCGTGCTGCACGACCGATGCCGCCATAGACAACCAATTCATGCGGGTTCTCGGCAACATCAGGATCGAGATTGTTCATCAGCATACGCATCGGCGCTTCAGTCATCCAGGATTTGGCCGTGATGACATTGCCACGCGGGCTGCGGACTTCGCGCAGGTTGTGCCGTGGACTGTTCATGTCTGGTTCTCCTGTTTGGCCAGCCGGTGCGCGATCTCTTCAATGCGCAGCAGAATGGATTTAAGATGAGGCCGCAGCGTGTCCGCCTTCGCCTGGTCATAGGCAAAGGGCGGCGCTTCGCTGCCCAGATGCGTGGACTGCGCAAGTTCCATCTGGATGGCATGAAAACCCGAATTGGGCTTGCCGTAATGCCGCGTGGTCCAGCCGCCCTTGAAGCGGCCATTGAGGATTCTGGTGAAGCCTGTGGCATTGCCTGCCAATTCCGCTACTGCACGCTCGATGGCAGGATCGCAGCTTGTGCCACCGGCAGTGCCGATATTGAAATCAGGCAGGCACCCTTCAAACAGGAATGGAATATGGCTGCGGATGGAATGGCAGTCATACAGCACGGCAATGCCATGAATGGCTTTGACCCGCTCCATCTCTGCCTTCAGCGCAGCGTGATAAGGCGCATGGAAATCCCTCAGCCGTAGTACAATATCCGCAGCCGTGGGTTCCTGACCAACCTGCCAGATTACGCTGCCATCAAAATCCGTCGTGGAAATCAGGCCCGTGGTGTTCTGGCCGGGGTAAAGACTTACCCCCTCAGGATCACGGTTGGCATCAATGACATAACGGTGGAATGTGGCGCGCACCGTCGTCGCATCAAGCAGCAAGCCGTTGTAGAGCCTGTCGATGTGCCAGTCCGTATCAGCTAGCAGGCGCCCATTGGCATTCAGGCGCTGCCAGATGTCGGCGGGCACCTCCGTGCCTGTGTGCGGCAAACCCAGAACAACTGGTGAGCTGCCTTGCCTGACCTCGACGGCAGCCATGTCAGATCTCCAATTCCGGTAAGAACCCTGGCGATATCGAGGCGATGAGAGAACCGGTTGCCACCAGCTGACTCGCTGCTGCCAGATCATCAGCCATATAGCGATCCGTTGCCAGATCAGGGATAACAGAGCGGATGTGTGCAAAGGCCCTCTGCAACGCCGGGCTGGTGAGCAGGGGGGCTCGAAAGGCAACACCCTGCGCAGCGGTGATGGCCTCGATGCCAACGATACCAAAGAGATTGTCCGTCATCGCCAGAAGCCGCCTCGCACCATGGCAAGCCATCGAGACGTGGTCTTCCTGATTGGCGGAGGTGGGCGTGGAATCCACTGATGCCGGATGTGCCATCTGCTTGTTCTCGGACATCAGGGCGGCGGATGTCACCTCAGCAATCATCAGACCGGAATTCAGGCCGGGAGTGCGGGCCAGAAAGGCTGGCAAGCCTGAACTCAGGGCCGGATCAACCAGAAGGGCAATACGGCGCTGGGCGATGGCTCCGATTTCACAAATCGCCAGCGCTGTCTGGTCCGCTGCAAAAGCCACCGGCTCGGCATGAAAATTACCACCGGAAACGACAGAGCCATCGGCAAGGACCAGCGGATTATCAGTGACGGCATTGGCCTCGATGGTCAGGGTGCGCGCAACCGACCGCAACAGATCGAGACACGCCCCGCCGACCTGCGGTTGACAGCGGATGCAGTAGGGGTCCTGAACGCGCTCATCCCCCTCCAGATGGCTTTCACGGATGGCTGATCCAGCCAGCAGATGACGCAGCGCAAAAGCCGTATCGATCTGCCCCTGATGTCCGCGCAAGAGATGAATATCAGGATGGAACGGAGCGGACGATCCCATCGCCGCATCGGTCGATAACGCGCCGGTGATGAGAGCGGCCTGGGCGGCCCGGTGGGCCCGGAACAGCCCCGCCAGTGCCAGCGCCGTCGACACCTGTGTGCCATTGATCAATGCCAGCCCTTCCTTGGCAGCCAGGGTTATGGGATGCAATCCCGCCTTTGAGAGTGCCACAGATCCTGCCATGCGGGTGCCTGCAAGCCAGGCCTCGCCTTCGCCAATCATGACCGCAGCCAGATGTGCCAATGGGGCAAGATCACCCGAAGCGCCGACGGAGCCTTTCTCAGGAATGACCGGAATCACATCCGCATTCAGCATGCCTTCCAGCAAATGCACCAGTTCCATGCGCACACCGGATGCACCACGCCCCAGCGACAGCAGCTTCAGGCTCATGATCAGACGGACAATATCGGCTGGGAGTGGCGCACCTATGCCGCAGCAATGTGACAGGATGAGGTTGCGCTGCAAGGTGGCGATTGACTCTGCCGGGATGCGGATGCTGGCCAGTTTTCCAAACCCGGTATTGACCCCGTAAACAGCGACATCGCCCTTCGCGATTTCAGCGATCCTGAGGGCGGCTTTGCGGATGCCGATCGCGCTCGCTGGATCAAGCCGGATGGCGCTGCCATGCCAGTAAATCTGGCTCAGCACCGAGAGCGGTGTTGCACCGGGCACAAGCATGATCGTTTTGGCCGTCATCGTTTTGGCCGTCATGGGTCCATCACTCCGTTCATCACCCGCCGGTGCAGGGGATTGAAGCCCATGCGGTAAACAAGTTCTGCCGGACTCTCGATGTTCCAGATTGCCAGATCGGCTTTCTTGCCAACAGCGAGCGTGCCGGTTTCATGCTCAAGGCCGAGCGCCTTGGCTGCTTCGCGGGTCACGCCAGCCAGACATTCAGCAACGGTTAACCCGAACAGCGTGGCCCCCATGTTCATGGCCAGGAGCAGCGATGTAAGCGGCGACGAGCCGGGATTATTATCGGTGGCCAGCGCCATGCTGACGCCGTGCTTGCGTAGAAGATCCACCGGCGGCTTTCTGGTTTCGCGGATGAAGTAATAGGCTCCGGGCAACAGTACCGCCACAGTGCCTGCCGCTGACATGGCGGCGCAACCCGCTTCGTCGGTGTATTCCAGATGATCGGCTGAAAGCGCCTTGAATTGAGCCGCCAGTGCCGCTCCGCCAAGGTTTGACAATTGATCAGCATGCAATTTCACGGGCAACCCATGGCGGGCGGCAGCATCAAAGACGATCCGCATATCGTCGATTGAAAAAGCTATCCCCTCACAAAACCCATCGACCGCATCGGCAAGACCTTCCCGCGCTGCCTCTGCCAATCCCGGCAAGACGACATCGGCAATATAGGCCGCGTTGTGTCCCTTGTAGGCGGCAGGTGTGGCATGCGCTGCCAGATAGCTGGTCCTGACCGTGATGTTGCGCCGGGTTCCCAGCGCGCGGGCGGCCCTCAGCATCTTGAGTTCTGCCTCAACCGAAAGACCATAGCCAGACTTGATCTCTATGGTTGTTACACCCTCTGCGATCAGCGCGTCCAGGCGGGGGAGCGCTTCCTGCACAAGCTGGTCGAGACTTGCTTCCCGAACGGCCTTGACGGATGAGACGATGCCACCGCCCGCGCGGGCTATCTCCTCGTAAGTTGCACCCGCGAGACGCCTTTCAAACTCGTTGGCGCGGTTCCCGGCATGCACAAGATGCGTGTGGCAGTCGATAAGTCCCGGCGTGATCCAGCGCCCTTCGCAATTGTGCTGCGCTGCATCATGGAACCGTGCCGGCAATTCACTTTCAGGACCGACGAAAACGATACGGTCATCCTTGATGGCGATCACACCGTTCAGGATTTCACCGATTCCCGACCTGTCCGGCTGGAAGGTCGCAAGGCGTGCATTGCGCCACACACAGGATATGCTTGCAGTCAATTGCTTTGCCTCGGTGAGTGGATCAAGGTTGCAGCTTGCATCACGGATATATCCCAATTATGTATAGACAATAAATTCATGATGGCAAGTCACTTGCACCTCATGCAAGGCAGGAGACGGGGCGTGGATGTTATTCATGCAGAGGCGGCTCTTCTGCCAGAGGGTTGGCGCAGCAATGTCCGCCTGACCCTGTCTGGCGGAACGTTCAGCGCTGTTGACTGTGATGCTGAGGCCGGCGCAACCGATGAAAGGCATACTGTCCTTTTACCCGGCATGCCCAATCTGCACAGCCATGCTTTCCAGCGCGGCATGGCTGGACTGACGGAGAAACGCGGACAGACGACAGACAGTTTCTGGAGCTGGCGAGACCTGATGTACCGGTTTGCGCTCAGCATGACACCCGATCAGGTCGAGGCAGTGGCCGCGCAACTCTATATGGAAATGCTGGAAGCAGGCTTTTCACGCGTGGGTGAATTCCACTATCTACACCACGCGCCGGATGGACGGCCCTATGATAACCCGGCTGAAATGGCAACGCGGATTGCGGAGGCCGCAAACAAGACGGGCATTCGCCTCACATTGCTGCCGGTCTTCTACGCCCATTCGAATTTTGGCGGCGCTCCGCCCACAGACAGCCAACGGCGTTTTGTCAGTGATATTGATGGATTTTCAAGAGTGCTTGAGGGCTGCAAACAGGCGGTAAAGGCGCTACCCGGCTGCGTGGTGGGCATTGCCCCCCACAGCCTGCGGGCCGTGACTCCCGAACAGCTCAGCACCGTCACGCTGATGGCACAAGGCAGTCCCATCCATATCCATATCGCAGAGCAGATGGCGGAGGTGAGTGCCTGTCTCGCATGGTCAGGGACAAGGCCTGTGGAGTGGTTGCTGGATCATGCCGCAGTGGATCACCGGTGGTGCCTCATCCATGCCACCCACATGACTGACCTCGAAACGCAGCGCATGGCCGGATCGGGTGCCGTCGCCGGTCTTTGCCCCGTCACGGAAGCCAATCTGGGAGATGGCACCTTTCCTGCCCCCGAATTCCGAACTGCCGGAGGCGCGTTCGGCATCGGCTCGGATTCCAATATCCTGA
>JANMLW010000142.1:0-11265 GCA_031372765.1 Hyphomicrobiales bacterium
CTCTACGTTGATCTGCCGGGCTTCTGGTTCTGGCGTATCGTACCGGACCGCGTTTCGCTCAATGGTGGTTTCGGCAAGGCCTGGAGCGGCAACTGGAGCGATCTTGCCTTTTAACGGGAGGCTTTCACCAATCGTTTGAAACCCGCCGCAAGGTCCGCCTTCAGGTCTTTGTTGGCCTCAAGGCCAATCTGGATGCGGATGCAGGGTCCGCCGGGATCGAACGTCGTGCAGGTCCGGTAGTCGGCGCAGTTGAACGGCACCACAAGGCTTTCGTAGCCGCCCCAGGAAAAGCCCATGCCAAACAGCGACAGGCCGTTGAGCATAGCCTCGACGGCTTTTTCAGGGGCTGGTTTCAGCACCACCGAGAACAGGCTGGATGATCCCTTGAAGTCACGCTTCCAGATGGCATGTCCCGGATGATCCGGCAGGGCAGGGTGCAAGACCTTAAGAACCTCGGGCTGCTTTTGTAACCACCGCGCCATATCCAGCGTTTTCTTTTCCTGTTCCTTCAATCGCAGCGCCATGGTGCGCAGGCCGCGCAGGCCAAGCCAGACATCATCGCTGCTTGGGTTGGTGCCAAAGGCAAGGAACGTGTCACGCAGCGGTTTGATGCACCGCTCGTTGGCGGAGATCATGCCCAGCAGAATATCCGAGTGTCCACCGAGATATTTTGTGCCCGCCTCGATGGCGATGTCCACGCCGCGCTCATGGGGCGGAAACAGCAGCGGCGTTGCCCAGGTGTTGTCCATCAGCACAACAGCGCCGTGCGCATGGGCAACTTCCGCGATGGCCGGAATGTCCTGCATCTCGAAGGTCTGCGATCCCGGTGCTTCCGTATGCACAGCCCTCGTGTTGGCCTTCAACAGCTTCTTGATGTCCTTGCCGATCAGCGGGTCATAGTATTGCGTCTCCACACCCATCCGCTTCAGCACGGTATCGCAGAAAGTCCGGGCAGGCCGATAAACGGAATCGGGCACCAGAAAATGATCGCCCGATGACAGGCAGGACATGAAGGCAATCGTCACAGCCGCAAGACCGGATGGCACCAGCACTGTACCAGCGGCACCCGCAAGCTCGGTCCACGCCGTTTCAAGCGCTTCCGTGGTGGGGTTGCCGTGGGTGCCATAGATGAAGCGTGCATGGTGGCGGCTGTTGAGGTCCTTCACCGTCGGCTTGAGCACGGTTGATCCGCGATAGAGCGGCGTGTTTACGAAGCCGAACTGCTCATCGGGCTTGCGTCCGCCAAGAACCATTCTGGTCGTGATGTCGAGTCGGGCGTGCTGGCGGGTGGTGAGCTTGCGCATAACGGTCTTTCCAAAGGAGTGCTGACCCAGAAGCAGTTGCAAAAAGAAATTCGTCAAGAGGCACTGGATCAATCATCGTTATGATGTCTATGATCGAAATTGAACTATTGGCGGATAGCGCCATTGGCAGGGGTCAAACGGATGAACAGACTATCTGTGAAATGGAGCGCATTTTTTGCTGCTGCCTCGACGATGGCACTCGCGACTTCTGCCCTGGCCCAGAACCGGCTACCCACACTGGAAGCCATCAAGCAGCGCGGCTTGATTGTTTGCGGGGCCAATACAGGCCTTCCCGGTTTCAGCGTACCTGACAAGCAGGGCAACTGGAGCGGATTGGATGTTGATTTCTGCAAGGCCATTGCAGCCGCCATTTTCAATGATCCCACCAAGACACGGTTTATCCCCACATCTTCCGTCAACCGATTTGCCAGTCTGCAATCCGGTGAGGTGGATGTTCTGTCACGCAATGTGACCTGGACCTCGTCGCGCGATACGTCGCTTGGGTTCAACTTTGGCCCTGTGACTTACTACGACGGACAGGGCTTCATGGTGAAGAAGAGCCTGAACGCCAAGTCAGCCAGGGATCTTTCGGGTGCCACGGTCTGCGTCAACCAGGGTTCGACCACTGAACTCAATCTGGCAGACTATTTTCGCACCAATAACATGCAGTTGAAGGTGGTCTCATATCCAACTGGCGAGGAATCCGTGAAAGCCTACGAGGCCGGCCGCTGTGACAGCTTCACCACCGATGTTTCCGGCCTGTATGCCGAACGCCTCAAGCTGGCCAACGTGTCTGACCATATCATCCTGCCCGAGATCATTTCCAAGGAGCCATTGGCCCCAGCCGTGCGCCACGGCGATGACCAGTGGTTCGATATCGTCAAGTGGACACAATATGCGATTGTGACTGCCGAGGAGCTTGGCGTAACAAAGGCCAACGTCGATGAGCAGCTCAAATCAACCAATCCCGATATCCGTCGTCTTCTTGGCGTCGAGGGAAAGCATGGCGAGGCACTGGGCCTTACCAACGACTGGGCTTACCGCATCATCAAGCATGTGGGCAACTACGGCGAGAATTTCGAGAAAAATGTCGGAATGGGCTCTGAACTCAAAATATCACGTGGACTCAACCAGTTGTGGACCAAAGGCGGCTTGCAGTATGCCCCGCCCATCAGATAAACGCGGTTTTTTGATATGAAAAAGCAGAAATCTGCTTGACCGCAGACCTTGTTGTGGATTGTGATACGAAAGTTCGATGGTGTTGATCAATTGAATGAATGTTTCGTTGACTCACGCGACGTGAAGCTATCTCACTATCTTTTGTCGGACATGCTGATCCAGACCATGGGACAGCAGCCATTTTGGGAGAACATCTGATTATGAAATCAATCATCAAGAGCGCCGCTCTGGGCGCTGTTGTCACCCTCGCCGCCACAAGTGCGTGGGCCCAGACAAGGACTGCGACGCTGGATGCCGTGAAGGCACGCGGTGTCTTGAACTGCGGTGTTGGCACCGGTCTGGCCGGTTTTGCCATTCCTGATGCACAGGGTGCCTGGAATGGACTGGACGTGGACGTCTGCCGTGCTGTGGCTTCGGCCATCTTCAATGATCCTGCCAAGGTGAAATTCGTATCGCTGTCCGCCAAGGATCGGTTCACCGCACTCCAGTCGGGCGAGATCGATGTTCTGTCGCGCAATACCACTTGGACTTCCTCGCGCGATACATCGCTGGGGCTGAATTTTGCCGCCGTGAATTATTACGATGGTCAGGGCTTCATGGTGCGCAAGAGTGCCAAGATCGCTTCTGCGCTTGAACTCAATGGTGCATCGATCTGCGTTCAGCAGGGCACTACGACGGAACTTAATCTTGCTGACTATTTCCGCGCCAACAAGCTGCAACTGAAGGCAGTAACCTTCGCCACCAACGATGAAACCGTGAAAGCCTATGAAGGCGGTCGTTGCGATGCGTTTACCACCGATGCTTCGGGTCTCTACTCCGAGCGTTTGCGCATGGAGAAGCAGGACGATCATATGGTTCTGCCAGAGATCGTGTCCAAAGAGCCACTCGGACCATCGGTCCGCCACGGTGATGACCAATGGCTCGACATTGTAAAATGGACGCATTTTGCCATGATCACGGCAGAAGAACTGGGCGTGACCAAAGCCAACGTGGACGAGCAGCTGAAATCAACCAATCCTGACGTCAAGCGTCTGCTGGGTGTTGAAGGCAAGCACGGTGAAGCGATGGGCCTGCCAAATGTCTGGGGCCTCCGCATAGTCAAGCACATTGGCAATTACGGCGAGAGCTTTGAACGCAACGTCGGCGCCGGTTCCAAGTTGAAGATTTCCCGTGGCCAGAATGCGCTGTGGACCAAGGGCGGTCTCCAGTACGCACCACCGATCCGCTGATTGAGGGAAAACGTGAGAAAGCACACGCTCTCTCACGTTTTCTACAGTTGGCACATGAGTTGCTTTTTAGATTGCGCACACAAGGCGCTTCAAACCAGAGGTAAGATATGAAAACCCTTTTTGCTACCCTTGCTGGTCTGGCCGTTGGCCTGTCAGCCTCTGCAGCCATTGCCCAGACAAAGGCCACAACCCTTGAAGCCATCAAAGCCCGCGGTGTCCTGAACTGCGGCTCCAACACCGGTCTTGCCGGTTTTGGCCAGCCTGATGCCCAGGGAAACTGGAACGGGCTGGACGTTGAATTCTGTCGTGCGCTTTCTTCGGCAATCTTCAATGACGCTAACAAGATCAAGTTCGTGGCGCTGTCCGCCAAGGACCGTTTCACGGCTCTCCAGTCCGGCGAAGTGGATGTACTGGCACGCAACACCACATGGACCTCTTCGCGTGACACATCGCTGGGGCTGAACTTCGGTGCCATCAACTACTATGATGGTCAGGGCTTCATGGTGAAGAAGGCACTCAAGGTCGCATCGGCCAAGGAACTCGGCGGCGCATCGGTTTGCGTGCAGCAGGGCACCACAACCGAATTGAACCTGGCTGACTATTTCCGTGCCAACAAGCTGGAACTGAAGTCTGTCACCTTCGCCACCAACGATGAAACCATCAAGGCCTATGATGCAGGCCGCTGCGATGCTTTCACGACGGATGCCTCCGGTCTTTATGCCGAACGTCTGCGCCTCGCCAAGTCTGATGATCACATGGTATTGCCAGAGATCATTTCCAAGGAGCCGCTCGGACCAGCCGTTCGTCACGGTGATGACCAGTGGCTCGATATCGTCAACTGGACCCATTACGCGATGGTGACAGCCGAGGAACTTGGCGTGACCAAGGCCAACGTCGATGAACAGCTCAAGTCTGCCAATCCAGACGTGAAGCGCCTTCTGGGCACTGAAGGCAAACATGGTGAGGCACTTGGCCTGACCAACGCCTGGGCTTATCAGATCATCAAACTCGTGGGTAACTACGGTGAGAGCTTTGATCGCACCGTTGGCCAGGGCTCGCAGCTGAAAATTGGTCGTGGCCAGAATGCCTTGTGGACCAAGGGCGGTCTGCAATACGCGCCACCGATCCGTTGATTTCAACAAACGGGCGCGAAGGACATCTTTCGCGCCCTTTCTTTATCCGGAAGAATGCGAAGCCATCACCGGTCAACTGTTTTTGCAAAGCTGATACAGCCGAGCAGGGGGTATGCGCGTGACAGATGTCATAAAATCCGCGGGTGCGGTGGAAAAACCCAAGATTTCCCCTTTGTACGACCCGAAGGTGCGCAGCATCTTCTTTCAGGCCCTACTATGCCTTTTTATTGCTTGGGTGCTCTACTCGGCTTATTCAAACGCTGTTGAGAACCTGCGCCGCGCCAAGATCGCATCAGGGCTGGGCTTCTGGGACAACAATGCGGGCTTCCCGATCAGCCAGACACTTATTTTCTACTCGGAATCAGTGTCCAGCTATGGTCGCGCCTTCTGGGTTGGCCTGCTGAACACATTGCTTGTGGCTTCCATCGGTATCGTTCTTGCGACTTTTCTCGGCTTTTTTGTCGGAATAGCCCGGCTTTCCAAGAACTTCCTGGTCTCGAAAATGGCCTATTGGTACGTTGAGGTCATCCGCAACCTGCCGCTGCTTCTGCAACTGCTGTTCTGGTACAATGCTGTCATCAAGGCATTGCCGGAGGTTCGTGACAGCATGAAGCTGCCCGGAGGCGGGTTTCTCAACAACCGCGGGTTCTTCCTGCCAAGCCCCATTCCCGGGAACAGCTTCTGGCTTACCGGCATGGTCTTCTGGCTGGGCATTCTGGGAGCCATTTTTTACTACATGTATGCCAAGAAAAAGCAGGAGAAAACCGGTGCGCAATCGCCTGTTGGCCTTGTAACGCTGGGCCTTGTGCTTGGCTTGCCGCTTTTGGTCTTCCTGGTTTCCGGCATGCCGATGACGTTTGATTATCCTGCACCGACGCGCTTCAACATTGCAGGTGGTTTCACCATCCAGCCCGAATTCCTGGCTCTCCTGTTTGGCCTTGTCATTTACACCGCGGCCTTCATTGCAGAGGCAGTGCGGGCCGGCATACTGGCCGTTTCCAAGGGGCAGACCGAGGCAGCCTACGCGCTGGGCATCAAGCCAAAGCCCACCCTGAACCTGATCATTATCCCGCAGGCCCTGCGCGTGATTATCCCGCCGCTGACCAGCCACTATCTGAACCTCACCAAGAATTCATCACTGGCTGTTTTTGTCGGGTACCCGGATCTGGTGAACATCTTCACTGGCACAGTATTGAATCAGACGGGGCAGGCCATTGAGGTCGTCTTGATCACCATGATGGTCTATCTCACGATATCCCTGACAACATCGCTGTTCATGAACTGGTACAACTCGCGCAAAGCGCTGGTTGAGCGTTGAGGGAGGGCAGGACGATGACTGACACCACTGTTTCTTCCATGAAAACACCCGTACATTATGTTCGGCACGATCTGGCTGCGGCTTTGCCGCCGCCGGTGTCAACCTCCGGAGTTATGGGCTGGATCAGGCTCAACCTCATCTCCAGCCCGTTCAACATTGGCATGACGATCCTTTCGGCTCTGATCATTTATCTGATCGTGCCGCCAATCCTGAATTTCACCATATTCGACGCGATCTGGACGGGGGCTGACCGGGAGGCCTGCCTGATTACAGCATCGCGTCCTGTTGTTGGTGCCTGCTGGCCCTTCGTCTCGGAGCGCCTGCAGTATTTCATCTACGGTTCCTATCCGCTGGATCAGCGGTGGCGGCCCAATATCTTCTTCATTCTGCTGGCCATATCGGTGGTCTGGGTTTTGTGGTTGAACGCGCCACGCCGTGATCTTGGAATGCCTTTTGCCTTCATTGTCACCCCTATCTTGTCTTTCTGGTTGCTCTCCGGTGGGTTTGGCCTGTCAACAGTACCAACAAACCTTTGGGGCGGCATCCTGATCTCGCTGATCGTTGCTGCGGTAGGCATCGTGTTTTCGCTGCCATTCGGCATATTGCTGGCTCTCGGGCGACGTTCCAACATGCCGGCAGTCAAACTGTTCTCCGTTGTGTTGATCGAGTTCGTGCGCGGTGTGCCCTTCATCACTGTGCTTTTCATGGCCTCCAACATGCTGCCGCTGTTTGTGCCCGAGCAATATGCACCGGATAAACTTATGCGCGCATTGATAGCAGCGGCGATCTTTGCCTCTGCCTACATGGCTGAAGTTGTGCGTGCCGGTTTGCAGGCCTTGCCTAAGGGGCAATACGAAGGGGCCATGGCGATGGGTCTTGGCTACTGGCAGATGATGCGTCTCATCGTGCTGCCGCAAGCCCTCAAGGTCACGATCCCCAACATTGTCAACACCTACATCGGATTGTTCAAGGACACGACATTGGTCATTGTCGTTGGCCTGTTCGACTTCCTTAAAACCATAGAGGCCGCCCGTATCGATCCGAAATGGGCCGCACCCACCACATCGGCGACGGGCTACATGTTCGCTGCCATTTTCTATTTTATCTGCTGCTACGCCATGTCCCGCTACGCGAAAGCGACGGAAGAGCGTCTCGGCCAAGCTGACAAGCGTTGAGGGGAAGTATCATGTCCGCAGCCATCAATTTCAAACCCGGCGCTCTTAAAAATGCCGTGGCCGTCGAGCTCAAGGGCGTACACAAGTGGTACGGTGATTTTCATGTCCTGAAGGATGTGAACCTCTCTGTCGCCAAGGGTGAGCGGCTCGTGATTTGCGGCCCATCAGGTTCTGGCAAATCCACCATGATCCGTTGCATCAACCGGCTGGAAGAGCACCAGAAGGGCAATATCATCGTCGACGGAACAGAATTGACAAGCGATCTCAAGAAGATCGATGAAATTCGCCGCGATGTCGGGATGGTGTTTCAACACTTCAATCTTTTCCCGCATCTGACGATTCTTGAGAACCTGACCCTGGCTCCGATCTGGGTAAAGAAAATGCCCAAGAAGGATGCTGAAGAAGTGGCCATGCACTTCCTCAGGAAGGTAAAAATTCCCGAGCAGGCCGCCAAGTATCCCGGTCAGCTCTCAGGCGGTCAGCAGCAGCGCGTTGCTATCGCCCGCTCGCTCTGCATGTTTCCCAAGATCATGCTGTTTGACGAGCCGACATCAGCCCTTGACCCGGAAATGGTGAAAGAGGTTCTGGAAACCATGGTGAGCCTGGCAGAAGAAGGTATGACCATGCTGTGCGTTACCCATGAAATGGGCTTTGCCCGTCAGGTCGCCAACCGCGTTATCTTTATGGATTTTGGCTCAGTGGTGGAAATCAACACTCCGAACGAGTTTTTCAGCAATCCCCAGCATGAGCGGACCAAATTGTTCCTCAGCCAGATCCTGCATTGATGCTGTTTCAATCCCGCCACATCTTTTGATATGGCGGGAAGGAATCCAGTCATGCCACAGGGAAGTTGCGCTTCAATCTCCGTACGATCCACCACACTAGAAACATGACAATAGGTACGGCTGCAGCGGTGAAGACGATTGGATCAGCAATGATGCCTTTTCTCGCGAAACCTTGCAGGACGTAATAGATCAGCCCTACCAGGTAGTAACTGACGGCAGCCACTGACAGGCCTTCCACGGTTTGCTGAAGGCGCAATTGCAGCCGGGTTCGCTCGTTCATGGACTTTAACAGTTCCTGGTTCTGCTGCTCCTGCTCCACATCCACGCGGGTGCGCAGCAATGTTGTGGCGCGCGTGAGCTTGCGGGAAAGGTCCTGCAAACGGTCCTGCATCGCATTCAGGGTGCGCCGCGCCGGAGCCATGCGTCTGGCCAGAAAATCCTGCCATGTCGGATAAATGCCGGTTTGGGTATCGCCCAGCACGCCAAGGCGCTGAAAAACGATATCATCATAAGCGCGGCTGGCGGCGAACCTGTAGGTGACAGAGGCCGATATGGCTTCAAGATCAGCCGTAAGGCCGGTCAGTTCCTGTAATAGCCGCCTGTTGTCGGCGATACCATCCGCCCTGCGGCTTTCATCAATCAGTCGAGCCAGTGTCACTTCAATCTGCCGGACCTGTGGCGAAATGCGCCGCGCTTCCGGCAGTCCCAGCAGCGCGAGTGTGCGGTAGGTCTCGATCTCGATCAGGCGCTGCACAATTGAACCAGCCTGGAGGGGACCCATGCCGTGGTCGACAACTACAATGCGCGTGAAGCCTTTGGCGTCACGCTTGAAATCGGTCCAGATCTCGGCTGTTCCGTCATCCGTGCGTGAGCGCGCCAGGCTGGTTTCGTCGAAACTTTCGGCCAAGCCTTTGGCCTGCTTTGCATCCACCAGCAGCAGGTCAAGCGCCACAAGCAAGGGGCCGGGCTGCCAGAAATCGCTCACTGGTAAGGGTGTTTCGCCCTCCGGCCTGATGGTCAATGGCTTGGCTACGGCAAAATCCCAGGTCTGTGTGGTGAACTCGCTGTGCTGTTCCCAGCGAAGGCCGAACTGGGGCCGGATGATGCGGTGATAGGCACCATCGACTGCGGGTAACGCAAACATGTTCCGCTCACACAACGTACGCATGGCCGCGCGATCCCGGGCTGCTTCCTCGCCATTGATCTGGAAGGCGAAATGCAACAATCGGCGTGGCGTCTCATGCCGGTGAAAAGGCCGCGCATGGATTTCGTCCAGTGCTGCGTCGCGCAAGGAATGTGTGGCAAGCTCGAGCGTGCCGCCTTCGATTGGAATATGGGCTGATTGCGTCATGGGCTAACCATTTCTTTCTGACCGAATGCCACTCATGCGTGCTGAATCCATTATTGTCCTCATGGTCACAATTGAATTCTGAATACCGATGAACATCGCTTCACCCATAAGAAAATGCCCGATATTCAACTCTACTATGTTCGCAATAGCCGCTATTGGGCCGACATTCTCAAAAGTCAGACCGTGCCCGGCATGGCATTCCAAACCGAGAGAAGGGGTGAGTCTTGCAGCCTCCCTCAAGCGAGAGAGTTCCAGGGCACGCTGATGCGCATCTTCCGCGTCGGCATAGGCACCCGTATGCAGCTCAACAATGGTAGCACCTGCATCGTGGGCAGCATGGAGTTGTGAAAAGTCCGCATCCACGAAAAGCGAAACTCTGATGCCCGCATCGCATAGGGTGGCAACAAAAGGCTTGAGTGTCCCGAGTTGGCTGGCGACATCAAGCCCACCTTCGGTTGTCACTTCGGATCGTTTTTCTGGCACAAGACAGACGGCATTTGGCTTCAGATGCAGGGCTATGGCAAGCATCTCCGGCGTGGCAGCCATCTCCAGATTGATCGGAGCGGAAATGGCCGCTTTCAGTCGTATCAAATCGGTATCAACGATATGGCGCCGGTCTTCCCTGAGGTGAACGGTTATGCCATCTGCCCCAGCGGCGATGGCGGCTACAGCAGCGCGAACCGGGTCCGGATGTGTTCCACCCCGCGCATTGCGCACAGTGGCGACATGGTCGACGTTGATGCCGAGGCGAATGTGCGAATTGTTCATGAAATTTTCTGGCCTCGTCTTCGGATAGCCAAGTTTGCCGCCATACGAATGGCAGCGATCAGGCTGGAAGGTTCTGCCACACCTTTACCTGCAATATCCAGTGCGGTTCCATGATCAGGCGATGTGCGCACGAAAGGCAGTCCAAGGGTTATGTTCACCCCGCCCATCATATCCAGGGTCTTGAGCGGAATAAGCCCCTGATCGTGATACATGCAAAGCGCAACATCGTAGGTCCTGCGTGCAGTGGTGGTGAACATGGTATCTGGCGGTACGGGTCCGAAAGCCCTGATACCATCAGCTTGCAAGACACGGATAGCCGGCGCAATGATAGCGTCATCCTCAAGGCCCAGCGTACCATTCTCTCCCGCATGAGGGTTTAAACCAGCAACAGCGATACGGGGATTTCGTATAGAGAAATCCTCTCTGATTGACCGAGACGCGCGTCGACCAGCATCTATGATCAAATCAGTTGTCAAACGGGCGATGGCCAGGCGCAAGGGCTCATGGATGGTGATGGGAATGACGCGTAACCCGCGACCGGCGAGCATCATCTGCGCCTTGCAGCCCTGCCCTGCAAGATGCTCCAGAAACTCGGTATGTCCAGGAAATGGGAAGCCGGCAGATGTCAGATTGGACTTCTGGATCGGGTTGGTGACGACGGCAGACGCTTCGCCTGAAATGCACAGGGCAACAGCCTGTTCTATTGCGCCAATCACTGCCTTTGCGTTTATAGTGTCTGGTTGTCCAGCCTGCGCCTTGACCCGTAGGTCAACTGGTAGAACGGGCAAAGAATACGGGAAAATGGCAGCACCTTCCGCCAGACTTTTGACGGCAGTTATCGATATATTCATCTGCAGGTCACGAGCAATTTGCTCCAGTCTTCCTGGGTCATCAATGACAACGAATATCGGCCCTTCAGCATGCAGTTTTTGCCATGCTTTCAAGGTGATTTCACCGCCAATGCCAGAAGGCTCACCCATAGTCAGGGCAAGAACAGGTGGAGCATTGCGCTGGGCAGACGGT
>JANMLW010000156.1:0-19558 GCA_031372765.1 Hyphomicrobiales bacterium
GAGACGCCAAAGCCCGTTGCTGTCAAACCAGTGAAACCCGCTGAAACAACCGATGAGGAGGAGGACGAGGCGGATGAGGTTGTAAAACAGGCCAAGAAGAAAACGCCTGAACCGCCAAAGCCTGATCAGGCCGCCCTCGCCAAATTGCTGGAACAGCAGAAAGCGGAAGACCAGAAGAAGGCCGAGGATGCCAAGCGCCGTCAGGAGCAAGCCCAGGAACAGAGCCGTCAGGAACAGCGCCGCCAGGAACAGGTGCGTGAGGCTGTCCGCGAGGACGCCCGCAAGGCTGATTTGCAGAAGAAGCTCGCAGAGGCCAAGGTAGCTGATGACTTGAAAAAGGCCGAGGACGCCAAGAAGACACAGGAAGCTGCCAAAAAGGCGGCTGACGAGAAGAAAAAACGGGATGCCGAACAGCAGGCGAAGAATCAGGCGACAGCAGATGCTGCCCGCCGTGCGCTGCTTGCTTCCCGCGAGGCCCCCAGCAATAGCGGGAACACCGGCCAGCAGGTGAGCCGCACACCCGCTGCCGGTGCGCCGACAGCAACAGGCCAGAAGCTCAATCCATCGGATCGCGCAGCTCTTTCCGGTATGCTGGCGGATCAAATCCGTTCCTGCTGGAATGTGCCGGTTTCGAGCAAGCCGCCGGTGCTGCCGCAGGTGCGCGTGGCGCTCAATGCGGATGGGTCACTTGGTGGCACGCCTGTGCTGATCAATGCTTCGGGTGATCCTGCCTTCCGCGCATTGGCTGACAGCGGCATGCGGGCTATACGTCAATGCTCTCCATTCAGAATTCCCGCGCGGTTTTCACCCACTTATGGCGACTGGCGTTCCATTGTCGTGCAACTCAACCCTGATGACTGAAGCCTGAGAAGAACTTGAGCCATGAAAAATCTTGCGCAGAAAATTATCGCATCATTCCAAAGTACTGACCTCACCCAGAGGTGTGAGCACAAGCGAGCCTCGAAGGTTCATTTCAGAATAACGTCCCATCCTCCGACGCTCCTGCGTTACGCGGCCTCACGGCTCAGGACGAGGGCCAAGGTGCTGTCGCGACAACTTCTTGCCGCTTCTGCCCTAGGCATGACCCTGGCATCACCTGCCAGCGCCGAACTCTTCATTGATCTGCGCGGCGGGAATTTCCAGCCCATGCCGATTGCCATTGCAGACTGCATAGGGGATACGCCGCAGCAAAGCGTGTCCAGCGTCATCACCAACAATCTGAAGCGCTCCGGCCTGTTCAGCCCTATCGAGAAAACGCGCCATCCCGAGCGGATCGAGAGTTTCGATGCGCCACCCAATTTTGCTGCCTGGAAAGGCACAGGTATTCAGGCTCTCGTCACCTGCCGGGTGGTGCGCAATGGGGGCCAGAGCCAGGCGCAATACCGTTTGTGGGAGGTGGCCACCGGTTTGCAGCTCGAAGGTCAGCAGCTCTCCACGGACAGCGCCAACTGGCGCCGTGCCGCGCACATTATCTCGGATGGTGTCTATGCCAAGATAACCGGCGAAAAGGGCTTCTTCGATACGCGCATTGTCTTTGTCGATGAAAGTGGCCCCAAGGACAACCGCCGCAAACGCCTTGCAATCATTGATCAGGACGGGGCAAATTTCAAGGCGCTGTCGGGCAACGAGGAACTGGTGGTCACACCCCGCTTTTCGCCCTCCTCGCAGGAAGTGGCCTATATGGGCTTCATGCCCGGCAGCGATCCCAAGGTCTATATTCTGGATGTTGCCGCAGGCCGTCGTGAAGTCGTCGGCAACTTCCCCGGCATGAGCTTCAGCCCGCGTTTTTCACCTGATGGCTGGAAGATCGTCATGAGCCTGCAACAGGGTGGCAATGCCAATATCTTCGCGATGGACCTGCGCTCCAACGCCTTGACCCGCCTGACCAACTCACCGTCAATCGACACCTCGCCGTCCTACTCGCCCGATGGTGCGCAACTGGTGTTCGAGAGCGACAGGGGCGGCGGACAGCAGCTGTACACCATGGCAGCCAGCGGCGGCGGAGCAAAACGCATCTCCTTCGGACAGGGGCGTTACTCCACACCGGTCTGGTCCCCCAAGGGAGACTATATCGCCTTCACGCGACAGGGAGGCAGCAGCTTTGCCATCGGCATCATGAAGCCGGATGGTTCGGGTGAACGTATTCTTACAGAAGGCTTCCACAACGAGGGGCCGACCTGGGCCCCCAACGGGCGCTACCTGATGTTCTTCCGCGATGCAGGCGGCGCCGGTGGCCCCAAGATGCACATGGTGGATGTAACGGGCCGGGTGGAGGTGCAGGTGCCAACACCGGCCTATGCCAGCGATCCAGCCTGGAGCCCCCTGCTGAGCGACGTGAAGTGAACGCTGCTTTGCGATTATCATGAAACACGCTCGAGGCAGAGTTACAGTGCCTACTCTCTGACCAGACTGCCTCTTCCTGATCCTGTTTTGGCGCGCCGCTTGCATAGATATTGAGCGAAAGCTCATCTTGAAATCAAATCGCAGACCAGGATTCATTCATGTCATCCATTTTGCCCATAAAACCATCACGCCGGACGGTTCTCAAGGGCGCGGGCAACCTGTCCTTGCTGGCAATCGCGAAGGCAGCGTTTCCTGCGGGGGCCTTCGCACAGGGCGCGGGACCCGAGGTCAATGGCACAAAACTGGGGTTTATTGCGCTGACGGATGCCTGCCCATTGGTCATTGCCAAGGAAAAGGGGTTCTTTGCCAAGCACGGCATGCCCAATGTCGAGGTCAACAAACAGGCGTCATGGCCTGCAACGCGTGATAATCTGGTGCTGGGAAGCGCCAGCAACGGCATAGATGGCGCACACGTTTTGAGCACGATGCCCTATTTGATGGCAAACGGCAAAATCACGCAGAACAACGTGCCGGTTGCGATGTCCATGCTGGCGCGCCTTCACATCGACGGACAATCCATCTCGGTTTCCAACGAATTCAAGGAGCCTCGAATCGGTCTGGATGCCTCGCCTCTCAAGGCCGCCATTGCGGCCAGAAAAGCCAAGGGCAAGGATTTCGTCGGTGCACACACCTTCCCCATGGGTACACATGATCTGTGGATTCGCTACTGGCTCGCCGCCGGCGGCATTGATCCCGATAATGACATGCGGCTGATACCTGTGCCGCCACCGCAGATGGTTGCCAACATGAAAGTCGGCAATATGGATGTTTTCTGCGTAGCGGAGCCTTGGCATGGCCAGTTAGTAAACCAGAACATCGGGTACACTGCGCTGACCTGCGATGAAATCTGGCCGCTGCATCCCGACAAATCCTTCACCATGCGCAGCGACTGGATAGACAAGCACCCCAAGTCAACCCAGGCCATCATGATGGCCATCTTTGAAGCCCAGATGTGGTGTGACAAGCCCGAGAACAAGCCGGAGCTGGCGCAAATCGTTGGCAAGCGCCAATGGATCAATGCGCCTGTCGCCGATATCCTTGGGCGCCTCTCGGGCGAGTTCGATTTTGGCCATGGCAAGACCACCAGGAACGACGGCCAAATCATGAAATACTGGCGCAACCACGCATCCTTCCCGTGGCAAAGCCATGATGCCTATATGCTGGTGGAGAATATCCGCTGGGGCAAGCTGCCGCAGGACATGGATGTCAGCGGTCTTGTCGCCAAGGTCAGCCGAACCGATATCTGGCGCGATGCGGCCAAAGCGCTGGGTGTGCCGGCAGCGGATATCCCGGCCAGTGATTCACGCGGCGTGGAGAGGTTCTTCGATGGTGTCAGCTTTGATCCGAAGGACCCTGCGGCGTATCTCAAGGCCTTGAAAATCAAGAGGGTCGCATAAAGCAGACTGTTCAAGGAAACCGCTGACACATCCTAAAGCGATCCAGCGCTCCCTACCACGCTGACATCGCCCCAGCCGCGCTTGCCCATTTCCAGAGCAATATCGCTCTGGAAGCGTTGGCCCTCGCCCTCTACTATCCTGGGAAGGAGATCGGCTGACAACCGGCACAGATCATCCACCCACCCCTCTTCGGCGCGGGCAAAATCACTGAGCACATAAGCATGTACCCTGTCCTTGTCGCCTGGGTGGCCGATGCCCATGCGGATGCGCGGATAATCATTTCCGCAATGCGCAGTGATGGAACGCAGGCCGTTGTGGCCGGCATTGCCGCCACCCTGTTTGACCCGCAGTTTTGCAGGCGCCAGATCAAGCTCATCGTGAAATACGCAGATATCGTCCAAAGCAATCTTATGGAAGCGCATGGCTTCGCCCACGGCACGACCCGATTCATTCATGAATGTCTGTGGCCTGAGCAGGAGCATCTTGCGGCCCTGCACGGTGGCATCGGCGATCTCGCCCTGAAACTTCTGTCGCCATGGTCCGGCATTCCAGCGGCGGGCCATCGCATCCAGCGCCATGAAGCCGATGTTATGGCGGTTGCGGGCATACTTGCCGCCCGGATTGCCAAGGCCGACAATGAGATGAAGGGTATCTGCTTTGGGGCTGTCCGCCATGGAGGTGCCTTATCAAAAAAACAGGCCGGGTTGCCCCGACCTGCTCATCATAGCCAAAAGGCTGGATTTGATTACTTCTTCAATTTTATTTTTTCTTGCCAGCAGCAGCGGTTGCAGCAGCGGCAGCCACTTCAGCAGCAGCCTTCTCTTCCTTCGTCAGCGCCTTGGGCGGCGTGATCGTGGCGATAGTGAAATCACGGCCCTGAATGACGGTCTTTGTGCCTTCTGGCAGCGTGATGCTGTGAATCTTCAAGGCTTCATTGAACTGAAGGCCTGTCAGGTCAGCCGTCAGGCTTTCGGGAATGGATTCCGCCGGAACGATCATTTCCACCGAGTGACGCACGATGTTGAGCGCACCACCCTGCTTGATGCCGGGGCAGGCATCCTGATTGATGAAGTGAACGGGCACTTCCACGCGGATTGTGGCACCGGGTGCCAGACGCAGGAAGTCCACATGCACGGGGAAATCCTTGACGGGATCAAGCTGGTAATCCCGCGGAATGGCGCGGATGGTGTCGTTGCCAACCTTGATATCGAAAAGCGTGGTCAGGAAGTGACCGGCGTAGATCAGTTTGTTCGTCGTGTTGTATTCGAGCGAAATCGACACGGGCGCCTGGCCACCACCGTAAATAACCGCAGGAACGCGGTTATCACGACGAACGGCCCGGGCGGCCCCCTTGCCGACCCGCTCACGCAATGTTGCGTCAAGCTGCTTCGTTGAAGCCATGGGTCATCTCCGGATAAGTTTAAACAAAAACACGGTCCGAAATGACCGTGTCTGCCGTCGCCTCCAAGGGTGCGGGACGGTTGGTGAGCCTATGGCAGAAAATCTGCATGATGGGAAGGGGGGAGCATTGCCCCTTCCGCTCAATGCCCCGCGCGCTTCTTGCGCACCATAAAGTTCAGCGCCTCCACGGCAATCGAGAAGGCGATTGCCACATAGACAAAGCCCTTCGGTACGTGGAAACCAAAGCCGTCAGCCACCAGAACCATGCCGATCAGGATCAGGAACGACAGCGCAAGCATCTTGACCGTTGGGTGCTTGTTGACGAAGCGTGAAACCGGCTCATTGGCCACAAGCATCACGATAACAGCCAGAATGACCGCGGCTGACATGACCCAGAGATCATCGGCCATGCCGACGGCCGTAATCACGCTGTCGAGCGAAAACACGATATCGAGCAGCAGGATCGAGAACAGAGCTTTTGCGAAGGTTGTTCCAGCCACATCCTGGATTGTCTTCTCTTCGGTGTGACCATCAATCATTTCATGGATTTCTTGCGTGCCCTTGTAGAGCAGGAAAAATCCGCCACCGATCAGGATCAAATCGCGCCACGAAAAGCCCTTGCCGAAAACCTGAAACACTTCGGCCTTGAGACCAACAATCCAGGCTATGGAGGCGAGAAGCACCAACCGCATGATGACCGCAAGGCCAAGGCCCACATTACGCGCCATTGCCTGCTGATGCTTGGGAAGACGATCCGCCGTGATCGCAATGAAGATCAGATTATCGATGCCAAGGACGATTTCGAGTGCTGTCAGCGTGAGCAGTGCAGCCCATGCGTTCGGATCCATCAACCAGGACAAGGCAAAGCTCCTAAAGTTCTAATATCAAGCGATATTTGTTAAAGTGCAGAATCTGAATCAGCGTATTGCTACATATGAAACGAAAGCCACAACTTCAACGGGTTTCAAGCCGAAACTTCGAGGATAGAAGAATTAAAACATCTGTTCTGTGGCGGAAACAATAGAGACATATATTTTACGGAAAAACACGTAAAATATCTTTGCCTCGTGAGTAAAACTTCACCCCGCCTTTACGGGCTGTCCTGCAAGCTCTTTCCTGAAAAGCGCCAATGTCCGTTCCCAGGCAAGGTCAGCCGCCGCCTTGTTGAAGCGCTCGGCGCTGCTATCATTATTGAAGGCGTGGTTGACACCCTCATAGCGATAGATCACCGCATTTTTGCCAGCGGTTTTCAGTGCAGATTCAAAGGGCGGGAAGGTGTTGTTTACCCGGTCGTCCAATCCCGCCAGATGGGCGATGAGCGCCCCCTTCATATTGGGTACCTGCGCAACATCGGGAGCTACACCGTAGTAGCATGCCCCTGCGGCAAGCTCCGGTATCATGACGATGGAACGGTTGACGACGCCGCCGCCCCAGCAGAAGCCGACCATGCCCGTCTTGCCTGAACCTTCGGAATGGCGCTGGCCAGCCAGCACGGCCTTGCGGCTGGTTTCCAGAATGATTTGCGGTGTCAATGTCGGAAACAGCGCACGGGCCTTGTCGCCATCCTCCGGCGTGCCGCCCAGACTGTGCAGATAATCCGGCGCGAAAGCGGCAAAACCATCCGTTGCCATGCGGCGCGTGACATCCTGGATATGGGCGTTCAGACCCCGGTTCTCATGCACCACAAGCACAAAACCGTTTTTGGGCGAGCCCTTTGGCGTAGCGAGATAGCCCACAACGCCATCGGCCAAAGTGTGATTGGCCGTAACGGCAATACGTGCATCATCAGGCTTGACTGTCTGCGCCTGCGCCGCATCGGGTTCCAGCAGCATAAGCGCCGTATTAGCGGCGGCAAGCGAGCCGACCATGACCACCAGACGCTCCATGAAAACGCGGCGTGGCAGCGGAGCGTGGGTATATTCGTCGTAGAGGTCTATGATGTTGCGGTCCATGATGCTTTCCTCTGAATGATGCTTATTCTGGCATGCGTATGGTCACTGTGGCCAGCGCGGAAATGCCTTCACCCCGCCCGGTAAAGCCAAGCTGCTCAGTCGTGGTGGCTTTCACGGAAACAGCGCTTGGCTTGATGCCTGCGATGTTGGCCACGCGCTGGCGCATGGCATCGGCGTGCGGGCCAATTTTGGGTGCTTCGCAGATGATGGTGACATCCATGTGATCAAGGATTCCGCCAAGCTGCTGCAGCCGTTGTGCAGCAAAACGCAGAAACTGATCAGAGGACGCCCCTTTCCACTTGATATCGCTGGGCGGGAAGTGGCGACCGATATCCCCATCGGCCATTGCGCCAAGAAGCGCATCGGTAAGTGCATGCAGCGCCACATCGCCATCGGAATGGGCCACAAAGCTCTTGCTGAAGGGGATTTTGACGCCACAGAGCCAAAGATGATCGCCAGGGCCAAAAGCATGAACATCAAAACCGGTCGCAGTGCGAGAGATGAATGGGCGATGCGGGTTCAAGCGGGCTTCGGTCTGCATAATGTCTTCCTGCGTGGTGATCTTCGTGTTCACTGGATCACCAGGAACGATATGCACGCTGTGCCCAGCCGCCATGGCCACGCTCCCGTCATCGGTCAGTCCGACTGTCCCCTTGGCTTCTGCCTCGCGGTGGGCCGACAGGATGAGATCAAGCCGGAATGCCTGAGGCGTCTGCACTGCGCGCAAGATGTTGCGGTCCGGGGCTGTCGTGATCAATTGACCATCTGAAACGACGATTGTGTCCGTTACAGGTGCGCCGGGAACGGCAGCTCCGTGTGTCACGGCAGCATTGATCATCGCGTCAATCAACCGGTGCGTGACAAACGGGCGGGCAGCATCATGGATCAGGACGATGTCGGTGGCGTTTTCCGATAAGGCAACTAGGCCGTTGAGAACCGAGCCTTGCCGTGTGTCGGCTCCAACTGCGGGAGCGTGTAACTTGGATGAGGCGCATGCGCCAAAAGAGTCTTGATAAAGCGCATAATCGTCGGGGTGAATGACAACGCAGATGGTATGAACCCGTGGGTGGCTATCAAAAGCCCGGACGGTTCGTGCCAGCACAGTCTCGCCACCCAAGAGCTGATACTGTTTGGGCTTTTCGCCACCAAGGCGCGCACCACGTCCGGCGGCAACAATCAAGGCGGTGACACGATGAGACGTGACATGGGGAGGAAGAACGCGTTGGGTCATGTCTTGCGCTAACATGGCTTTTGACTGGCCTCAATCATCGGCTTATCGCAATCAGGATGAATGTAACTGCATTGCCCATCAAAGCTCCGGCCAAGCTTAATCTGGCGCTAAACATCGTTGGCCGTCGCACGGATGGCTATCATCTGCTCGACTCGCTGTTTGCTTTTTGCGGCCTTGCAGATGAATTGCACTTTTCAACCTCCAAAGACCTGACGCTTGGCATTTCTGGCCCTTGGGCCAGCCAGATCACAGATGCTACAGATAACCTTGTGCTGCGAGCTGCGC
Organism: Hyphomicrobiales bacterium; assembly: GCA_031372765.1. Classification (GTDB taxonomy): domain Bacteria; phylum Pseudomonadota; class Alphaproteobacteria; order Rhizobiales; family Beijerinckiaceae; genus JADCCX01. Next base: position 8,670 of record JANMLW010000156.1, read on the forward strand.
ATCTTTTGCGCAATAACGCCGGAATCAGAGCAGGCGTCGCCATCCATTTGACAAAACATATACCTGTGGCTGCGGGCCTTGGCGGCGGCTCGGCAGATGCAGCTGCAACCTTGCGCGGGCTGAACCAGTTCTGGAATCTGAATCTTGCTGATGAGCAACTGTTTCTCCTCGCTGCTCCATTGGGTGCGGATGTTCCAGCCTGTCTTGCCAGCCAGCCGGTGCTTGCGACCGGCATTGGTGATGTCTTGAAACCACTGTCACCACTGCCAGCTTGTGGACTCCTGCTCGTCAACCCGCGTGTGGCCACGCCAACGCCAGCAGTCTTCAGGGCATTTACCAAAGCGAACCCTGTGATTGCCCCGCACTCTCTCGTTTCGCTCGAACAGACGTTCCCTGATCTTGATGGCCTGGTTGCGGCATTGGCTTTGCGTGGGAATGACCTGCTTGACGCTGCGGTCAGCGTGACGCCGGTGATTGCAACTGTACTGGCGGCCCTGAGCGCAGCGCCCGGTTGCCGCTATGCGCATCTCTCCGGCAGTGGGGCAACGTGCTTCGGCCTGTTTTCAACACAGCAGGAAGCTGGGGAAGCTGCGGCTATACTGGGCAGAGAAAAGCCAGACTGGTGGTCATGGACAGGAAAATGGGCTGCGTGATGCACAGACAAAAACCCCGCGCATCGCTGCATGGGGTTTTTATCTCGGTATGATGGGAGGAATCAGGCCGAGATGCGGTTTTCACCTTCAACAGGCTCGCGCAGCACGTAGCCACGGCCCCAGACGGTTTCGATGTAGTTCTTGCCATCGGATGCATTCGCCAGCTTCTTGCGCAGCTTGCAGATGAACACGTCGATGATTTTGAGTTCCGGCTCGTCCATGCCACCATAGAGATGGTTGAGGAACATTTCCTTGGTCAGGGTCGTGCCGCGGCGGAGCGAAAGAAGCTCAAGCATCTGGTATTCCTTGCCCGTGAGGTGAACGCGCTCGCCGTCAACCTCAACCGTCTTCTGGTCGAGATTGACCAGGAGATCGCCGGTTGTGATGACCGACTGGGCGTGGCCTTTTGAGCGACGGACGATGGCATGAATGCGTGCCACCAACTCGTCCTTGTGGAAAGGTTTGGTGAGATAGTCATCGGCGCCAAAGCCCAGACCCTTCACCTTGTCTTCGATGCCAGCCATACCGGAAAGAATGAGGATAGGCGTCTTCACCTTGGAGACACGCAGGCTGCGAAGCACTTCGTAGCCGGACATATCCGGAAGGTTCAGATCAAGAAGTATAATGTCGTAGTCGTACAGCTTGCCGAGGTCGATTCCCTCTTCGCCGAGATCCGTTGTGTAAATGTTGAAGTTTTCCGACTTCAACATCAACTCAATGGACTGCGCTGTGGCGCTGTCGTCTTCTACAAGGAGAACGCGCATATCTGGTCCCCGCCCTGGTCCATCGCAAGTGCCGTGTGTGCGAACCACTCGCACCTCTTCCGGCTTCATTGCCTTATTTCAATACGCAACGTTAACGACAAATGGTTAACAAATGCTGATTCTCCAATGCAAGTGTTTACGAGAAAATAGGCATAAAAAGCGCTAAGTGGCTGACTCGCACATATTTTTGCAGCCCGCGTAACTTAAACTTTTACATTAAGAAAATCTGCCAAGTGATTCTGGCGATTCTCTGCCCTGGATTTACCCTTGAGAATGCGATTTGAGGGTGCTCAGCGCCGTCAAAATCCATTTGTTAAGTTTTAGCTGCGAATCGTTAATGAATGGCAACCGAATCACCCAAAGAATCATTCGCCGGACCATGATCGTATCAAGCCGCACGATGACTCCAGCCGCTCAGGCGCTCACCGCAGAACTCGCCGACATGCCCTATGTCGAGATTTACGGCAGGGTTGTTGCTGTTAGAGGCCTCTTGATCGAAATTGCCGGGCCCCTGTCCCAGATGAAGGTTGGCGGTGGCATAGCCATCGAAACGGCAGGCAACGAACTGGTGCCGTGCGAGATTGTTGGATTTGAAAACACGCATGCGCTGGCCATGCCTTTTGCAGGTCTGGATGGTGTGCGGCGTGGCTGCCGGGCCATCATTCAGCCTCGCCGGTCTGGCGTGCGCCCATCCTCCGCATGGCTTGGCCGTGTGGTCAATTGCTTTGGCCAGCCTATTGATGACAAAGGCCCCATTCTGGCGGGGCCAACACTCTATCCTTATAGAGGGGAGCCACCACCCGCCCACAAACGCAACCGTGTTGGTGAGCCAATGGACCTTGGGGTGCGTGCCATGAACACCTTTCTCACCTGTTGCAAGGGCCAGCGGATGGGAATCTTTGCGGGCTCAGGTGTTGGAAAATCCGTGCTGTTGGCCATGCTGGCGCGCAATGCGGCCGCGGATGTCTCGGTGATCGGACTGATCGGCGAGCGTGGCCGCGAGGTGCAGGAGTTTCTGCAGGACGATCTGGGCGATGAGGGATTGGCAAGATCGGTGGTTGTGGTCGCCACATCTGATGAACCTGCATTGGCCCGCAAACAAGCGGCTTATCTGACACTCTCGATTGCGGAATACTTCCGCGATGAGGGCAACGAGGTGCTGTGCATGATGGACAGCGTAACGCGCTTTGCCATGGCGCAGCGCGACATCGGACTTGCTGCGGGCGAACCGCCAACCACAAAGGGTTACACGCCAACCTGCTTTTCGGAATTGCCCAAATTGCTGGAGCGCGCCGGACCGGGTGAAGGCAGGGGCGGGATCACGGGTCTATTCACTGTGCTGGTTGACGGCGATGATCATAACGAGCCGGTGGCGGATGCTGTGCGGGGCATTCTCGACGGGCACATTGTCATGGAGCGGCGTATCGCAGAGCGCGGGCGCTATCCTGCCATCAATGTGCTGAAAAGCGTTTCTCGCACCATGCCGAAATCCTGTGATCCACTGTACTGGCCGACGGTGCAGGAGGCTAAACGTCTCATGGCGACCTATTCCGACATGGAGGAACTCATCCGTTTGGGGGCCTATCGCCGGGGTACAACGCCCGAAGTGGACGAGGCGATCGAAAAGAATCCATTTTTTGAAAATTTTTTGCAACAAGGTAAGGAAGAAGCAACCTCCTTGAGCGATAGTTACATCCGTCTCGCAGAAATCGTCGGTCATTCAGGCGGGGGCGTCTGAATGGTCTTGTTCTGTCCCGGCTTCCCGGAGTTGCGTAATTATGAAGTCGCGTGAATCGCTAATCCGCCTGAAAAAATTTCAGGTCGATGAAAAACGTCGCCGTGTGGCACAAATCGAGGCGATGATCGCCGATTTCGATCGCATGGCCAATGATCTCGATCGTGAGGTCGCCAATGAAGAACGCCGGGCCGGTATTTCCGATCCTGCGCATTTTGCCTATCCGACCTATGCCCGTGCAGCCCGCACCCGCCGTGAGAACATCGTCAATTCAGCCAATGAATTGAAGGGTCAGCACGACGCGGCCAAGCTGGAGCTGGAAATCGCCTTTGAAGAAATGAAAAAGGTCGAAATCCTTCAGGATCGTGAAACTGCCGCAGAGCGTGCAGAGGAAGCGCGCCGCGAGCAGATGGAGATGGACCGTATCGGTTCCAGAATGCGGATGCGGGCTTAATTCCCGTTATCATATCTGCATAAACAAAAACACAGTTGGCTGAAAAGCCCGCTGTGTTTTGACGTTTTTGGCTATTGCCAGACATGTTCAGCCGCGAAATGGCATTTTGTCAGGGAAGAAAATCCGCTTTATCCGATCTCCAATTGACAAGGAATTTTGGCTGCCTTTTATCAGGGCTGTCTGCGGTGATGACTTGTGAGCTCAGAAAACTGGCATAGAATGTGCTTTGTTTTTAAGCACGGCATGGCCTGCGCCAGCACGGTATCTGGCGACATGCCAGGGATATTCACTATCGTTGCCGCGAAACAGTTAACGGCCTGGCCGTTGGACATGAGATGAGAGGGACCAGACCATGATGAAGTACCGCCTTGATCGCCGCGCTGCACTGGGAGTGCTGGGTGGCACCACCGCTTCCGTTCTCATCCTGATGCCCGGCCACCGCGTGCATGCCCAAACGCTTGATAAAGTGAGCTATCAGACGAACTGGCGGGCGCAGGCCGAACACGGCGGCTTCTATTATGCCGTCGCCAACGGCATCTATAAGAAACACGGCATTGATGCCGACATCCGCATGGGCGGTCCACAACAGAACCCGTCGCAACTGCTGCTGGGCGGGCGCGTCGACATGATCATGTCCAACTCGTTCGAAGCCATCAACTACGTCAAAGAGAACATCCCCTTCCTGTGCATAGGCTCCATCTTCCAAAAGGACCCGCAGGTCATCATCTCGCATCCTGATGTGGGCCATGACACTTTGGCGGCACTCAAAGGCAAGCCTATCCTCATTGGGGCTGCCGGTCGCACCAGCTACTGGCCGTTCCTGAAAGCCAAATTCGGCTTCACAGAGGAGCAGGCGCGTCCCTATACCTTCAACATGGCACCGTTCCTGGCGGACAAACAATCTTCGCAGCAGGGCTTCCTGTCATCCGAGCCCTACGCGATTGCCTCGGCTGGCGTGAAGCCGGTAGTCCATCTGCTGGCTGACTCTGGCTTTGAGAACTACAACACCACCATCAATATCTCGCGCAAGATGGTGGATGAGAAGAAAGACCTCGTGCAGCGATTCGTCACCGCCTCGCTGGAAGGCTGGTCGGAATACATGAAAGGCACGCCGGCAAATGAGGCGGCCAACGCCATCATCCGCAAGGAAAATCCTGATATGGGCGATGACAAGATCGCCTATGCGCTGAAGGTGATGAATGAAAACGGCATCGTCAAATCCGGTGATGCGCTCAAACTCGGCGTCGGCGCCATGACAGATACCCGTTGGGGCAGCTTCTATAAGGCGATGACGGAAGCTGGTGTTTTCACGCCAGGTATCGATATCAAGAAAGCCTACAGCCTTGAATTCATCAACAAGGGCGTTGGCATTTGATGATGCAGGCTGATCATGCGGTCTCTCCACCGCAGCTTACAGCAGCCCATCTCGACAAACGGACCGGAAAACCGCTGGTAACAATCCAGCGGATTTCCAAGCAGTTTGCCAATGGGACGCTGGCTGTCCGCAATGTTGATCTTGATTTGCATGCGGGCGAGTTTGTCAGCCTTCTGGGACCATCGGGTTGCGGAAAATCCACACTGTTGCGGATGATTGCAGGACTCAGCCAGGCCAGTGCGGGTGTAATCGACTGGCCGTTGCAGAAGCATGATGCCAATGGCACGCCGGAACGGGATCTGGGTTTCGTGTTTCAGGACCCGACCCTGATGCCCTGGTCGCAGGCCATTGGCAATGTGGCGATGCCACTTATCCTGAAAGGCATGAAAAAATCGGAAGCGCATGAACGTTCAGCCCAGATGCTGGAACTCGTAGGCCTCAAGGGCTTCGAGAAATCTTTCCCACGGGAGTTGTCCGGCGGCATGAAAATGCGCGTTTCAATTGCGCGGGCGCTGGTGACACAGCCCAAGGTTCTGTTGATGGATGAGCCCTTTGCCGCCCTCGATGAGATCACCCGCCATCGCCTGAACGACGATCTTCTGGAACTCTGGCTCAAGAGCCAGTTTACCGCTGTGTTCGTGACCCATTCGGTGTTTGAATCGGTCTACCTTTCGCAACGCATCGTTGTCATGGCAGCGCGGCCAGGGCGGATCATGGCTGATCTTGATGTGCGTGCACCCTACCCCCGCTCAGAGCTTTTCCGCACCTCGCCCGAGTACAGTGATTTATGCCGCATCGCCTCCGGCAAGCTCAAAGAGGCGATTCACGCATGACTGTTGCAATGCCAGAAATAAAAGCGCCTTCACCTCTGGGAACCGATGCTGACGCAATGCCGGTTTTTGCGGAGGAAAAGCGTGTTTTGGGAGTCCCCGTCTCAGTTTGGCCCGGCATTCTGGCTCCTGCGGCCATGGGCGTGGTGTTTCTGGCGGCATGGGAAATGCTGGTCCGGATCAAGGGCATTCCACATTATGTCCTGCCCGGTCCTTGGCTGGTTGCGCAGACACTGGTTGCTGACTGGGGAACACTTTCCACATCGCTCTGGATTACATTGCGCATCACCTTTGCCGCGTTGATTGCCGCTGTTTCCATAGGTGTGGCGCTTGCCATCCTGTTTACACAGTCCAAGTGGCTGGAAAAATCGCTTTTGCCCTATGCTATCATCCTGCAGGTCACGCCGGTTGTTTCGATTGCTCCCCTTATCATCATCTGGGTGGGGGACATCAACCTGTCCCTGCTCATCTGCGCCTGGATCGTTGCCTTTTTCCCTATCCTATCGAGCACAATTCTGGGGCTCAACTCGGTGGATCATAATCTGCTGAACCTGTTCCAGATCTATGGCGCATCGCGCTGGCAGGGCTTGCGCTATCTGCGTCTTCCGGCGGCCTTGCCGTATTTCCTGTCCGGTCTGAAGATTGCCGGTGGACTGGCGCTGATCGGTGCTGTCGTGGCGGAGTATGTCGCAGGCTCTGGCGGCAATGCCTCAGGCCTCGCCTACCGCATTCTGGAAGCCAGCTATCAGCTGAAGATACCGCGCATGTTTGCGGCTCTGGTCATGATATCGCTTACGGGCATCGCGATCTTTCTGGCAACCAGCTTCATTTCGCATATGCTGCTGCGGCGGTGGCATGAAAGTGCGCTTAAACGCGAAACCTGAAGTGGACAATCCCAGGGCAAATAATGGTTGATCTGACGATCCAGCAGCCAGGCACCATGCGCATGATCAGGCTTGATACGCTGATCAAGTTGCGCTGGCTTGCGGTGGCCGGGCAGTTTTCTGCGGTGCTGGTCGTGCGCTTTGGATTGGGCTTTCCGTTGCCTATGGCGTCGGTCATCGGCATCATCGCTGTTTCAGCCATCCTGAATCTGACATTGCGGGCGCGGTTTCACACCACGCACCGCATGAGCCATGGTGCGGCTGCCGCACTGCTGGCCTTTGATGTGGTACAGCTTGCTGCCTTGCTGTTTCTGACGGGGGGATTGGAAAACCCGTTCGCCATCCTTTTCCTGGCTCCGGTGATGATTTCCGCAACGGCACTGCCGCCTGCCCGCACGCTCTACCTGGGTGCATTGGCCATGGCAGGCACCACCGTGCTCGCGTTCTGGCATCAACCCTTGCCTTGGGTACCGGGCGATACCCTGCGGTTACCGCCCCTCTACATTGTCGGCGTCTGGCTATCGATCCTGCTGGGATTGACCTTCATCGGCGTTTACGCGTGGCGTGTGGCCAATGAAGCCCGCCAGTTGGGTGATGCGCTTGCGGCGACTGAACTGGTGCTGGCGCGCGAGCAGCATCTGTCGCAGCTCGACGGGCTGGCTGCCGCTGCCGCGCATGAACTGGGCACCCCGCTGGCAACCATTGCGCTGGTTGTGGGGGAACTCGACAGGGCAACAGCCAAGAACGACATGCACAAGGATGATATCACGCTATTGAAGGAGCAGACGACGCGCTGTCGGCAGATACTGTCCAAAATTACCTCTCTGGGAACAGAACCGGCAGGGCCGCTGGTTGTGGTCAGTATCAGGCAGCTGATTGAGGAAGTGACAGTTCCCCAAAGGGCCTTTGGGGTTGCCATACAGATAGAGACACGGGGCACCAACAGCGAACCGGACACGAAGCGCAGCCCGGGCCTGTTCTACGGTCTTGAAAACCTTATCGATAATGCGGTTGATTTTGCCTCAACAACTGTCGTCATTCACGCCAGCTGGAGCGCGCAGGATGTGGTCATTCGCATCCTTGATGATGGACCCGGCTTTGCGCCCGAGGTTCTGAACCGGTTGGGTGAGCCCTACGTCACGACGCGCGGCATTGGCTTGCGTGATCGCGAGCGGGCAGGAGGTCTTGAGCGGGCAGGAGGTCTTGGGTTGGGATTGTTCATTGCCAAGACATTGCTGGAACGCTCCGGCGCGGTTTTTCAGGCCAGAAACCGCACAGGCCCAGACAAGGGAGCAGAGGTAACTCTCATTTGGCCACGCATGGCTTTTGAATATGCCAAGCAACCACAAGTAGCTTGACGGGGGGCGGCAATGCGGCTGATTGTCATCCAAACGCATACTTGCAACGTAAATGTGACATGAACATGCAACATACCACCCCAGACTCCACCGGCATCGACAGATCACTTCTCATTGTGGATGATGACAAACCATTTCTCCAGCGCCTCTCGCGCGCCATGGAAGCAAGGGGCTATGCGGTAACGCAGGCCGATAGCGTGGCTTCCGGGCTGGCCGCAGTGGCTTCGATGCCGCCCGCATTTGCTGTTATCGACATGCGCCTGATGGATGGCAACGGCCTGAATGTGATTTCCGAACTGAAGCGCGTGAGGCCGGATGCACGGGGCATAGTGCTGACAGGCTACGGCAACATCGCGACGGCTGTTACGGCTGTGAAGACAGGGGCTTTTGACTATCTTGCAAAACCCGCAGATGCCGACGAGATTGATGCCGCCTTGCGCTCGGTTCCCGGCGCACGGCCAGAGGTGCCGGATAATCCGATGTCGGCGGACCGCGTTCGCTGGGAGCACATCCAGCGAGTGTACGAGTTGTGCGAGCGCAATGTTTCGGAGACTGCAAGACGCCTCAGCATGCACCGCCGGACGCTTCAGCGCATCCTGGCCAAGCGCGCTCCTAAATAGCGGATTCTATCCGTGAACATACGAGCCCGTTCTGAAAGTCCGTTCTTGGCCATCTGTTTCCAGAAAACGGACGGCTGATGGCGCGGCTTTCACATACCCAACCTTGGTAACGGCCAGTCCCGTCGTCAGGCACTGCATCTGAAATTCCTTTGACCTTGTTGCAGGTACAGCAGCCAGAACCTCATAGTCATCGCCACCCGTGAGGGCGACACCCCGCAAATCCGGTTGATGGCGCATCGCTGCCCTCGCAGCGACAGAGAGCGGCACATCCGCCAACAAGACATCAGCGCCGCATCCTGACAAAGTGACGAGCTTTATGAGATCGCCGACAAAACCATCCGAGATGTCCATGGCAGCATGGGCGTTCTGCCGGAGGATATCGGCAATGCTGGTGCGGGCACGCGGCACAAGATACCGCCCTTTCAGGAAATTCAGATGGTCAGACGCAAGAGGCCAGATATCGCCGTCCCGTTCCGACAGTTTCAGTTTCAGGCCTAGTGCGGCATCGCCAATGGTGCCTGTGACAAACAGATGATCTCCCGGCCGCGCCCCGCTACGGCGGACCATACGACCCTCGGGCAGTTCTCCCACGGCCGTAATGGAAATGGCCAATGGACCCGGCGTGGATACCGTGTCGCCCCCGATGAGCGCACAACCGGACTGCACTGCAAGAGCGCCGAGGCCTGCCGCAAAGGTAGAAAGCCAGATGTCATTGACCGGTGCTTCAGGGGATACAGGCAACATCAGGGTCATCACGAAAGCCACGGGCTTTGCACCCTTGGCCGCAAGATCGGATAGGTTTGTGGCCAATGCCTTTTGCGCAATGGTATCCGCAGGATCATCGGCAAAGAAATGCACTCCAGCCACGATGGCATCAGTGGTGACAACCATTTCATGACCCGGTGTTGGCTTGATCAGTGCAGCGTCATCCAGCAACCCCAGTCCGCCAGTCCCTGCTATGGGGGCGAAATGCCGTGCGATGATCTCAAACTCGGAGGGCATGCGCCCGCTCAGACCCGGTTGGGCAGTTCGCCGCCACGGCAATCGCGGGCGAGACGGTCAAGCACGGCATTCACCATTGAGGTCTCATCCTTTTCAAAGAAGGCGCGGGCGATGTCGACATATTCCGAAATCACCACCTTGACAGGCACATCAGGCGTCATCATCAGCTCGTAGGCTCCTGCCCTCAGGATAGCCCGCATCACGGTCTCGATGCGCTTCAGCGGCCAGCCCTTTGCAAGCAATTCATCGATTGTGGGGTCAATGCGTTTCTGCTGATCCAGCACACCCTGAACAACGGTACGGAACAGTCCGGAATCTGACGGTTTATAGAGATCACCCTCGATCTCCTTACCCATCCAGTGCCGCTCAAATTCTCCGATGATATCGTTGAGGCCCTTTTGCGTCAGATCCATCTGATAGAGCGCCTGTACGGCTGCCAGACGGGCTGCGGAACGGCGTTCACCCAGCCCGACATGAGGCTTTTTTGATTTGTTTTGGTCAGCGGTCATGCGCTTGCCTCTATATGTTGCTTCAACCGGACAAGAGCGAGACAGGCGCGTGCCGCATCTCCGCCCTTGTTCATTTCATGCCGGTTGGCGCGCATGACAGCCTGTGCCTCATTCTCCACGGTCAGGATACCGTTACCCAGCGCCAGTTTGCGCGCCACGGCCATGTCCATGAGAGCGCGGGAACTTTCCCCAGCCACAATGTCAAAATGGTAAGTTTCGCCGCGGATGACACACCCCAGAGCCACTGCACCGTGAAAGGGCTTGTTGTTTGCCGCTGCGCCATCAAGGGCAATGGCAATGGCAACGGGAATTTCCAACGCGCCCGGCATTGTGATGACCTCCACACTGCCGCCAACCGCTACAACTGCTTCGGTGGCACCCGCCACAAGTTCGTCGTTGATGTGATCGTAGAACCGGCCCTCGACGATGAGAATCCGCACACCCGGCAAAGGAGACGCTGATGCAACATTGCGGCTTGGCTGGGCCATGGGCAGGAACTTTCAAAGAGCGGGATACAAACAGAGCCGCTTTCTAGTGACAAGCAAGCAACCGGGCAAGGTGCGAATGCCTATCACAGCCATTCAGTTTCGGTCAGTCTTCAGCCTTCAGTTCATCAACAATCGCTCCGAAGTCCTTCGCCTCGTTAAAATTGCGATAGACCGAGGCAAAGCGCACATAGGCAACATGATCCAGGTTCTTCAGCGC
>JANMLW010000169.1:0-19116 GCA_031372765.1 Hyphomicrobiales bacterium
GGCCTCAACTTCTGGTGTGTATCGGATAATCTGCGTAAGGGTGCGGCCCTGAACGCGTTGCAGATTGCTGAACTGCTGGTTAAAAGAGGCTTGCTGAAGCAGTCGAGAGCGGCGTGATATTCTTAATCCAGGATATTCATGCTCCCAGGATATTCATGGTCCCATACCACGAAAAATCAGGGGCTGCGGGAATGCGGTATGCCCGGAACATCGGTCCGGTGACTAAGCAGTCATCGGCGATCACTTCAACGGTATCCACCAGCCAGTATGACATGCCCCGCTAACAGTAATTCGGCCCCTGCGCGAGCAAGGGCCGTTTGAGTGGCAAAGCATGTATCGGATACCAATCAGTACCTAGGATAGCAAACCCGGCGGCGAACTGGATCACCGTAGTGATCATAACGGATCACGATGCGGCAGTTTGGTCCTCCCAGCAGAGGGTCAGCATACCCGCCCCCCCAATATACAGGACGACCCCAGCCACCACCGTGACCCCAATGACCACCATGACCCCAATGGCCGCCGCCGTGACCATGGCCACCACCGTGCCAGATGCCTCCACCGCGATGTCCCCCACCGTGGCGCGGACTGGCATCAGCTGAGCTTGTTGCAAGAACTGCGGTGCCGAGGGCAAGGACGGTCAAGGCTGCAGTGGCGGTTTTTGTGAAGATCGACATCGTGGTTCTCCCTGGTGGTGGGATCGACCATTCGATCCTCACATCTGTTGGTCGCGGCGGCGGGCGAAAAGGTTCAAGGAAATGCGAAAATAATTTGCGTGATTGTTAAAAAAATCGGCTCCGTCCTGGCGAGGAGCGGCGCGACGAAGCAATCCAGCCTGCACAGGACCACCGCAGATGATTGGAAGAGGGACTGCCCCGTCATTTCACACCTTGTAATGGCGAAAATTTACTGAACACGCCCACACCAAAACGGCCCCTCTGTCGCCAGAGAGGCCGCTAATTCTTGTTTGATGTCTGAAATCAGTAGCTGACGCGGCAGACCCGGCGCATTCCGATGACATCGCCGTAGGCATTGACACGTTCCACCATCATGCAGCGGCGAACAGGGGCTTCCTCGTCATAGACTGGAGCGGCGTAGCCGTTGCTTCCGGCTGCGAGCAGGCCACCGATGGCAAGGCCACCCAGCACGGCTGCACCCACACCCCAATGGCGGTGATAACGGGAACGGGCTTCTGCGTCAGAGGTTGTGGCAAAAGTCGCTGTGCCGATTGTCAGGGCGGTCAGCGCGACGGTGAGGGTTGTTTTGAAGGCCGACATTGGTGTTCTCCGGTGGTTCGAGGAGGGCGACCATTCGGCCTCCATATCTGTTGGTCGCAGCGACCCGGAGGAAGGTTCAAAAGTTTTTGAATTATTTTTGGCGGGTTTGTGGAAGGGTGGTGCCCGTTGGCAAGCAATCCAATTGCTCATGTCGAGGTGCGAGCCTCGAGGCATATGCCTAAAGACACTGATGGGAACCATGCCGCCCTCGTTTCTCGAGGCTCGTTGCGCCGCACCTCGAAATGAGGGGAAAAGTGCCAGCGCTCTATCTCTTCGGCTCAACTGTGGCTTTGATGGTCCGCGCCAGTGCAGCGGGCGCGTCAATGCGGCCTGCCCCGAACACCCTGTCATGGCCCTTTGAGCCCAGATCGAGCGCTGTCTCGCTTAGGATCGCGCGCACGCCGGCCAGATCAAGATCAGCCTTCTGTTCCAGCATCAGGGCGACTAGGCCCGAGACATGCGCTGCCGCCATGGACGTGCCTGACGAAAAACCGTAGCGCTTGCCCGGTTCCGCCGCGATGACATCAACGCCCGGAGCTGCCACGGCAACATAAGTGCCTGTATTGGCCTGCGCAAAAATCCGGTCATCCGCATCGGTTGCCGTGACGGCAATCACCGAGGGATCAGCGCCGGGATACACCGGCAGGGCTTTGGGTCCGCCATTGCCGGCGGCCGCCACCGCGATCATGCCCTTGACGCTGCCGCCAAGCAGAGCGCGGGACATCAAACGGTCCTGCGGGCCGGCAAAGCTGAGATTAACTACACGCGCCCCTTGCGCATGAGCCCAATCGAGCGACTTCAGGATATGGATGGTCGTGCCCTCAGCGCCTGATCCCGGTTTGGCTGTACCCCCGTCAAAGGCCCGCGCCACCAGCAGTTCCGCTGCAGGTGAGACACCTTGCAGTGCAGATTTGGCGATGATGGCCCCAGCCATGGCTGTGCCGTGATTGTTGCCGCCCTTTGCAGCATCTCCAATGGCATCAAACTGCTGCGTGACAACGCCTTCAAGTTCAGGATGCAGTTCATCGACCGCCGTATCAATCACGGCCACGCGTATCTTGCTGCCCTTAGAAATCAGATGTGCTTCACTGATGCCCATCTTGCCAAGGCTGTATTGCGGCTTGCGCTCGACCGGGATGGAGACGGCTGTCGCAACAGTTGTTGTCGCAGCGGGAACATTCGCTGGCTGCGGTGCACTTGTCTCATCCAACGGGATCACGATCGGCAACAGTTCGCCATCCGGCACAGTCGTGATCACAGCCTGTGCGCTTTCCAGAGGCACGGCCTGTTGTTCTTCAGGTTTTTTATCCTGCTGCAAGGCATAGATAAAGTTAGGCTGAGCTGCGGCTACCCGCGTGTCGCCTGCCATCGTCGCCAGTGCCTGTCGGGCCGAGCGATTGCCTTCGACGCGGTAGCGGACCACGGTGACATTGGCCAGGGTAAAGCGTTCGGTGGAAAGGGCAGTCAATCTGTGGCGGCGGGCCACAACATCGGCTGTCACGCCGTCCTTCAGTTCCACCAGCACCTCATCACGCACCAGACGGCGCTCGGTGGCAACCGGAACAAGTACGGGTGGCAAACGGGGAGGGGGGCGTCTTGCCGCCTGAACCGGCGGTCGTGTGATCGGCGGCATTGCAGCAACCGGCGGCGTTGCACGGCGTGGGGCGCGACGCCGGACAACCGGTTCATCATCCAGCTCTACGATAACGGGCCTCGGACGACGGCGCGGGCGAGGCACGTATTCCTCGTAATCATCCTCCACAACGACGGGTGGACGCTGACGGGGGCGCGGTTCGAAATCTGGATAGATCACTGGGCCTCCCCAGCCGCCTCCACCGGGCCGACTTGGGGGCCTGCCATCTGGGCGTTCGCCAACCGGGGGGCGCCCAACGGGGGGTCTTCCTGTTGGCGGGCGGACAACCGGCGGTCTTGAGGTCTGCGACCGGTAAAGATCGCCCTCACGGAAGCCGCCGTCGCGAAATCCCCCGGACTGATTATTGTTGCGAAACTGCACGGTTTCGATCAGCGCATCCGGCAGCAGATCCTGGGCGACCGGAACAAGTGCTGATGCCGACCAGGGCGACAGGATGGAGCTTGCCAGCAAACCCGCCACAAAGAGACGGCGATACAGATTGCCATTTTTGACGTTGCTTGTTGTCAGATAAACCGGGAACCGTATCATCGCGTTACCCTCTGTGATTGATCATCTGCCGATTGTGCGAAAAAACAAGTCTTCAGTTTATTGTCGCCGCCATCACGACGATAGCCGTCTCTTTCTTCATGCCAGCCAGAATGACGTCCAGCTGCGCAGCACTCAAGCTCTGCCCGCCCACCTTGAGTCGAAACAGGCCGCTGGCCCGTGGACCCTCGACAATGCTGGCATCAAACCGCTTGAGGAACGCGGTGATATCAGCAGCGGTTGCACCGGGGGCAAATGCGACCATGACGTAACTTCCGGAGGTAATGCCCTGAGACGGCGCAGACGCCGTGCCATAACGCGCGGTGCCATCCGGGCCGCCAATAAGGCCGCCGAGCATGGCAGTCTGCAAGGCCACAACCGTAACAGCTGCACAGGCCGCTAGCGCCAGTGTGCGTGGAGAGAAGGCCTGCAAGGTGTCGCCCAGCCATTCGAGCAGGCCCTGTCTTGCACGCTTCAAGACAGGGGCTTGCCTTGGCTCCGACGCAACAGCGAGCATGAGACGGTCCAGTGCCTTGCTGGATGGTCCTGCGATGCGCTCGTTCAGCATGGCAACCTCGCCCATTTCCTCACGGACAATCGCCAGGCGGCGGGCGATCTCTGGATCGGTCAGTAAAGCTCTTTCAATGCGCGCCTTGTCAGCTGCGTTGATCTTGCCGGTGGCATACCAGGGCAGCAAGCCCTCGATGTCACTTGTCTCCCTGTCAGATTTTTCAATCGTGTTCATGGCCAACCTCTGTCAATTCCGGCGTCCCTGAGGAGTTCGGAGAGTTTCTTGCGGGCATGGAAAAGGCGGGTCTTCACGGTGTTTTCCGGAATATCCAGAATGACCGCAACCTCTTCCAGTGATGTTTCCTGATAGTAGACAAGGTCGATCACTTCGCGATGATCAACCGTGAGCCTTTCGATGCACCGACGCATAGCCGCACCCTTGTCCGCCTTTTGTGCCACCACTTCCGGATCATCGGATTCATCCTCCAGTTGTTCGGCCACGCCCTCGTCAATGCCAGCCTCCCGCCGCTTGCGCAGGGCAGACCAGGCCTTGTTGCGGGCCATGGCGAGCAGCCATGTTGTAACACTTGAGCGCCCCTCGAAACGCCCGGCCTGTCGCCAGACATCGAGAAACACCTCGCTGATCGTGTCTTCCGCCGCCATTTCGTCACGCACGAGGCGCAACACGAAACGGTAGATCTTCAACTGATGCCTTGCATAAAGCACCCGCATGGCGAGTTCATCGCCATCGGCAATCCGGATCACCAGATCATTGTCCGCAGTGGACTGTAATGCTGTTGAATTGGTGACCATCTTGCCTCCATTGGTCGCGGCATGGGTCGAAAGGGTTCAAAGAAACGTCAAAATATTTTCCTGATACAAAATGTTACAGCCAAATGGGCATATGGCAAGCGGAGGGGCATTCCCTGCTGTGTCCGGCGCAACCGGATCATGAGAGCGGGAACCCTGATTTCCTCATGCTGAGGAGCCCCAAAGGGGCGTCTCGAAGCACGCAAAATGGTTGTATGCTCCTTCTTCCGGTGCTGGCTGCCTGCACAAGCACGGTGCGTGCTTCGAGACGCGGTTTTGCCGCTCCTCAGCATGAGGAGATTTGAGGCTTGCTCTGATCTCAGGCAACGACCGGCAAAACCATGTTGGCATAGGCGTGGCGCAGACTGCGCCCTGTCGCCGGGTCGCTGATTTCCATGGCAAAATGCGCAGCAGGTCGAATGCCGCCAATAGCACCCAATGTGCCGCCAAAAATGACGGTGCCGGGCTTCAATGCGCCGCCTGCTGCCCATTTGCCGATAAGATCAGCCGGTGGGCGAAGACTGGCGAGCTTGCCTTCCTGATAGAGCACGCTCTGGCCATCGATGGTGGCATGGGCGCGCATCAGTAGCGAGTCCCAGCGGTCGATCACCTCATCAAGCCGCCACAGATCGCGGCTGATAGGCTTGCCGCACATCTGCTTGGAAAGCGCAATGCCGAAGGTCTCCGCCTTGCGGTCGGTATGATCCGATCCGACACCAAGCCACAGACCATCCTCCAGCGCCACGATTACCGGCTCCACTTCGCCAGAGCTGTCCGGCCCCAGCACATCCAGTTGATCGCCTTGCGTCAGCAGCGAAGCGGCACCGCGATAAAACACCGGCACAGAGGAAGGGCGCGGCACGCCGATAGCCGCCAGTTCCTCGATGTGGTGGCGCAGCGCTTTTTCGTCGCGCCCCGCCCACCCTGCGATGACAAGTGTGTGGATCGCGGCATCAACCACTTGGCTGCCTGTCCTGGAATGGCAGTTGAACCGGAGATGCGCTGTCATTGTCTTATCCCATAACCCATTTTGGCAACCACAGCGCAATGGACGGAAAGGCCATCAACAGACCTATGGCAAAGATATAGACAGTCATGAACGGCATAACGCCCTTGAAGACATCGGTGATGGGCCCCTTGTCCTTGCGCATGCCGTGCAGGACATAGAGCACAGTGCCGTCGGGCGGGCTGATCAGCGCGATCTCCACCAGCATGGTGACGATGACGCCGAACCAGATCGGATCATACCCCAGTGCCATGACCACCGGGAATATGACTGGAATGGTGGTGATGATCATGGAGAAACCCTCCATGAACGTGCCCAGAGCCAGATAGAACCCGATGATCAGGCCCATGATCGCCCAGGGCGGCAGAGGCAGGTCACCCACCACTTTTGCCAGTGCCTGCGGTACGCCAAGCCCTGTGAAGACATAGTTCAGGAGATAAGCCCCGAAGAGGATCAAGCCGATCATTGCCGTGTTGCGCGCAGTCGCCTCGGCACAGGTATTGAGCATCTTGAAGGATATCTTCTTTTCAAGTGCTGCAAAGAAAATTGCGCCGACAACGCCCAGTGCCGCCGACTCCGTGGCTGTCGCCAGCCCGCCGTAGATGGTACCCAGCACCAGCAGGATAAGCAGTGCAGTGGGGATGAGGTCTTTCGTAGCGCGGAGTTTCTCGCGCAGCGGAATGCGCGGCAGGTTGCCATCAATGGGGGCGGAGGATTTCGCCTTGGCGAGGATGACAAGCGTGAACAGAACGACCACCAGAATGCTGGGACCAACCGCTGCCAGATAAAGCTGGCCAACCGACTGCTCGGTGATCAGCGCATAGATGATGAAGGTGATGCCCGGTGGTATGAGATTGCCCAATGCGCCACCGGCGGCCAGCGACCCCATGACCATCTTGGGATCATAGCGTGTGTCCTTGAAAAAGGGCAGGGCGACGGAGCCCATGGTGGCAGCCGTCGCCACTGACGAGCCGGAGATGGCTGAAAACACGCCCGAGGCCATGATATTGGTGTGCAGCAGGCCGCCGGGCAGGCGGTTGAGCCAGACATTCAGGGCGCGGTAGAGCTTGTCGGACAGGCCCGCCCGCAGCAGGATTTCGCCCATCAGCAGGAATAGCGGCACCGCCACCAGAACGAAGCTGGAGGAGGGCCCCCAGATGGTCTGGCCAAGGAACAGCCAGAATGGCCGGTCAGAGAAACTGAAGCCGACAATCAGGCCGAGAACGCCAAGCGCCGCACCGATATAGATACCCGCCCCGAAGAAGGCGGCGAACAGGCCAAGGAGCATGACGATTTCGCCGATGACGAGGTTTTGCGGTCCTGCCCCTGTCAGTGACAAGCCGATCATGATCAGCAGGAGGATGACCAGAAAAATAATCGCGATCATTGCGTGGGTGCTCCCTTGACGCCGACCGCTTCGAGCGCCTCGTCAACATCCTTGGTGAAGGTGCGCGGCGTGAGATTGGCTTCCGCCTCGGCTCCCCGGCCGGCGAGAATGAGCAGCAGGTTCTCAAACAGCATGATGATGATCAACAGCGCAAAAACTGCCAGACCAAAGGCCCAAAGACCCTGCGGCAAGGCGAGAGGAATGCTCAGCACGCTGGTGTCTGTCGCCCTGAACAGCAACGATTCATCCACCAGATCATAGGACGCCTTGGCCAGAAACCCGGCGAACACGGCAAGAGCGAACAGGCTTGTCAGATGCATCCAGTGCCGCAACCGTGTGGGCAGTTTATTGATAAGCAGATCGATCCGCACGTGGGCCCGCAAGGTAAGCGTGTGGGCAAGACCCCAGGTGATACCCAGCGCCAGCATGTAGGACGTAATCTCGGTCGTGGCCTGGGAGCTGAAGCCCAGAAACTTGCGTGCCAGCACATCAAAGCTGATGAAGAAGGCGCAGAGGATGAAACCCCAGCCTGCAATATAACCCATCAGGGTAGTGCCGCGTTCTGTGAGACGGCGCAGGTAGCCGGCCATGTCGGCCAGTCCAGACATGCTCATGGTTGTTCCAGTCGGAGTTGGGGGAATGATCCTCCCCACTTGAGGGAGAAATCAAGTGCAGTGTTGATCCTCCCCACTTGGGGGAGGTGGCAAACCTACAAGTAAAAAAACTTGGGGACGGAGGGGGCTTCTGGCGCACATTCCAGAGACCGTAAGCCCCACCCGTCACGCTGCGCGCGCCACCCTCCCCAAAAGGGAGGGATAAGCTAGCGCATCACTTCGCTTCGTATTTGATCCCCGTGATCGGGGCCGCAACACGGTTATAGATCTCGGCGCACTTGTCACCGCAACGCTTCACCCATGCCGGCAGAACCGTGCCTGTCAAAGCTGTGCGGATAACGGCAAGGTCAGCATCGGTCTGCTTGATAACGGTCATCGGCTTGGTGTCGACCAGCTTGCCGATCTTGCAGCCTTCCTTGTTGCCGCCGTTGCAGGCAATGCCATCATCGGTGGTTTCAAGCGCGAGTGCCCACTGGGCATCCTCCACCTCTTTCATGGTTTTGCCGATCATGTCGCGCACGGCAGGATCGAGTTTGTCCCACCAGGCGATGTTGATGAAATAGCCCGAGACGGCCCAGGCCACCGGCAGGGTGTAAAGCGTCTGTGTCACCTCATACCAGCGGGCTGAATTGCCCGAGGATGTGCCCGTCATGGCGCAATCGGCCACGCCGCGCTCAAGCGCGCCGTAAACTTCCGGGAAGCCGATGGAAACAGGCTGTGCGCCAATCGCCGTCATCATGTCGTTGGGAGAGCCGCCGCTGGTGCGGATGCGCTTGCCCTTGAGGTCGGCGAGGCCCGTGATCTTGTCGCGGCAGAAGAACACCTGGGCGGCAAAGGGATAGGTCGCGATGATGCGCGTGCCTGTCCGCTCCAGCTCCTTGTTGATTTCCGGCAGCATCGCATCCGCCATCTTGCGGGCCTGCTGGACGGACGGGTTCAGCCCGGCCAGATCCACCACATCGAGCAGTGGCACTTCGCCGGCAACCGTCGGCAGGGGTGCCGCCCCGATATCCACCTGTCCGGCGCGGACAAGACGGATGATCTCCGGACCGTTCAGGTTCCGCTCCGGCCAGCTGGCCAGTGTGACCTTGATGCGACCGCCGCTTTTGGCTGGAAGGCCTTCCCGCAGCAGGGGAATATCAACCCGGGTGTATTGCGGAAACTGCGGACCGGGCTGCGTGACAATCTGCAGATTTACCGGTGGACCGGCTGGCAGGCCCTGCGCTTGCGCGACCCCCGAAATCAACAGACTTGCAGCAACAGCTGCCGAGATGCGTAGAACAGTCATGGTTTACTCCTGTTGGGTTTCAATTGCAGGTTGGCGGAAAATACAAGAACTCGAGCAGTACGCAGCCTTCGCGGCTGAAGAACGGGCCGTGAATGATGTTTGCCGGACGGCAGGCAAATGTGCCTGCCGCAAGATGCCTGGCTTCATTGTCCTCAGGCAAGCCTATCGCCAGGGATCCCGACACAATGAAAACCTCCTCGCACCATAGATGCGAGACCGGATGCGCAACACGCGCGCCCGGTGCCCATCGCGCCAGCCGCGTCACGGAACCCTGGCCACCGCGGATATCCAGCGTTCCAGACAATATCTTTTCGTCAACCCCGTGATAGCCCGCAACCGGAGTCCAGCCATCCTGGGACAGTGCGTCAAAAAACTCCCGGTGCGCCTTTGCAAACAAACCGAAACCTGGATGGGGTACGAGGTTCATGCCTCCCTCACAACACGGCCAGATTGGAATTGCGGATATCCGTCACAAGCATGCGGCCTGGCAGATGTGTGATGGCAAACGGCACCTTGGCCGCTTGAATCACCGCTTGCGGCGTGACACCACAGGCCCAGAATACCGGTGTTTCATCATCAGAAAGGGTGACAGCGCTGCCCCATGTCGGCTGGTTGATATCAGCGATGCCGATGAGATCAGGCCGCCCGATATGCACCGGCGCGCCATGAACGGCCGGAAAGCGCGTGGTGATCTGGATGGCACGAATGGCATCCACCGGTTTGAAAGGGCGCATCGACACCACAAGTGGCCCGGCAAAAGGTCCGGCGGACTGGCAGGGGATGGATGTCCGGTACATCGGCACGGTGACGCCCGCCTCTATATGGCGGAGGGATAGCCCGTCCTCGATCAGCGCCTCCTCGAAGGAGTGGGAACAACCCAGCACGAAAGTCACGAGATCATCGCGCCACCAGCGCATGATGTCGGCAGGCTCATCAACCACCGCGCCGTCCTGCCAGATGCGGTAGCGCGGCACATCGGTGCGGATATCAAGATCAAGCCCAAGAGCGGGAATGGCGGGACTGCCTGGCTCGGACATGCCAATGATGGGGCAGGGCTTGGGATTACGCTGACAGAAGCGCAGAAAATCTCCTGCCATGTCAGCGGGCAGAATAGCCAGATTGCCCTGCACATAGCCATAGGCGTGGCCCGAGGTGGAGCCATCAAAATTACCGGCGCGCGCCGCATGACGCACGCCTTCAGGGCGGGTCAGATCGTGCAGGATCGCGTTGCGCTGGCGGCTTGTCGCGGATTGCATGGGTGAAGGCCCCGTGGTTACGAGCCTTATCGGAGCATTGACTGCAGGCTGCGTCAAATTGTCATTTCTTATATGGCATGATAAGTAAAATTTATCGTTGTTTCAAACCGGAAGACTGCGCCTTGCTAGATCTGAAAAGCCTCGAAACCTTCTACTGGGTGGCGACCTTGAAAAGTTTTCGCGCCGCTGCGACCAAGCTCAACACCACGCAGCCCGCTGTCTCCCAACGCATCGCGCAGCTGGAGGCAAAAGTCGGCGCGCAATTGCTGGAACGCGACAACCGCTCTGTCAGTGTCACCGCCAAGGGCCGGCAGATGCTGGAGCATGTGGAGCGCCTGCTGCGGCTGCACACACAGCTGACCGTTGAACTGGTGGAGCGGCAGGTGCTGCGCGGTGTGCTGCGACTGGGTGTAGCCGAGTCCATCGTGCAGACCTGGCTGCCGCAGTTCATTGAGGAGGTGGATGCGCTCTATCCCCAACTGGAACTGGAGATCGATGTCGATATCTCATCCAACCTGAGAGACCGGCTTGTGGCGCATGAGCTTGATCTGGCATTCCTGCTGGGCCCTGTCAGCCTGCCCACGGTGCGCAACCTGCCCCTCTCCAGTTTTCCGCTTGTGTTTCTGGCCAGTCCGGCACTTGCATTGCCGGCAGCCGCTGTTTCACTGGCTGAACTGGCCAGGCATCCCATCATCACATTCGCACGGCGGACCGCCCCTTACACGGCGCTGCGGGATCTGATCGACAAGCACGATCTTGACCCCGTGCGTGTGCATGCCAGCGCCTCTCTTGCTCCCGTTGTCAGCATGGCGATAAAGGGAATGGGTATCGCGATGATACCCCGCGCCATCGTTTCTGATCAGATACGGTCGGGCCAGCTGATTGAAATAAGCACGCCGGTGAAACTGCCTGACCTGCATTTCAACGCCAGCTGGCCAGTATCCCCCAACAGCAGCCTGATCGAGACAATTGCCGCTGTCGCGGTGCGCATTGCGCATGCGGCAGGGCACGGACCTGGAAGGGATTAAAGAAAGTATCTGACATCACTATTTCGGTGGTCTGGTCGCGTCCAACCGTCCGCGCCCGTCCTCGATGGCTTTCGGACTGGCCGGCGCATAGCGCTCGCGACCAGTGTGGATATGCGCTTGCGACGCGCCAATCCTTCCGGGCGGCAGGGTAACGGGGTTTTCACCGCAACCATCCCAGTAATCCAGCGTCTGCTGGGCGCTCTCCAGCGCAATAAGGGCCTGTTCGGCATGAATCGCCTGACGCATTGGTGCCTCGATGGTGACGTGTTCGAGCGCGTAACGATAGGCCATAGCCTTATCGCGCATGTCCCGGCGCACCCAGTCCACCAGCACCCGGTTTTCAACCACCCGCGTGGTTGCCTGTTCGCGCTGAACAGGCGTCAGATGCTTCACATGGGTGAGGCTCTGCACGCGCACACGGTCTGCAGCGCAAACCCGCGCGGCAGCCTGCGAGAATGGCACCATCAGCAATCGGTCAGCCTCGATGTCCGCGCCGATCTTCTGGTAACGTGAGGCGACGGAGCGATAATCCTCTGCCATCAGCAGCAAGTGATAATGGTTCTGGCCGGAATGAGGAATGGGCGGCAGGACGCGCGAATAGCTCAGCTCCGCCAGTTTCATCTGGAGATTGGCCTTGTCGTGGACTGGCATGAGAAACCGCCATGCTCGGTCGCGTAGTTCAATCTCGTCATCAGTGAAAGGATAGAGCGAGACCGGTTCACCCCTGAGCCAGGCAGACGCGATGCCTGCCTTGGGCAGAACACTGCCGGTCACCACGTTGTCGGCACGGCGCCCAAAATCACCTGTATGGTAGGAACTGCAGGCGGACAGAAACAGCCCAAGGCACGCGGCAGTCAGCCACGCAGACACTGGTCTGATCGAACAGGCACGTGCTTTCACGCCCTGCGCCTTGCCTTACGGCGGCGAGGCGACTGGGTATTATCCCTGCCAAAAGTTTCCGGAGCCGCATTCTGCGGGTCCTCATCGGGATGGCGCTCATAGCGCACACCCGTGAAGAGCAGGATTTCCGGTTGTTTCCCGGAAAGCGATTGTTCTGTCGCTGGTCTGTCCCCGCTCAGCTTTTTGGCGCCGGGAAATAACAGGACATTGCTCATGGCCCTCTTCTCCTTGCGCGAAGCATCGGCTTCACTTCTTCCACTTCAACCAAACATGGTTAACGGATTGATAATCCTGATGGATGCCGCTCAGGCGGCGAGGCCAAACTTACGAAAAATTTCGTCTTTTGGCCCATCAGCAACAACTTTTCCGCCATCGAGCCAGATAATTCGGGTCACGAGCGCCAGAATGGGCATGCGGTGCGTAGCGATGACAAGGCCGGTTTTCTGCAACGCACCCTGTTGCAATTCGACCGCAAGTGCCTTGACGATCCGTGCCTCGCGCTCGTTGTCCATGGCGGCGGTTGGCTCATCCAGCAACAGAAAACCAGGCTTGCCCATCAAGGCCCGTGCCAATGCGGTGGACTGCCGCTCGCCGCCGGACAGCCGGTTGCCGCCCGTGCCTGTCTCAAGGCTGAAACCGGCAGGCTGTCGATTGGCAAAATCCGCCACACCGGTAATTTGAGCCACATGGTCAAACCAGTCAGCGGCAACAGGCCCCAGACCGGCGGTCATGTTCTGGCCCAATGTGGTATCAAACAGATGGGGCACCTGTGGCATCAAGGCGATGGACTGGCGCAACATGTGAGGGTCTATCTGGCGGATATCCCTGCCGCCAATATGGATCGAGCCGGTCTGCGCCTCGTGCAACCGGGCCAAAAGTTTCAGCAATGTGCTCTTGCCGCAACCGGATTTGCCGATGATGGCAACCCGCTCTCCCTCGGCGATCCTGAGGGACAATCCGGTCAAAACATCCAGTTCACCGCCCTGATGGCGGAAATTGATATTGCTGACCTGCAACGCGCCTGTGACAGCAGATGATTTGCCCGAGGTATCGCTGCCATGCTCGGACGGTGTTTGCAGGAAGAGTCCAAGATTGGCCGTTGTGTTCATCAACTGCTTGAGCCTGAAGCCCTGGGTCATCAGTGTGGCGACCGGCATGATGGCGCGGCCAGCCAGCATCATGCAGGCGGACAGAGCCCCCACTGTCATCAGCGAGGCGCTGACAGAATAGGCCCCGGCGGCAACCGTGATCACCGTAACCATCTGCATCACCACGGCACCGGCATGTACGGCAAAATTGTGCTGGCTGCGCATCTTGTGGCCGACAAAGGCTGCGGCGTCGCTGCGCTCTTCCCAGCGCATGAGGAGCGATGATCCCGATCCGGTGGTGCGGATCATCTCGGAGGACGCGACAGCATCGACGATCATCTGCGTCTGACGCTGCTGGAGACGGGCTTCATCCCCCATATCTCGATTGGCCAAAGCGTATGCCACCCCGTGCAATACAAACAGCAGGATTGCGCCGATGACGGGCACGACGGCGATCCAGCCGCCAAGCATGCCCAGAAAGCCGATGACCAACAGAAAGAATGGCAGATCGACCATCAGGCCTGCGATGAACTGCGGCGCCAGTTGCGCTGCCTGGTTCATGTCCTGGTAGGGTTGGACCAGTGCACCGGTGTCTTTCGGCATTGCAGACAGCGGTGCGTGCAGGAGACGGCTGAAAAACTGCGCACCAAGCCCCGTTCCGCCAGCAACCGCAACGGCGTCGCTCAGGGCATGGCGGACATGGCGCAGGGCAAGGTCCAAACCCAGCAACATCACAACACCGATCATCAGGGCCCAGAGCGTCTCGAACGCAGCATGGGGGATGACACGGTCGAACACCACCATGGTGAAGATCGGCACAGCCAGGTTGATGAGGCCTGACAGGAACCCGGCCATGGCAAGGGATGCGACAAGCTGGCGTTTTTGACCGCAGACTTTCAAAAGATATGCCAGAACGGGATGTCCGGACTTTGTGTTTTGAACCGGAGCCGAGAGATTGACGGTTTGTTGTGCATCCCGCTCGATTCGCCTGGCTTGAAATACACCGCCGTTGGCAGCGGAGGCCAGCGCCCGCCTGTCAATACGCTGCTGGCCTGTGCCATCGCCTGCCGTGACTATGGGTCCTGTTTCAGGTGCTTCCAACACGAGACGGCTTGTCCCGTCCTTAAGCAGCACCACACAGGGGCAGTCCGCATTCGTCAGATTGGCGATATCGCGTGTGGCCAGTGTCAGTTCCAGCCCGAGTCGATCGCCCAGTTCCTGTAACAATTGCGGACCGGGAATGCCGTCGATATCGCGGGTGTCTGTCAAGGCACTTGCGTCGCCACTGCCCAGTCTCGCAGCTAGCCTGCGCAAGTCGGCAATCGGGTGACCTGGTTTCCCCAACAATGGCGTCCCCAACATCCGTGTGGTCGCTTCAGGCAGCGCTGATGTGGAAGTCATTCCCCCGGACGACATCGCGTATCCCTGCGTCAAACCCTTTTGCGCGCCCCTATGTCGCGGCAGCATGGTTAACGTGGCGTAAACCCAACGGCCCTAGTGTGTAAATTCAACCCGTTCAGGTCCATGCCATGTCATTGTTTTCGTCCACAACAGCGCCAATCACCGAGCGCCGGGCCGATACTATCGCCCGCAAGGCCCATGTGACCTTTGTGTGGACGGCTGGCGTCGGTATCCTGCTGCTGCTGGTCTGGTCGTCATTGACGGTTCTTGACCGTGTGACCCGTGGTGCGGGCCGCGTCATTCCGCAGACCAACAACCGCATTGTGCAGCATTTCGAGGGCGGCATTATCAGTGAAATTCTGGTCCGTGAGGGACAGCAGGTGGCCGAGGGCATGCCGCTGCTGCGCATCGATAACAGCTTCTCAAAAGCCGAGCTTTCCCAGACGGCGCTGGAACTCAAGGCCAAGCGTCTGATGATCCAGCGGTTGGAGGCGGAAAGTGCCGGCAGCCGCATGCTGGAGCTTGATCCGTTCCTGAAGGGTGAAATAGGTGGGATTGCCGCCAAGGAAATCGACCTGTTCAAGGCCCGTGTGGACGGTCTTGATGCGCAATTGCGCGTGGCGGATGATCAGGTGCGCCAGAAGGAACTGGAGGTATCCGAGCTCCGCGCCAAGGTCAGCAATTTCCTGCGCGAGCGTCAGCTTGTGGTGCCAAGGGTGGAAAGCCTGCGGCGTCTTTCGCGCCAGGGGGCAGTCTCCATCAATGATCTTCTCGAAAGTGAGCGCACATTGCAGCAGCTTGATGCCAAGGTTCAGGAGTTGGGGATAGAAATCCCCCGCGCCGAAGCCTCCATGAGCGAATTACGCCGCCGCCGCGAACAGCTGATTGCACAGTTCAAGACCGAGGCCGAGAAGGAGCGCCGCGAAGTGGGTGTGCAGGCAGCCAAGCTGGAAGAGGTGATATCCGCGATGCAGGACCGCAGCCGTCGCTCGGAAGTGCTGGCGCCTATTGCGGGCATCGTCAACAAATTGCACATCAACACTATCGGCGGCGTGGTGAAATCCGGTGAGCCGCTGGTTCAGCTTGTGCCGCTGGAAGATTCGCTGATTGTCGAGGCGCGCCTGTCCCCGCAGGATCGGGCAGAGGTCTGGCCGGGATTACCTGCGGTCGTGAAAATTTCCGCCTATGACTATTCAATCCACGGTGGCCTGAAGGGTCGTGTGCTGGAGATCTCGCCCGATGCTCTGGCCGACGACAAGGGAGAGCCATACTTTCGCGTGCGTCTGGCAGCCAATGCCACCAGCTTTGGTCCCGGCAAACCGGTGGTGCCGGGCATGATGGCGCAGGTGGATATCCTGACCGGACGTCATACCGTGCTGGACTATCTGTTGAAGCCCATGCGGCAGTTGCAGGCCAATGCGTTGCGGCAATAGAATTTCAAGCAAAGCGCTGATCATATTCCAGCACCGCCTCCAGCAGCACCTGCGTTCCCGCACCGCATTCTTCGAACGAGGTTGATTCCGACTCATTGTGGCTGACACCGCCAGCACAGGGCACGAAGATCATGGTGGTGGGCGCTATGCGGGCGATATAGGCCGCATCGTGGCCCGCGCCTGAGACCATATCGCGCATGCGATAGCCGGATTTTGCGGCACCCTTGCGCACGCAGTCGATCAGGTCGGGATGAAAGCGCACGGCGGGGTTGGACCAGATGCATTTTTCATCGAATGCCAGCCCCAGAGGCTCCAAGACCTTGGGCAGAACGGCCCGGAACTCGTCTTCCATCCGGTCCAGTACGGCGTCATCGGGGTATCGCAGATCAACGCAGAAGAACACATCACCCGGCACCACGTTGCGGGAATTGGGCTGGACCTCCATCAGACCGACCGTGGCAACAGCATCAGGTGTGTGGTTCATGGCGATTGTATTGATGGCCTCCACCATGCGGGCCGCTCCCAGGAGGGCGTTCTTCCTGAGGTGCATGGGTGTGGCTCCGGTATGCGCGGATTGTCCCCGCACATTCACCTCGTACCAGCGCACACCCTGCACACCGGTGACGACGCCGATCATGGTGTCCTGCGCCTCCAGAATCGGTCCCTGCTCGATATGCAGTTCAAACATCGCGCCAATCTTGCGGGCTCCCACGGGTTCCGCCCCCTTGTAGCCGATGCGCTCCAGCTCCGTGTCGAAGCGCTTGCCGTCGCGGTCCTCCCGGCTGTAGCAATAATCCCGCGTGAAAGCCCCGGCAAAAACGCCTGAGGCGAGCATGGCCGGCGCATACCGCGCGCCCTCCTCATTGGTCCAGTTCACCACTTCGATGGGGGCATTGGTCTCGTAACCCATGTCATGAATGGTGCGCAGAACCTCAAGCGCCCCCAGCACGCCCAGCACGCCATCAAACTTGCCGCCGGTCGGCTGTGTGTCGAGATGCGATCCCATGCAGATCGGATCGAGATCGTTACGCTTTCCCGGACGGCGCGCAAACATGTTGCCGCAATCATCCACAGTCACCGTGCAGCCCACAGCCTTGCAAGCCCTTGTGAACCAGTCGTGGACCTGCTTGTCCTCGTCGGACAGCGTGAGGCGCTTGATGCCGCCTTTTGGTGTGCCGCCGAACTGCGCGGTTTCCATCAGGCTGTCCCACAGACGCTGCGGATTGATGACGAGATTGGGGAGGGTGGTCATGGCACGAAATCCATCACCCGTTGCACCGGCTTGGGTGCTGACTGTTCTTTCCAGGTCGTATTAGCCACATGAATCGCAGGAAAGGCTGGCCGCTCGACAAACCGGCCGTCGCCTGCTTGGGCCCTTAGATCACCATCTTTCCAGGCGATGCGGCCACCGCTGATGGTTATCCACGGTGCGCCGGTGCATTTGAACCCCTCGAAGACATTATAGTCGATCCGGCTGATTTGTTTCTTCGCCGTGATCTGCTTGCTCATGGCAGGGTCCCAAATCACGATATCGGCGTCCGCGCCCACGCTGATCGAACCCTTGCGCGGGTAGATGTTGAGGATACGCGCGATATTGGCGGAGGTGATGGCCACAAACTCCTGTTTGGTGAGTCGACCGGTATTGACGCCAGCTGTCCACAGTACCGGCATGCGGTCTTCCAACCCGCCGGTGCCATTGGGAATAAGCCGAAAGTCGTTCAGGCCAGAGCGCTTTTGCTCCGTGGTGAAGGAGCAATGGTCCGTAGCCACCACTTGCAATGATCCGGCTTGCAATCCGGCCCAGAGCGAATCCTGATGCTTCTTTGGTCTGAACGGTGGTGACATGACGCGCCGTGCGGCATAGTCCCAATCCTTGTTGCGGTATTCGTCCTCGTCCAGCACAAGATGCTGGATAAGCGGCTCGCCATAGACGCGTTTGCCAGCGGCGCGCGCGCGGGCGATCGCCTCGTGGGAATCGCGACAGGAAGTATGAACGACATAGAGCGGACAGCCTGCCATATCGGCGATCATGATGGCGCGGTTGGTGGCCTCACCCTCCACCTCCGGCGGGCGGGAATGGGCATGATTCTCAGGGCCGGTGGCACCCCTCGCCATCAGTTGCTCCTGCAGGCGAAACACCACGTCGCCATTCTCGGCATGCACCATAGGCATAGCGCCCAGCGCCGCACAGCGCGAAAACGAATTATAAAGCTCGTCATCATTGACCATCAAGGCGCCCTTGTAGGCCATGAAGTGCTTGAAGGTGTTGATGCCGCAGGTCTTCACCACTGTTTCCATCTCGTCAAACACCTGTTTTGACCAGGAGGTGACGGCCATGTGGAAACTGTAGTCAGCGGCAGACTTCGCGGATTTGGCGCGCCAGTCCTTGTATGCCGCCAGCATGGAGGCACCGGGAGCTGGAATGCAGAAATCAACGATCATCGTGGTGCCGCCCGAGAGCGCCGCCTTGGTGCCCCATTCGAAATCATCGGCGGACACCGTGCCCATGAACATCAGTTCCATATGGGTGTGCGGGTCTATGCCGCCGGGCATGATATCGCAGCCGCCGGCTTCGATGACGTCGCAGCCGCGAGGCCGGGAAAGGTTATCGCCAACGGCAACGATCTTGCCATCGTCGACAAGCACATCTGCGCGGCTGGAATGATCATGGTTGATGACCGTGCCGCCACGGATGAGGATGGGTTTTCTCACGGAGTTCTCCATATTCTCTTCCTTCCCCCCAAAGGGGAAAGGAAGAATACGCCTCTGCCTTATTTCAGTGCAGCGTCGATCACCGCATGGGTCCAGGCACCCACGGGTTTCTTCGAGATCACAGGCGCTTCACCACCGGCACCCATCAGGGTGGTCACGGTGCGCTCGAAATCAGCCGGGTCCAGTTTGCCGGTGGAACCAGCCGTCAGTTTATTGATCTCGCCCAT
>JANMLW010000185.1:0-10642 GCA_031372765.1 Hyphomicrobiales bacterium
GGTCTTTGTCTAAGTGACTGTTTCTTACGACAAAATTGAAGACTTGTCTTATTAACCCGCATCGCTAGTTCCTTTTTCCTAAATGGGGGCCCGCCTCGCCCGCCGCCGCCGCCGTCGTGGTGGGCGCGATCGTGAACGTGAGCCACGCGGTGATCGCCCGGTCAGCGCAGCGCAGAACTCTGATGGCGAGAAAGAAACAGACGGCACTGACGAGGATGGCGATGAGCTATCCGGGAACGACGGATCGCCTCCTGAAGGTCGCGCGGACAATGGCGAACAGGACGGTGGTCGCCGTCGCCGTCGCCGCGGACGTCGCGGTGGTCGTCGTAACCGCTTTGAGGGTGAGGCACAGAACGCTGAAGGCGAAGGCAACACTGCTGATGCTGAAGGTGGTGCCGTTGTCAACATGACAGAGGAAATTGCACCTGCTCTCGCGGTTGCTGCCGAACCCACAGCTGAAGAAACATCCGCACCCAAGAAGCGTGGTCGCAAGAAAGCGGAAGTGGCGGTTGAGGTTACAACCGTGGCCGTTGCAGAACCTGCCGAGAAGCCTAAGCGTGGCCGTGCCAAGAAGGTTATAGCGGAGGTTGTCGCAGAGGTTGTTGCTGAACCAGTGATCGAAGCGGCTTCCAAACCCGCGACCCCACTGGTTGTCGTGCAGGAAATCACTGTTGTGAAAAAGCCTGAGCCCAAACCAATGCCGGTTATCGAACCTGAAATCGAGGATCCTAACCGTCCGAAGAGATCGGGCTGGTGGTCCAAAGCCAAGAAGGCCCTTGGTGGCGAATAATTGGCGGCCAATGACAAGAAAGGCGGCAGAAATGCCGCCTTTTTCATTGAGGCCTCAGCCAGCGCCCCATTTTCTCGACCGCATTGTGCATATCGTTTTCCGTACCGGCAAATGACATCCGCACGAAGCGATGTCCGTCGGCAGGGTCGAAATCGAGGCCCGGTGTGATGGCGACCCCCGCCTCTCGCAACGCCTTGCGGCAGAAATCCATGCTGTCATTGGTGAGCGCCGAGACGTCGATATAAACATAGAAAGCGCCGTCCACGGGCAGGAACCGCCCAAGACCGATACGCGGCAAACCCTCCATGAGGATGGCGCGATTGCGGGCATACCCTGCACGCACCATTTCCATTTCTGCGCCGCCGTCAAAAGCCGCATGTGCTGCTATCTGGCTCAGATAAGGCACGGAAATCGAAAAGTTCTGCTGCAAACGCTCGATCGGGCGCACGAGCCGCTCCGGCACAACCATCCAGCCCACGCGCCAGCCTGTCATGCAAAAGAACTTCGAGAAGGAATTGATGATCACGGCATCATCACTGAATTTCAATGCTGTTTCAGCGCGTGCATCACCGTAGGTCAGCCCGTGATAGATTTCGTCCGAGATAAACCATAGGCCAAGATCGGCGCATGTCCGCGCCAGACCGGATAGCGCCTCGGGTGTCATCACCACACCGGTAGGGTTGGCCGGGCTCATGGCCAGCACACCCTTGAGCGGCTTGTGCGCATGCATCTTTGCCACAAGTTCACCTGTCAAGGCGTAGCGCGTGTCAATCCCGGTGGCGATTTCGACCGGTTCAAGCGAAAGCGCCTTGAGAATGTTGCGATAAGCCGGATAGCCCGGCGCAGCGATCGCCACACGGTCTCCCGGCTCGAACATCGACAGGAACGCAAGCGTGAATCCACCCGATGATCCAGTCGTGACAATCACCCGCTCGAAGGGCACATCAACGCCATAGGTATCACGGTAATGCCGAGCGATCCGCTCCCGCAACGGACGAATGCCAAGCGCTTCCGTGTAGGGCACCTTGCCGTGCTCAAGCGCCTCAGCTGCGGCCTTGCGTGCCGTTGCAGGGGCTGGATGACCGGGTTGCCCCACTTCCATATGTACGACCAAGCCACCCTCGCGCTCGATAGCCGCGGCATCGGTCATCACATCCATGACGATGAATGGAGAAACATCAGATCGCAGCGAAACGGAAGGCGCTAAAGGCTTTTTTTTGGGAATCGTCATGCCAGTCATCTCATTCGTCATTCTATTGCCGCAGTTTCTTATTGCCTGATAACGCAGTATTGAAAACGTGTGCCATCAGCTTGCGTTGACCACGGCCTTGGCACGTTCCATAGGGTGAGATGAGTTTCGTGCAATGATTTTCAAGCAGAAGTCAGTTGTAGTCCGGCCCGTGGTCAGGATTGTGAACCGTGTGGTTGCTCTCGCGGTCGCTTGCGCTGTTTTGATATCGCCGATTCCAGCCTTGGCTCAGCAGAACAATCTGACAATCATTCGCGATGCCGAGATCGAGCAATTGCTGCGGGAATACGCCAATCCGGTATTTAAGGTGTCAGGCATCAATGAGGGTGCCACAAAGATCATTCTGGTTGGTAGCCGGGATTTCAACGCCTTTGTCGCCTCGGGTCGCAAGGTATTCATGAATGTCGGCGTCATCATGGATTCGACCACGCCCAATCAGGTTATCGGTGTATTGGCCCATGAAACCGGGCACATTGCGGGCGGACATCTGTTTCGCTTGCGGGAGCAACTTGAGCGCGCTCAGATTCTGGCTGTTGCTGGCATGTTGCTGGGTGCAGGCGCAGTTGTTGCAGGCTCCCGTAGCAACAATGTTGGCGCAAGCGGTGAGGGCACGATGGGTGCCATCCTGGGCGGCATGGAATTGGCCAAACGCTCCCTGCTTTCCTATCAGCGCAGCGAGGAACAGGCGGCGGACAAGGCAGCATTGCGCTACCTGAACCAGACAGGGCAATCCACCAAAGGCATGCTTGAAACATTCCAGCGCTTTTCCGAGGAAAGCCTGTTTCGCCGCGTTGGCAGTGATCCTTATCTGCAAAGCCATCCGATGGCACCTGAACGGATTTCGTCATTGAAAGAAGAGGCGGAGAGAAGCCCACATTTCAACAAGAACGATGCCCCTGCGCTCAAAATCAGGCATGATATGGCCCGCGCCAAGCTCTGGGGTTTCATGTCACGGCCCGAGGAATTGACGCGACGCTATGCGCCGACCGATGTGTCGCTGCCTGCACGCTATGCCCGTGCCATCTCGGCTTACCGGTTTGGCAATCAATCCACCGCGCAAACGCAAATCGATGCCCTTATAGCTGTTCAGCCCAACAATCCGCACTTCTGGGAACTGAAGGGGCAGGCTTTGCTCGAGGCCGGTCGCGCCCGTGAGGCTGTGCCCCCCTTGCGCAAGGCCGTTGCGCTTGCACCCTCGCAATCCCTTTTTCGCGCCATGCTGGGGCATGCCCTGGTTTCAACAGGCGATGCAAAAGACGCTGATGCCGCTATCCGCGAACTGACCACCGCTTCACAGCGTGATCCGGATTCGCCCGATACATTTGCCTTTCTCGCCCGTGCCTATGCGGCAAGGGGCAATGACGCCATGGCTGCCCTGTCAGCGGCTCAGGGGTTTATCCTTTCCGGCAAGCAGGAAGAGGCCAGACGCTTGGCCCGCCGTGCAAAAACCGGTCTCAAGGAGGGCACACCCGCCTGGATGAAGGCGGATGACATTGTCAACCAACCCAAACAATCCTGAACTTATCTTTGCTGGAGCCATGCCCATGTTAGCCCGATATCTTTTGTTGATCCTGAGTCTATTGCTGGTTTCACCAGTGGGAACCGTCGCTCATGCCCAGACGCCCGTTTTCTCGGACGCGCAGAAAGGCGCCTTGCGCGAGATCATCAAGGAATACCTGTTGCAGAATCCCGAGGTTATCCAGGAAGCGATGCTTGAGCTGGAGAAGCGCCAGAAAGACAATGAAAATCAGGCCCGGACACAGATCATCAAAGACAAGACTGGCCCCTTGTTCACGGCAAAACACAACACGCCCTATGGCAACCCGAAAGGGGATGTGACGATTGTCGAGTTTTTCGATTATAATTGCGGTTTTTGTCGCAAAGGAGTCGCAGATTTGCAGAAAATTGTCGTCGAAGACAAGAATGTGCGCATCATTACCAAGGACTTCCCGGTTCTCGGCCAGGAATCTGTGGAGGCAGCCACTATCGCCGTTGCGCTGAAACAGCAGTTTACAGCGGAAAAGATGTGGGCATTCCACCAGAAACTGTTCACGGTGCGCGGCAAGATCGGGCGCCAGCAGGCTCTTGATGCCGCCAAGGAGCTTTCGGCGGATATGGCACGACTGACCAAGGACATAGACAATCCGTCTGTCCGCTCCGCTATAGAGGAGAATGTCCAGTTGGCCGATGCGCTCGGCGTGACGGGCACACCGTCCTATATCGTCGGTGATGATATCGTGATTGGAGCCGTAGGATATGCTGATCTTAAACTGCGGATCGACAATATCCGTAAATGCGGTAAGTCTGCTTGTTAATAAAAAGGCACGCTAACCAAAAGGTCTGCCGATTGACCTGTCTGACTGCTGACAGGGGATAGCGATTGCGAGGGGTTTCCCTTGCCGCTCCAGTCCGCTAGACAGAGCCCCAACATGTTGCACACTCTCATCGGGAATCGCTTGGGCGAACTGATGCTGATAGGTAAGGCTACAGGTATATCTGCCTGTGGCTTGAAGCGAAGGATATTCGACTGATGGCAAAAGCGCTCCCGCAAAAGAAGACTGTTACCGAGGCATCGTCTGCCATTGATACGCGGCTTGTCCGCGCTATCGCTGATCTTCTGACCGAGACGAATGTGGGCGAAATCGAGGTTGCCAAGGGCGATCTCAAAATCCGCGTGGCGCGCTATGCGGCAGCCCCCATGGGCCAGCCTATGATGATGCCAGCCAGCGTGGCTGTGGCTCCTGTCGCAGGCCCGGTTGCTGGAAAGCCTGCCAGGGCGGCTGAAGGTGTCACTCACCCCGGCACTGTCAAATCACCAATGGTAGGCACGGCCTTCCTGAAGCCATCTCCCGAAGCGAAAGTATTTTTTGAAGTCGGCGCTGCTGTGAAAGCTGGAGAAAAGGTTTTGCTGATCGAGGCGATGAAGACATTCAATGATATCGCGGCACCACAATCGGGAACCCTTGTTTCAATCCTCGTGACGGATGGACAGCCTGTTGAGTTTGGCCAACCACTCTTTGTGATCGAATGATCGGGGAACGTCCGATGTTCGACAAGGTCCTGATTGCCAATCGCGGTGAAATTGCCCTGCGCGTGCTGCGTGCCTGCAAGGAACTGGGCATTGCAACCGTTGCCGTGCATTCGACAGCTGACGCCAACGCCATGCATGTCCGTCTGGCCGATGAGAGTGTCTGCATCGGGCCACCTGCTGCCCGTGACAGCTATCTCAATATCCCGGCGCTGATTGCCGCATGCGAGATAACCGGTGCTGATGCTGTCCATCCCGGCTATGGTTTCCTGTCGGAGAATGCCCGCTTTGCCGATATTCTGGCTGGCCACAAGATCGGCTTTATTGGCCCAAAAGCGGACCATATCCGCACAATGGGCGACAAGATCGAGGCAAAACGGACGGCCCGCAAACTGGGCATTCCCTGTGTTCCTGGCTCCGAGGGCGGGATAACCGACGATGCAGAGGCCAAACGCGTAGCTGCCGATATCGGCTATCCTGTGCTCGTCAAGGCTGCTGCCGGTGGTGGCGGTCGCGGTATGAAGGTAGCACATTCGGAGGGTGATCTGACCGATGCCCTGCTGATGGCCAAGATCGAAGCCAAGGCGGCTTTTGGTGACGATGCCGTTTATCTTGAAAAATATCTCGAGAAGCCCCGGCACATCGAAATACAGGTTTTGGGAGACGGCCGTGGTGGCGCAATCCATCTGGGCGAGCGCGACTGTTCACTCCAGCGTCGTCATCAGAAGGTATGGGAAGAAGGCCCCTCGCCTGCCCTCAACGCGCAGGAACGCGAGAAGATCGGCGGCATTGTCGCAAAAGCCATGCAGGACATGCAGTATCTTGGCGCTGGCACCATCGAGTTTCTTTATGAGAACGGCGAGTTCTATTTCATTGAGATGAACACACGCATTCAGGTGGAGCATCCCGTTACCGAGATGATCACGGGCATCGACATCGTCAATGAACAGATCAGGGTTGCCGCCGGATCAGAGCTTTCCGTGCTGCAAAAGGATGTCCGGATTGAGGGGCATGCCATCGAGTGCCGCATCAACGCCGAGCACCCCGCAACCTTCCGGCCATCGCCTGGCACGATTACCTATTACCATCCACCCGGTGGACTGGGCGTGCGCGTCGATTCCGCTGTGTACCAGGGCTACGCTATCCCGCCCAATTACGATTCCCTTGTGGGCAAGCTCATCGTCCATGGCCGCACGCGTAACGAATGCCTGATGCGTCTGCGCCGTGCGCTCGACGAATTTGTGGTTGATGGCATCGAGACCACCTTGCCGCTGTTCCGTACCCTTGTTCGAAACGCCGATATCCAGAACGGTGACTACGATATCCACTGGCTGGAGAAGTTTCTGGCAGCAGGTGGAATGGATCACTGGACTGGCGGCAACTGAATCGGGTGGTCCTTGGCATCACATCGCCCGCATGAGGACATAACGCCGGATATGCTGCTTCGGGCCTATACCTGCGGTATTTTCCCCATGGCGGAGAACGCCAGCGATCCATCCCTCCACTGGTTCGAGCCCAAGCGGCGTGGGATTCTCCCCCTTGATGCCTTCCACCTGTCGCGAAGTCTGACAAAAGTCGTCCGGTCGGGCGCATTCGAGGTGCGTATCGACCAGGACTTTGATGCGGTTATCAATGCCTGTGCCAGCGCCGCGCCTGGGCGTGAATCCACCTGGATCAATGGGACGATCCGCCGGTTGTACCGCGCCCTTTTTGACCGTGGCCATTGCCATACTGTTGAAGCCTATCAGGCCGGGAAACTGGTTGGTGGTCTGTACGGTGTATCCATAGGCGGCGTTTTCTTTGGTGAAAGTATGTTTCACACCGTCACTGATGCGTCAAAGGTAGCCCTCGTGCATCTTGTCGCGCGGCTCAAGCGAGGGCAATATCAACTGCTTGATGCGCAGTTCGTGACAACCCACCTTGCCAGCTTTGGGGCTATCGAGATCAACAAAGGGCTTTATCAGACACTTCTGACCCAAGCGCTTCCGGTTCGTCCGGCCATGGATACGTGGTCATGGGCATCAGACCCGCAGGACATCCTTGATTTCGTAAAAAACAAGGTTCCAGAAAATTAAGATGAGTCTTCAGCGACCGCTTTCAATGCCGGTGATCGGAGGAGCAGCGCCACCTGACAGTGGGAAGAAGCGTTGCGATGGCGTTGGGCGGATAACCGGACCAGATGGAATTGTGCTCAGGGGCTGTCCTGGCAAAATAGGCCCGGCACTGGTTGAACGGTTGATCTGTTGCAGGCGACGGCGGTCCGCCGCTGCGCGCTCGGCTGGATCAAGCTGCGGACGTCCATCTGCTCCAAGGGGCTTTGCTAGGGCGTTTTCATTGGAAGGTGCTGCAACAACCTCCTCTTCCTCAACGGGTGTCTTTATCAGGTCACGCTCGGTTGCGCCTTTGCACCCCGTCAGCCAGATATCATAAACAGGATGCTCAATAGCGTTCAGTCCGGGACTTGATGCAAACATCCAGCCGTTAAACAAGCGCTTGGCTTCATTGCTGAGTGTTATTTCCTCGACCTCGACGAAACCAGTCGTCTGCGGTTTCTCGGCGACAGGGCGTGAATAACACACCTTTGGGGTCAATTGCAGCGCGCCAAACTGCACGGTTTCGTTGACAGCCACCTCAAACGAGATGATGCGGCCTGTGATTTTGTCCAGACCGGCAAACACGGCTGTCGGGTTCTTGAACTTGTCTGCCATGGCCGGATTGAGGCCGCACAGAAAGCCTGCACCTGCAAGAACGAAGGATCGAAAAAGGATTCGCGACTGCACCATGATGCTTGCATCTAGCATGGGGGATTGAGGCTAAAAAGAGCAGTATTGACAGGTTTTTGCATTATGTTGCCCATAAACAAGTCTCGCACCATCAAAAGGCAGTATCTGCCACCGGAGCAAGTTGCCTTTTGCCCCAACCTTGCTCTGGACACCCTGACCGCAAAACCGCATAAGCCAAAGTGAAAACAGCCTTAGAAGGCAGGGTAGATTGATGGGTATCAAGACATTCGCACTGCGCTTTTTCACCTGGTGGAATGGCTCCACCTTTGGCATGCAGGTATTTACCGCTCGCAAGGGCGAACGGGTTGGCGAAGACGAGTACGGCAATATCTACTACCGCTCCCGCAACGGCGAAAAAGACAAAGCCCTCGGGCATGAGCGCCGCTGGGTCATTTACAGGGATCTTGTGGAAGCATCCAGTGTCCCTCCCGGCTGGGCTGGCTGGCTGGCTTTCACCTATGACAAAGCCCCCTCCCAGGAGGACTACAAGCCGCGCGATTGGCAAAAGCCGCATGAAGCCAACATGACCGGAACGGCCATGGCTTATCGTCCCAAGGGTTCGGCACTGGGACAGGGCGAACGGCAGGCGACAGGCGGTGATTACACCGCGTGGACACCGCGCAGTTGATCCCAGCAGAGGCACTACCGCAATCTGCACCACCTTATACCGCTGATTTTAGGGAAGCCGCTCCCCGTGATCTATGCACGGATTGTGGAGTTTCACGCACAACGGAGCCAAAGCGCTGCGGCGTTGCCTGCCAGTTCATCAAACCTGACTATGCATCTGCCGAAGAGCGGGTCCACGGACGGGCTCGCGATCCTGCAAAGGCTGACGAGCGTTTTTTTGGCACTTATCTGGAGATGCATAAAGCCTCCCTGAAGACTCCCCTGGCCGGGGCCCAATGGACAGGCATAACCACACGCATAGCTGAAGCGCTGCTTCAGACAGGGGCTGTGGATGCTATTTTGTGCATGGCACCAGACCCCCATGATCGCTGGAAACCAAGGCCAATCATTGTCACACGCCCGCAAGACATGGCTTCTTGCCGTGGCATGCGGATGGGATTTGCGCCTTTGCTTGCCCTGCTGGAGCCAGCAAGCAAAGCAGGGTATCGGCGCATTGGCGTGATCGGCATTCCCTGCCAGATCTATGCACTGCGCGCGCTGGAACAACAGCTCGGGTTTGAGCGGATTTATGTTATCGGCACACCCTGCTCGGACAACACCACGACAGAGAACTTCCATCATTTTCTTGGTCTTCTGTCGAAAGCACCCGAAACAATCACTTACCTTGAGTTTAAGGCAGATTATCACGTTGAATTGCGCTTCGATGATGGTCGCAAGCAGAACATCCCATTTCTTCAGCTGCCGCTATCCACCCTTTCGCCGACGTTTTTCCCCCTCACCTGCCGCACCTGTGTCGATTACACAAACAGTCTGGCTGATATTACCGTTGGATATATGGGCGGCGAAGGTGAGCAATGGCTTATCGTTCGCAACCAGCGCGGCGCAGAGATGCTTGGCATGATCCATCAGGAATTGCGTTTGCAAACACCCGGAAGTGCGGGCCGCCGCTTCAGCGCGGTCAAGGGCTTCATGAAGAATGTTGAACTGGCCGCTGGTGGTTTGCCGCTGCGCAAGATGCCGAACTGGCTGCGGCCCATTGTTGGTTGGTTGATGCCGCGCATTGGACCGCGTGGGTTGGAGTTTGCGCGGGCAAGGTTGGAAATGAAGGCGGTGGAAACCGTTCTGCATCTGCGCCGGGAGCGCCCGCGGCAGATCAAGAACATGGTGCCGGCGCATATCTGGCAATTGGCCGAAACATATGGACTGAAACCGCAAGCGGATGAGAGCGCGCAAATCCCGGCTTCGTCTGATCAGGATAGTAAAATTCAGTAGCGATGGAGGCGGACCATGCTTCCAGCAGCATGCTCACTGTCGTGCCTTGCCAACGATTCGCACATTATCGCCACTGGCCGCGAGCGCCTGCACAGTTGATTCTTTTATATCAGGACAAAGAATCTGCTGTGGAAATTATGACGATTCGATGGCAAATCAGGCCTCTGTCACAAGATTTCAACAGCTTAAGCGCAGCTTTAAATGTCGGCATGTCATAACCCGATTTCTTAATAAAAAGCTACTGCGTACTCGATGTGGTATAAAGAATTTACGCTGTTTTCAGGATAGTTCGCGCAATCAACCGCCGCGCTTACGAAGGGCTGATTTGAATCTTCATGCAGATTCAAAGCGTTAACAAAATCCTTTCAGTTATCCCCAGAGTTCACAAGCCGCATACCAGATGTTGAATCAAAATAGCTTGGCCGACACAATATCTTGACGCGAAAGGCTACAAAGGCTTATTCTGATCAGGTTGCAGCAGAAGCCGCAGCGGGCAGGTAACTGCCAAAAAAGTTTCCAAATACGGGCTGGCGGCAAAGGCGTAGTGAAAACAGCGCTTGAGAACATTTTGCGCCGTTTTCGGAGGCAATAACAAGGGTCGCAAAGACCTCTATTAGGGCAGTTCAAACAGGCAGAGAGCCGGGTTTGTTCAACTCGGTGGGCAATGAAGCGCCCAAGACAAGGATGAAGACCATGCGCATCGAGCGCCGCTACACAACCAACGGACAGAGCCCTTACGCGGGTATGGATTTCCAGTTCACGAAATCAGAGATTCGCAATCCTGATGGATCGATCGTGTTCAAACTTGAGAACGTGGAGGTGCCCTCTTCGTGGTCGCAAGTGGCAAGCGATGTGCTGGCACAGAAGTATTTCCGCAAAGCGGGTGTGCCTGC
>JANMLW010000240.1:0-8051 GCA_031372765.1 Hyphomicrobiales bacterium
TCAAGGCTTGGCCCGCTGATGGTGCCCGCATGGATAAAGCCGCGTCTCGCGAGCTTGCGGCGGTGCCATTCATGGCCTTCAATGCCGATCAGAAAGGCCATCAAGGCCTGCACCAGACCAAGCACCAGTATGGGCCAGCCAAAACTCGTGAATGCCAGAATG
Source organism: Hyphomicrobiales bacterium (assembly GCA_031372765.1). Taxonomy (GTDB): domain Bacteria; phylum Pseudomonadota; class Alphaproteobacteria; order Rhizobiales; family Beijerinckiaceae; genus JADCCX01. The sequence continues at coordinate 163 of JANMLW010000240.1, forward strand.
ACCAGTCCCATGATGGCGACATAACCCAGCGCAAGGAGCCAGAGCTGCTTGGTCAAAAGCCACAGCGCCGTGAAAATGAAGCCGGGGAAGGAAAATCCCTCCTTCACGAAAACCGCCTTCTCGGCCACGCCATCGGGCGTTGTGGCATCAGGCGGGAGATGAACGGTATAAATTGCCATTTTACCTGCTTTGACTGGTGCTTACTTGGACAAAGTGCCCTTGGTGGAAGGAACCATATCCTTCGCCCTGTTATCCTCCGCAACAGCCTGCCGCAGCACGCGGGCCAGACCCTTGTAGCAGCTCTCGGCAATATGATGGCTGTTGTCGCCATAAAGCGTTTCGACATGCAGCGTCACGCCCGCGTTGATTGCAAAGGCCTGAAACCACTCGCGCACCAGTTCGGTGTCAAATTCGCCTACTTTCGGCGTGGGAAAGCTGGTGCGGAACACCAGAAACGGACGGCCGGAGATATCGAGCGCCACACGCGTCAATGTTTCATCCATCGGCATCAGGCAATCGGCATAGCGCACGATGCCCTTCTTGTCGCCAAGGGCTTCCTTGAAGGCCTGCCCCAGCGCTATGCCAACGTCTTCCGCCGTGTGGTGAAAATCGACATGCAGGTCACCCGTGGCCTTGAGCGTCAGATCGATCAGGGAGTGACGGCCCAGCAATGTCAGCATGTGATCAAGAAAGCCGATGCCGGTGCTGATCTCGGTCTTGCCGGTTCCATCAAGATTGAGTGAGAGACTGATCTGTGTCTCGCCTGTCTCGCGGGTGACCTCTGCGCGGCGCATGGGAAGCTCCTGAACAATGAAGCCAGCCTCTAGCAGGGGAAACAGAATGAGGAAAGCGATCTCGTCGTGAATGGTTGAAAGGCCGCTACAGGCTTTTTCTCTCGATCCAGAAGACCTCGCCGGTGCTCTCGGTACTGTCGAGCCACAAAAACGGCCGGTCTGGATAGTCCGTATCGACAATGGCGCGATCCTCACCGATCTCGCAGAGCAGACCGCCGTTGCGGGTGAGATGCGCTGCTGCACCGTCGATGATCCTGCGCACAAGGTCCAACCCGTCATCGCCGCCCAGATGCGCCATTTGCGGTTCAGCAGCGTATTCCGCCGGAAAAGCCTCCACGACCGCGCGCGCCACATAGGGCGGGTTGGCGATGATGAGATCGTACTTCCCGCCTTTGAGGGGAGCGAAGAGATCACCCTGCAACAGGCGGATACGGTTCTCCAGCCCGTGTTCCTTGACATTGCGCCGGGCGACTTCCAGCGCATCAGCAGACAATTCCACGGCATCAATGGTGGCATCGGGAAACTGCATTGCCGCAAGAATAGCCAGACAACCAGAGCCGGTGCACAGGTCCAGCACGCGCTTGACCGTGGTTAAATCCTCAATCAATCCCATCTCCCAGTCGCCGAAAAGATCACCCGCCAGCATTTCCCCGATGTAGGAACGCGGCACGATGACGCGCTCGTCCACATAAAACGGCACGCCCTGAATGTAGGCCTTGTTGACGAGATAGACCGAAGGTTTGCGGGTTGTCACACGCTGCTCGATCAATGTGACCAGTTTCAGCCGCTCATCGGTCAGCAACCGTGCATCAAGCCATGGCTCCAGTTGATCAACCGGCAGATGCAGCGCTTCGAGGATGAGAAAAGCCGCATCGTCAAAGGCTGTCGTCGTGCCATGACCATAGACAAGATCAGCGGCCCTGAAGCTGCTGACGGCGTGGCGGAGGAAATCCCGCAGTGTAACAAGCTCGGCAACGGTGGTTTTGGCTGGGACAGATGGCTTTACAATCATGCCTCGTCATAAGCGGCTTCACAAAAATCTGCCAGTGGCAGAAAATTGCCTTCCGGCAGAGCCCGCCCTTGTCAGCAATCCGTCATGGCTCCATTGTAGCTGCTGCACGCACTACAGGAGATTGAGATGAGCGATCAACCGCGCACGGATATGACCCGCCGTCAGGCCTTTACCATTGCGGCTGCTGCGGGGCTGGCGGCAACCACCATCATGGCTGCCTCGCCCGAGGAGGCGCTCGCCCAGGCTGCCAGTCAGGGCACCAATCCCACCTTCACGCTGCTGCTGGTCAATGACATCTACAAGATGGCGGATGTGAAGGGCCGGGGCGGCTTCGCCCGCCTTGCCGCCATTGCCCGCGCTGAGCGCGCCAAAGGCATTCCGCTGCTGTATGCCCATGCGGGTGACATGTTCTCCCCTTCGCTGATGTCGGGCTTCGATCAGGGCCAGCATACGGTTGAACTGCTGAATGTGGTGCCGCCCGATATTTTCGTGCCGGGCAACCATGAGTTCGATGCCGGCAAGGAGAACTATTTCAAACTGACCAAATTGGCGAAATATCCCACCTTTGCCGCCAATATGCGGGCGGCCGATGGTTCGGTGCTGCCCGATCATCAGGACCGCAAGATCATGGATCTTGGCCCGGTCAAGGTTGGTATTTTCGGTGTCGTGCTAGCCACAACACCGCTGATGTCATCGCCCGGTGACATCAGGTTTCTTGATGAAATGACCTGTGTGCGCGAGCAATCCAAAGCCCTGAAGGACGCCGGTGCAGATATGGTCGTAGCTGTTACGCACACTGATTTCACCCGTGATCTCGAAATCGCCCGCTCGCGCCTTGTCGATGTGCTGCTGACCGGTCACGACCATGATTTGCGCGTGGTCTATGACAACCGCACGGTGATGGTCGAATCCGGCGAGGAGGGTGAATATGTCACGGCTGTCGATGTTTACGCCACCATTGCCGAGCGTGATGGCAAGCGCAGTGTCACCTGGCTCCCCCGCTTCCGCGTGATCGATTCGGGCACGGTGACACCGGACCCGGAGGCGCTTGCAATCGTCAAAAAATACGAAGGCGAGTTATCCAAGGAGCTCGATGTTGATCTGGGTACCACGGCGGTTGATCTCGACAGCCGCTCAGCTTCCGTTCGCTCGCAGGAAACAGCGATAGGCAATCTGATTGCGGACGCCATCCGCGCCTCGACAGGTGCCGATGTCGCCATAACCAACGGCGGCGGCATCCGTGGAAACAAGCAGTATCCGGCAGGCGCAAGGATCACGCGGCGCGATATCCTTACCGAACTGCCTTTTGGCAATGCCACATCCATGGTGGAAATTACCGGCAAGGATATCAGGGATGCGCTGGAAAACGGTGTGTCGCAGATCGATATCCGGGCCGGTCGCTTCCCGCAGATCGCAGGCATGGTGATCACCGTGGACAGCAAGGCGGCGGCAGGAAGCCGCATTGCCTCGATCATCATCGGTGGCAAGGACGTTGATCCAGCCGCATGGTACAAGGTTGCGACGAATGATTTCATGGTCGGCGGTGGCGATGGTTATGGTGCCCTGACACGGGGTCGCATAGTCATTGGCAAGACTGATGGCAAACTGATGGCCAGCGTGGTGATGTCGCATATCCGGCAGGTGGGCAGCGTTCAGGCCAAGATTGATGGACGGATCATCCTGAAGTGACACTGACCTACGGCGCAGCGTTGGCTGCACTGCAAAAGACTGATGCCGGTGGCTGGTCCGGCCTTGCTTTTTTCGAGGATGGATCAGCCGAACGGTTGGTGCAGAAGCTGGATCAACTTGTCTTAGATGGCCGGGCGATCCTGCCTTCGCCCGAGGATGTTTTCCTGGCCTTGAGGCTTTGTCCGCTGGACCAGGTCAAGGTCGTTATCCTGGGGCAGGACCCTTACCCCACACCGGGCGATGCGCATGGTCTGGCCTTTTCGGTCAGCTGCAACCGCGCTATTCCGCGCTCGCTGGTGAACATCTTCAAAGAGCTGGAGAGTGATGTGTTTGTGCCACGCCCGCAGCATGGGCATCTGGGTGCATGGGCCAAGCAGGGCGTGCTGCTCCTCAATACATGTCTCACTGTGGAGGCTGGCAAGGCTGGCAGCCACCGTGGATTGGGTTGGGAAGCGCTGAGGGATCAGATTATCAGAATTGTATCTGCACAGTCTGATGGAAAGATATTTATCCTGTGGGGAGCGGATGCGCAGGCAAAACGTATGTGGATTGCGCCTCATCACCATGTCCTGGCTTCGGCTCACCCGTCACCCTTGTCCGCATACAGGGGATTTCTGGGATCACGGCCTTTCAGTAACGCGAATGCCTGGCTTGAGGCGCAGGGACACAAGCCAATCAACTGGTCTCTCGATTAAATCAGGCCGAGGTCAGGATTTGTTGAAGATCGGTTCCACGGTCGCCGCATGGCGAAAGAATTTGTAAACAGCATAAATGCCACCGACCAGAAACAGGCCGATGAGAATTTGCCGCCACAATTCAGGCAGTTCAAACACGCCGCCCAGTGCCCAGCCCAAAGCCAGTGCCGCACCCAGAATTTCCGTTCCCACCAGAATAGCGACGGAAACGATCGTGATGAGATTACGCCTGTTGATACTGCGGCCCATGCGAAAATTCCTGCCTTCTGCGTATTATGTCTCTGACAAAATCCAGTTATAGCAATCAACCGGACACGACAACTAAATCAAGACAACCATGTCACGCCAACAACGGCCACGATCTCAGGAAACATGATGGACACGCCCCGTTTCTCTTCTGCCGCCGTGGCAGCCCCGCATAAGGCGGCCTGTGCTGCCGGACTGGCGGTCCTTAAGGAAGGGGGCAATGCGCTGGAGGCGATGATCGCTGTCGCTGCGACTGTGGCGGTTGTCTATCCACACATGAACGGTATTGGCGGTGACAGCTTCTGGATCATCCGCGAACCCTCAGGCCGGGTGCGCTATATCGAGGCCTGTGGCTTCGCTGGAAAGCACGCCACCATTGATCGCTATAAGATGCTGGGACTTGACGCTATTCCGGTGCGGGGGCCGCAAGCCGCACTGACTGTTCCCGGAACTATCGGGGGCTGGCAGATTGCCCATGATATGGCCCGCGAGAATGGGGGCAAGCTGCCATTGGACATGCTGCTTCATCACGGCATCTCTGCTGCCCGCGATGGTCACGCCATCGGCGCTTCGGAAGCCCGCTACAGTATCAAGGAAGAACAGGCGGTACTGGATCTGCCGTTCTTCAAGGAGACGTTCTTCATTGATGGTCATAAACCCGAAGCAGGCAGCATCCGCCGGATGCCCGCTCTGGCAGCCACTTTGCAACACCTGGCCGATGCCGGTCTTGATGATTTCTACAGGGGGGATATTGCCCGCGAAATGGCGATTGATATGGAGCGCGCTGGCACTTCCGTCACTCGGGATGATCTGGCCCGCTACACGGCAATCGAGCGCAAGCCATTGGCGGCACGCTTGAAGGATTGCACAGTCTACATGCCCCAACCTCCAAGTCAGGGTTTTGCAGGGCAGCTCATGCTGGGCATTTTTGATGAGCTTGATGTCACAAGAGGCGACACCATTCAGCATCTCCATGGCTTCATCGAAAGCGTCAAACGCGCCAATGCCATCCGCGACCGGGTCGTAACCGAATTTGACCGCATGCGCGAAAGTCCGGAAGACTACCTGACACGGGATCGCTTCCGCAAGGAGGCCGCACAGATTGACATGAAGCGCGTGGCACCCTGGCCCTTGCCGCCTCCTGAGGATGGTGACACCGTCTGGGCCGGTGTCATAGACGGCGACGGCATGGCGGTATCACTGATCCAGTCGATCTTCTGGGAGTATGGCTCGGGTGTGGTGCTGCCAAAGACCGGCGTGCTGATTCAGAACCGTGGACTGGGGCTGTCGCTTGATCCCAAATCCATGAACGCGTTGGCTCCGGGCCGTCGGCCATTCCACACATTGCATGCGCCGATGGCTATTTTTAATGATGGCAGGATAATGTCCTACGGCTCCATGGGGGGCGAAGTGCAGCCGCAGATAACCAGCAATCTGTTCCTGCGCCATGCCCGGTTTGGCGACGCGCCCACCAAGGCCCTGCATGCTCCGCGCTTCACCTTTGGCAAGGCCTGGGGTGCGGCACGCGCCACGGTCAAGACCGAAAGCCGCATCGACTCAGCGCTGGTTTCGGCCTTGCGGAGGCTTGGCCATGAGGTCGAGGTAAACCCGAAACCCTATGCTGACAGCTTTGGTCATGCCGGAATGCTGATCAAGCATCTTGACGGGTCAGTTCTGGCAGATCATGACCCTCGGGCTGATGGCGGCGCGATGGGCGTTTAAAGCCAGCGTTTCCACTTGAACAACATGTAGGGGATGATCGCCGCGCAGACCATCAGGAACAGGGCCATGGGATAACCATAGACCCATTCCAGTTCCCACATGCCCGTCTTGAAATTCATGCCGTAAACGGAAGCCACCAGCGTTGGCGGCATGAAGATGACGGCCAGAACCGAGAATATCTTGACGATGCGGTTCTGTTCCAGGCTGACAAGCCCCAGTGTCGCATCCAGCACGAACTGCATCTTGTTCGACAGAAACGAGGCGTGCTCCTCGATGGACTGGACATCGCGGATGGCGGTGCGCCATTCCGCCTGAAAACCCGAGGCGCGTTTGGGACGGCTGATATTGGCTGAAAGATACAGCAGCATACGCTCCAGTGAGACCATGCTTTCGCGCACATTCGAGATGAGGTCACCATGACGGCCTAGGCGTCGGATGATACCTTGAAAGCCTCCACCGCTTCCGGAGGTGGCAGCCTCCGTTTCAAAAACATCACGGGATGTCATTTCAATCTCGTCACCCACCTTGCGCAACACTTCCGCTGCCCGGTCGATGATCGCTTCAAGCAGACCGTCCAGAACGGCTTCGGGCTGAATGCCGCAAGTGTCAGGCTTGGCAATGCGACTTGAAAACATCATGAAGGAATGCGGCTCGTCGTAGCGGACGGTCACAAGGGCTTTCTCCGTGATGATGAACGAGATTGGCACCAGTTTGGGTGCCTTGGTATCTGAATGGCACAGGATACGCGCCGTCATGTAGCGGGCACTGTTTTCAGAATAGAGCAGGTTGGACGGCTCGATATCCCGCATCTCATCCCGTGTGGGAATTTCGATCCCCAGATGCAGCTCCACGAGTTTGTCTTCCTCGCGGGTAGGCTCAAGCAGATCAATCCATACAGCCTCGTCGGGCACAACACCGTCATGCGGGATGACCCGCCGATCCATGCAGGTTTGTTCGCTCCCACCCACCTTGCGGGTCATATAAGCAACGATCATGGATCACCCCGCAGATACTGGATCCACCGGATCTAGAGCATCAGCTCAAGTGCTTCAAGCTGACAACAAGGGCTTCAAGCTCACAGGTGGTACACTATCGGCCGGAACGAAGAAATCCGGTGCCAGATGCTGCGTCGGGTCTACACGGTACTGATCGAAATCCGTGACACCACGGGACACAAGAAAGGTATCGTCAATCAGGAACTGACCTGTGAGTTCGCGCGAAGGCGTGGTGAAGATCATGTGGGCAGCATCGGCCAGAATCTGCGGTGTGCGCGAGGCCTTCATCAGGGCGTCGCCCCCGAGCAGGTTGTTGACTGCCGCCGTCGCGATTGTGGTGCGCGGCCACAGCGCGTTGACAGCAATGCCCGGCTTGCGCAATTCGCCCGCCAGACCCAGCACACACAGGCTCATGCCGTATTTGGCGATGGAATAGGCCAGATGTGGCGAGAACCATTTTTCGCTCATGTCGAGCGGTGGCGAGAGCATCAGGATGTGCGGGTTTTCCGCCTTGGCCAGATAAGGCAGTGCCAGTTTGGACACCATGAAGGTGCCGCGGGTGTTGATCTGGTTCATCAGGTCATAGCGCTTCATGTCGATATCAGGTGTGCGCGCCAGATTGATTGCCGAGGCATTGTTGACGACGATATCGATGCCGCCGAAAGTTTCGGCAGCCTTGATCATGGCCGAGCGCACGCTGTCTTCGTCGCGCACATCCACCACCAGCGGCAAGGCC
>JANMLW010000054.1:0-16473 GCA_031372765.1 Hyphomicrobiales bacterium
ATGCGCGCCTCTGACATCGATCCGTCTCGAAGCCTTATGCCTGTCGCGGAGATGATGACTGCCACAGCAACGGCCTGTCTGCTGATCGGCGCCGCCCTTGCGCTCAATCCTCCAGCTGCCTTGCCACAACTGCCAGCACAAGCGACGATGCCGCTATTGGGTTTGGCCTTTTGTGCGTCGATTGGCCAGGCCTGGCTCGCTCTTCGCCGGAGAAAAATAGGCCTTAAGGCCATTCAGCAGGTGGAGGCGAGAGCCAAGCGCCGGGGTATTACCGATCCGCTGACGGGACTTGCCAACCGGGCAGGCTACAAGATCCGGCTTGAGGAGGCCCTGATTTCACGGCGGAATGATATGCCACTGGGCATTGTCTATATCGATCTCGACCGCTTCAAGGAAGTGAATGACAATTTTGGCCACGAGATGGGTGATAAGCTCCTGTGCGCCGTCACCGCACGCCTGCATGAGATATCCCATGGGCGCGCGACAGCGGCACGTCTGGGTGGTGACGAGTTTGCGCTCATCGTCGATGGCTGTAACGCGCCGGAGGAGATTGCCCTCATTGGCTCAACCATCAGCGAGCGCATAGGGCAGCCTTTCATGATCGACAGCGTGGAGCTGGTGATCGGCGGCTCTGTTGGCATAGCCATAGCGCCCGAAGATGGAGATCACTACTCAGAACTTGTCCGTCGGGCGGATATTGCCATGTACCGGGCCAAGGCGGCAGGACGCGGCACTTCCATGCGGTTTGACAACAGCATGGAAGACAATGTCCGCAACAAGAAAATCATGGAAGATGAATTGCGCCATGCCATTGAGCGCGACGAACTGAGAATGTTCTATCAGCCTTACTTTGCGGCTGATGGCGAGACTATTCGCGGTGTCGAGGCACTGGTTCGCTGGAACAGTGCCAAACTTGGTTCGGTATCACCGGGGGAATTCATTCCTCTGGCCGAGGAAACCGGCCTGATCAGCGAGATCGGTGAATGGACGGTCAAGGTTGCGCTGGAGCATGCCAAGAGCTGGCCGGATATCGGTATTGCGGTCAACGTTTCACCAACCCAGTTTCGCGGCAAAGGGCTGGCTGATAATCTTATCCGCATGGTCACGGAGTCTGGCATTGACCACAAGCGCATTGAAATCGAGGTTACTGAGGGCGTACTGATCCGGGATGCGGACAGGGCGGCCGCCATCATCAAGCAGCTGCGCGATTCTGGCATGCGGGTGGCGCTGGATGACTTCGGGACAGGCTTTGCCTCGCTCAGCTACCTTCGGCGCTTCCAGTTTGACAAACTCAAGATTGATCAGGTCTTCGTCAAGACACTCAGCTCCGAGCGGGGTGGTGGTTCAGGTTCGGCAGCGATCATTCACAATGTCGTCGCTCTGGGGCGTTCGCTTGGCATGACAGTGCAGGCTGAAGGTGTCGAGACACTTGAGCACCACATCTTCCTGCGTGCCGCCGGATGTCACTGTCTTCAGGGTTATTATTTTGCGCGCCCCATGCCCAAAGAGGACATGGACGTGTTCCTGGAACAGAAACGCGGCTTCACCTACAACGACAACAGGTTCTACGCGTAAATCCTGATGTCTCTGGTTTCAGATTCGGCCTTCAAGGGGAAAAACCTTGGCCGGGTTCATCACCCACTGCGGGTCAAACACGGCGCGCGCGCGCATCTGCTGATGCATGTCGGCTGTGGTGAACTGATAGACCATCAGATCACGCTTCTCGATGCCGACACCATGCTCACCGGTAAGACAACCACCGACCTCGACGCAGAGTTTCAGGATATCGTTGCCGGCTTCCTCGGCCTTTTGCGCCTCATCAGGGTCATTGACATTGTACATGACCAGCGGATGCAGGTTTCCATCCCCGGCGTGGAAGACATTGGCAACCCTCAAGCCGTAGCCCTTCACGATTTCGTCGATCCGGTTGAGGACATAGGGCAACTGACCTGTCGGAATGGTGCCATCCATACAAATGTAGTCCGCCACGCGGCCCGTAGCACCAAAGGCGGATTTGCGCCCTTTCCAGATTGCCGCTGTTTCCATGGCGGATCTGGATTCCTTGACGACCTTGACGCCGTGGTTTTTCGAGATCGTCACAATACGCGCCAGAACGGCGTTCATTTCCGCGTCTGATCCTTCCACCTCGATGATCAGCAGGGACTCGACATCCATGGGATAGCCAGCCTTGGCAAAGTCCTCACAGATCACGATCGCCTGACGGTCCATATACTCCATGGCAACCGGCACGATCCCCGCAGCAATGATGCTGGCCACGCAAGCCCCGGCATCCTCCGGCTTGTCAAACCCGAACAGAACAGGTCTTGCGCCCTCTGCCAATGGCAGAATCCGCACCGTCGCTTCCGTGACAATGCCAAGTTGGCCCTCAGAGCCGCAGATAAGGCCCAGCAGATCGTAGCCAGCTGCATCCATGGCATCGCCGCCGATATCAACCACCGATCCATCGAGCAGCACCATGCGCACGCCCATAAGGTTATTGGTGGTGACGCCGTACTTCAGGCAATGTGCGCCGCCGGAGTTCATGGCGATGTTGCCGCCAATGGAACAGGCCAATTGCGACGACGGATCGGGCGCATAGAAGAAGCCATCCCCGGAAACGTGGGCTGAAATGGCCAAATTGGTAATGCCCGCTTCCACCCGCATCGTGCGATCGGCGTAGTTCACATCAAGCACGCGGTTCATCTTGGAAATGCCGATGACAACAGCATCTTCCTGAGGGGTTGAACCACCGCAAAGGGATGTGCCAGCCCCGCGTGGCACCACGGGCACACCATTGTCACCGCAGAATTTAAGAACGGCACTCACCTGCTCTGTCGTTTCTGGCAGCACCACAATCAATGGCATGCGCCTGTAGGCGGTAAAGGCATCCGTCTCGAAAGGGCGGCGCTCATCTTCGGTGGTGATCAGCGAGGCTGGGGGCACCAGTCTGGCCAATCCGTCGATCAGGAAAGCCCGGCGGGCAATGATACCTGCATCAGGAACCGGAAAAGCGATTGCAGTCATGGTTGTGACTCCTCTATCGCCACTTTAAGGCCAAACCAGAAAAACGGAATGACCCATCTCGACGCATGATTGTTTCCCTCATAGAAACACTCACACTGGAATATTAACAACAGACCGGGAGCAATCACGATGCATATTCTTGTTTTGGGTGCCGCCGGCATGGTTGGTCGCAAGTTTCTCGAACGGATTGCAGCAGATGGTCATCTTGGCGGCAAGGAAATTGCCAAGGTCACGGCCCATGACGTTGTCGCGGCTGTCAAACCCGCCGGTGCCTCCTTTGCCTTTGAACCCCATTGCGGTGATTTCGCCGTTCCTGGTGCTGCCGAGAAACTGATTGCCGGGCGGCCTGACCTGATTCTGCATCTCGCGGCTATTGTTTCGGGCGAAGCGGAAGCTGATTTCGATAAGGGCTACCGGATCAACCTTGATGGCACGCGCTATCTGTTCGATGCCATCCGACTCACTGCGGATGGGTATTGCCCGCGTGTGCTGTTCACGTCCTCTATCGCGGTGTTCGGTGCGCCGTTTCCCGATGCCATCGGCGATACTTTCCACCTCACACCCCTCACCAGTTATGGCACGCAAAAGGCGATGGGCGAGTTGCTGCTGGCAGATTACACGCGCCGTGGTTTCATGGACGGCATAGGCATCCGCCTGCCAACCATCTGCGTGCGTCCCGGCAAGCCCAATGCGGCGGCTTCAGGCTTTTTCTCCAATATCATCCGCGAACCGATGAGCGGCAAGGAAGCCGTGTTGCCGGTGGGCGAGGACGTGATGCACTGGCATGCCAGCCCGCGCGCAGCTGTCGGCTTTCTGCTGCATGCCGCGACAATGGATAGCGCCGCCATCGGCACGCGGCGCAATCTCTCCATGCCGGGCCTTGCAGCCACCGTTGGCCAGCAGATCGAGGCGTTGCGCAAGGTGGCTGGCGAGAAAGCCGTGAAATTGATCCGGCGTGAGCCTGACGCTACCATCCAGAAAATCGTGGCGGGCTGGCCGCGCAATTTTGCTGTCAGCCGAGCGGCTGGACTTGGTTTCAAGGCGGAAAGCAATTTTGAGGACATCATTCGCGTTCATCTTGAGGATGAATTGCAGGGAAAATTGGGCGTATGATGTCAGGCATGTTTCCCGTCAAGATTTGTGGCCTCTCCACTCCCGAAACCATGGCGGCGGCTCTGGATGCCGGTGCCGATATGGTTGGTCTGGTTTTCCACCGCAAATCCCCCCGGAGCATCAGTCTGGAAACCGCCGCAGGTCTTGCCGATCAGGCGCGGGGCAGGGCCAGTGTGGTGGCGCTGACGGTGGACCCGTCTGATGAGGGCATTGATGCCATCATGAAAATGGTGAACCCTGATCTGATCCAGTTGCACGGTCAGGAAACGCCAGAACGCTGTGCAGCCCTTTCCGAGCGCATTGAACGCCCCATCATGAAAGCGGTCGGCATTGCCGAGCCATCTGATCTTGCCATGCTGAAGGCTTACCGCCCGCATGTGGACCGCCTGTTGCTCGATGCCAAACCACCAAAGGATGCCGCGTATCCCGGCGGACACGGCAAGACCTTCGACTGGCAGATATTGAAAGACCTTGATCCGTTCATGCCCTTCATGCTGTCAGGTGGCCTGACGGCGGAGAATGTCGGAGAGGCGATCCGCACCCTTCGTGATCTGGGCGTGACCCTGGCTGGCGTCGATGTGTCCTCTGGCGTTGAAAGTACTGCGGGGATAAAGGACATTGCAAAGATCAGGGCATTTATCGAGAATGCCCGCGAAGCCGTATCCTGAAAGTCCTGCCATGAACGCCCCAGCACGCCCCAACTCCTTCCGCACCGGACCCGATGAGAACGGCATGTTCGGCATTTTTGGCGGTCGGTTTGTGGCTGAAACACTGATGCCGCTGATCCTGGAATTGCAGCAGGCCTATGAAGACGCCAAGAAAGACCCGAAGTTCATCGACGAGATGGCCTTTATGCTCAAGCACTATGTCGGTCGCCCTTCGCCGCTGTATTTTGCCGAGCGTATGACCGAGCATTGCCGCGCTATCGCAGCCGCCGCTGGCAAGCCGGAGCATGGCGCAAAAATCTACTTCAAGCGCGATGAGTTGAACCACACCGGCGCCCACAAGGTGAACAATGTGCTCGGCCAGATCCTGCTGGCCCGCCGCATGGGCAAGAAGCGCATTATCGCTGAAACAGGCGCCGGCCAGCACGGGGTAGCCACCGCCACGCTCTGCGCCCGCTACGGATTGGAATGCATTGTCTACATGGGCGCTGTGGACGTGGAGCGGCAAAAGCCCAATGTCTTCCGCATGAAAATGCTGGGGGCCAAGGTCGTGCCGGTTGTCTCGGGTTCCAAGACCCTGAAGGACGCCATGAACGACGCGTTGCGTGACTGGGTGACCAATGTGGAAACCACCTTCTACTGCATCGGCACGGTGGCAGGCCCGCACCCTTATCCGGCTATGGTGCGCGATTTCCAGAGCGTCATCGGCAAGGAAACCCGCGAGCAGATGCAAGAGGCTGAAGGCCGTCTCCCCGATTCGCTGATTGCCGCCATCGGCGGTGGCTCCAACGCCATGGGACTGTTCCATCCTTTCCTCGATGATGAGCAGATCGAGATCTACGGCGTGGAAGCGGCGGGCCATGGCCTGTCATCGGGTCTGCATGCGGCATCACTCACAGGTGGTCGCCCCGGCGTGCTGCATGGCAACCGCACCTACCTGCTGATGGATGACGACGGGCAGATCAAGGACGCGCATTCGATCTCGGCAGGACTCGACTATCCCGGCATCGGGCCCGAGCATTCCTGGCTGCACGATATCAAGCGGGTTCAATACATCTCCGCCACCGACAACGAGGCGCTGGAAGGCTTCAAGCTCTGCTGTTCGCTGGAGGGCATCATTCCCGCCCTGGAACCTGCGCACGCCTTGGCGAAAGTGATCGACATCGCGCCCACCAAGCCGCGGGATCATCTGATGGTGATGAACCTGTGTGGCCGTGGCGACAAGGATATCTTCACCGTGGCTGAGTATCTCGGCGGGATGTGAAAACACTGTTTATCATCCCAGGAGTGCCGCAATCGTGCGCCGTGCATCTTCCGCCAGATCCTTGCGCGACAGCGCATAGGCGACCGTTGCCTGCAGATAACCGATCTTGGAGCCGCAATCATAGGTGATGCCGTTGTAGGTCATGCTGCTGAAAGACTGTTTTTTCATCAGTTTCACCATGCCATCGGTCAACTGGATTTCACCGCCAGCACCGCGCTCGCCCTTTTCGAGAATCTTGAAGATTTCCGGCTGCAGGATGTAGCGTCCGGTAATGTAGAGGTTGGACGGTGCCGTTCCCTGCGGTGGTTTTTCCACCATCTGGTTGATCTGGAACCCCTGCTTTGCCACCGGCTTGCCAATGCCGACAATACCATATTGATGGGTCAATGAGGGATCGACCTCTTCCACCGCCACAACATTGCCCCCAGCGGCCTTGTAGACATCCATGCACTGCTTCATGCAGCCGGTCTTGCCGATGGTGATCATGTCCGGCAGCAGCACGGCGAAGGGCTCATCGCCGATGATATCGCGCGCGCACCAGATGGCATGACCCAGACCAAGAGGTTCCTGCTGGCGGGTGAAGGAGGTTGTACCCGCCCCCGGACGATCCGCCTTCAGCTGGGCCAGAATATCCAGTTTGCCACGCTTCTGAAGCGAGTCCTCAAGTTCGTAGGCCATATCAAAATGATCCTCGATCACCTGCTTGTTGCGGCCCGTGACAAAGACGAAATGCTCGATGCCCGCCTCGCGCGCTTCCTCCATCACCACCTGCAATACGGGCTTGTCGACCAGTGTCAGCATTTCCTTGGGGATGGATTTTGTGGCTGGCAGAACGCGGGTACCAAGGCCAGCGACAGGAAAGATGGCCTTGCGAATGCGCTGTGGCCGGGAAGATGGTGCCATGATCAAAAATCCGGAAATACGCCTGCAAAAGGCGTTGGGAAGGTGTTGCAGTGGTCCAATAACCCGTCCAGTCTTAACGCCACTTGAACCTAATGCGCTTATGCAAAAGAACAAGATAGTTCAGTACACGACACTATCGCAAGTGCGGGATCAGGGGTGAGCAATGACAGTTCTGGTGACAGGCGGTGCAGGCTACATCGGCAGCCATATGGTGCTGGAGCTGCTGGACCGTGGCGAGAAGGTCGTGATTCTGGATAATCTCTCCACCGGGTTCGAATGGGTGATACCAGAGGGCGTGCCCCTGTTTGTGGGCGAAACCGGCAACCAGCCGCTGGTCTCCGCCATCCTGAAAGCCCACGGGATCGAATCAATCATCCACTTCGCGGCATCCATCGTGGTGCCCGATTCCGTCTCCGATCCACTGAGCTACTATCTCAACAACACCGTCAATTCACGAGCCATGCTTGAGGCCGCGGTGAAAAATGGCGTCAAGAACATCATCTTTTCCTCCACCGCAGCCGTCTATGGCACGCCGGACAAGATGCCGATTGGCGAGGACGACAGGATGAACCCTGAATCGCCCTACGGCATGTCCAAATTGATGACCGAGGTTATGCTGCGCCACACTTCCGACGCGCATGGGCTGAAGCATGTCATCCTGCGTTATTTCAACGTGGCCGGGGCTGACCCGCGCCAGCGCACGGGCCAATCCTCAGAGCGTGCCACGCATCTCATCAAGGTGGCGGCGGAGGCAGCCACGGGCAAGCGTGGGGGCATGAGCGTGTTTGGCACGGATTACGCCACACAGGATGGCACCTGCGTGCGTGATTACATCCATGTCAGCGATCTGGCGCGTGCCCATTCGGCAGCACTCGATCATCTGCGTGCGGGTGGTGCCAACGGCACCTTCAATTGCGGTTATGGCCGTGGTTTCTCGGTGCTTGATGTCATCAACACGGTGAAGAAGGTATCCGGCAAGGACTTCCCGGTGGCGTTTTCGCCGCGCCGCGTTGGTGATCCTGCCGGTCTGGTGGCAGACAACAACCGCATCCGTTCTACCCTGAACTGGACACCGCAGCTTGATGATCTCGAAACCATCGTGCGTCATGCGCTGATCTGGGAAGAAAAGCTCAAGACAAGAAACAGGTAGGCTTGGGCGTCAACCCTCTACAACCACCACTGTATTGGGTAACGCCATCCCAAGCCGCTAGGATCTGCCTCAATTGAAACTGAAGGTGTATTTCCCGGCTGTTGCGACCTTGCCCTGAAAGCCAAGATTGCGCTCCCCCTGACCGCAGGCGCTGTTGGCCATTTCGCGTACGCCCTGCTTGGGCACACAAAAAGACTTGTCGACATAGGCTTTGGCTGGCCAATGGAAGTTGGCGCCGACTTTCTCGCCGTAATAATAAAACAGGCCTGTCTTGACGTTACCGTGGGATTTGCACTCACCCGGGTTGCGTGAATGCCAGGCAGACATGATCCATTTATTGGTCTTGGCATTGACATAGGCCACGGCAATCTGGATTTTCGAGCCTGTCTTGTTGCAAAAAATCAGGTCCGTATCGGCCCGTGCTGCTGATGGATTGGTCATCAGGCCAAAGACTATGCCGCATGCAGCCAAGCCAAGACGCGAAAAATGTACGCTATTCATTACAGTCCCCCAAGAACGCCAGAACTCTTCACAGGCATACTGACAATCGCCGTGATCATGCTTCGCTGTCAATCGCTGAGATTGTTGAATGGCGCTAAACAGGCACCCTTGATTTGCCCATACAGGCGTGCAACCCCAATGCATGCGTTTTGATTATATCTTCATCGCTCTGGGCGTGATTGCCGGAGCCTCGATTTCCCTGCTGCGTCTCCATGCGCCGGGTCTTGTCACCGCCATACCGCCCATGATGTGGTTGCTGGGTGCAATCCTGCTGATCGATATTGTCGGGGCCTATCTGCGCGGTGTGCCGGTGATGACATCCGTATCGACCACGACCCGCGTGATCGCCTTTTGCGGCGGCGCACTGGCCCTGATCATCTCAGGCGGCCTGTAACGCCTCCCGCCAGCGCAGGCCATCTTCGGTTCGGCCTTTTGGCTTGTACTCGCATCCCACAAACCCCTTGTAGTCGAGACGCTCAAGCGTCCTGAACAGGTGGCGATGGTCCAGTTCCCCTTCGTCAGGCTCATGGCGGGACGGCACAGCGGCTATCTGGACATGGCCAATCACATCACGGTGCGTTTCCAGCCTGCGCGTCACGTCGCCTTCCATGATCTGAACGTGGTAGCAGTCAAACATCAGTTTCAGGTTGGGCTTGCCGATCTCGCGGATCATGGCCGCCACATCATCGGACCGGCTGATGAAATAACCTGGTTTGTCACGGCTGTTCAGGGGTTCTGACACGATGGTCTTGTTCAGTTTGGCTGCCGCATCAGCCGCCCATGCCATATTGCTCATATAGGACTTCCGGGCTTTCCTGCGGTCAGCATCCGCCACCATGCCCGCCATCACATGAATGATCGGCACATCCAGCGCTGCTGCATATTTCAGCGCCTGCTTTACACCTGTCCGAAAACCGGCCCGTTTTTTGGGATCGCAGGCAAGCCCCCAGTCACCTTTGGCCAGATCACCGGGCGCCGTGTTGATGCCCGTCAGGCGAATGCCCGCCTTGGTCAGTGCCTTGCGCAACACCGGGATGGAATGCTCATAGGGGAAGTGGCATTCGACAGCCGGAAATCCGGCCTTTGCCGCAGCATCAATACGCTCCAGAAATGGCCGTTCAAGAAACATGAAGGAAATGTTGGCGGAAAGTGGCAGCAAGATCATCGCTCCAGATTGAAAGTTGAAACAAGGTCTTCGATATTGGCGTTGGATAACATGCGCGGGTTCATGCCGCGTGTGATGACCACGAGCCGCGCCGTCTCTTCCAGTTCCTCAGACGCATAGACCGCATCATCCAGTGATCTGTCAGCAACCACGGGGCCATGATTGGCCAGCAATACGGCCTTGTGCCTGCCTTTCAAGGCGCGGATATGGGTAATCACGTTGTCCGCTCCGGGCGTGGTGTAGGGCACCAGCGCCAATTTACCGACGCGCATCACAGCGTAGGGCGTGATGGGCGGCAGGGCGTCACTGGCCTTCACGTCGGGCAAAAGCGAAAGCGCAGTGGCATAGGTTGAATGCAGATGCACAACTGCCTGCGTCTGTGGCCGGGTTTCATACATGACGCTGTGCAGGGGCAATTCCTTGGAGGGTTTATCACCACTGATGTATTGCCAGTTGTCATCGACAAGGGAGATTCTGGCGGGATCAAGCCGTCCCAGACAGGAATTGGTGGGCGTCACCAGAAACCCGCCGGGTACGCGGCAGGAGATGTTGCCGCTGGACCCCACGGTAAAACCACGCTCGAACAAAGAGCGCCCATGCAAAGCGATCCGATCACGCGCTGTAGATATGACTGATTCCGTCACGCAATGTCTCCCTACTGAAGTCATAAGGGAGGTGACCAGACTTGTGAAGGTCAGGCGTTTGATATCATTGGCGACACGGAAGTTCGCTGGGTGCCTTCAGGGGCCTTGGCCATTTCTGAACCTGATCCATTCCATGGCGATGATTTGAACCAGCTGACAGCGTATGCAACCAGCACGACAGCCATCAATCCCGTCAGATTGATGATCGAGACGATCCAGAAGTCCCTGCCTGTAACGTCAAGCGCAATGCCACCCAACCGGGCAAGGAAAAGACTGGCCATAAACGTGGCAAGCGACTGTTGGCCAACCATCACCACATGGCGGCTGAGACCTTTGCCGATCCCACTCTTGATGGGTTGTATCAGGCTCAGGACCACATAGGCGAAGGCAAGGAAATGCAGATACCGCAGCAGGTTCATGTTGGTCTGCTGGGTGTCAGGCGGCAGCAACCATTCGTGCCAGACAAGCAGTTGCGGGAATGTCTGGTTGATGCCCCAGAAAGAAAGGGGCAAGGCAAAGATCAAGTAGGCTATGGCAACGGCAAGCAGGGGTTTGCTGTTCAAGGTTGCGGCAGGCAGCCAGCGGGCACCAAAGCTGAACCCCGTGAAGAAGATCAATTGCCAGGCAAAAGGGTTGAAATACCAGCTCCGACCTGTCCATGGATCTCCGGGTAAAGCCAAGCCGAAGAACCAGACAGCGGCATACAGCGCAATGCTTGCGGCAAAAGGTGCATAGGGATGCGCATGGCGCAGCAGCATGATGATTGGGATCATCAGCAGGATCACCAGATACATGGGCAGGATATCGAGATAATCCGCCTGCCAACGCAGCAGCACCATGGACAGCATGGCGCGGGCCGGTTCGGTTATCAGGTGATCCAGACCCTGATTGGCGAGATAGCCGACGGTCGGCCACTGCATGCTGGCTGCGATGTAAAGTGCCATGATCATCAGGAACAGGCCGATATGCGCCCAGTAGACCTGCCAGCAGCGATGCAGGATGCGGGCGGTGCCAAGCCACCAGCCACGCTTGATGAATACGCTGCCAAAGGCCAGTGCCGAGGCAAAGCCGGAGCAGAATACGAAAAGCTCGGTGGCATTGGAAAAGCCGAAGCGGGCAGGAATGACACCATTCCAGCTGTTTTCTGGAATATGCGCCACAAAGATCACCAGCATGGCAAGGCCACGGAAGAAATCGAGCCGCATATCCCGCTGTTTTCTGGGTGCTGTTGCCTGCACTGTCATCCCGTGTTTTCCCGTTTCATGGGAGATCACAGAGTTCTCACTCAAGCGCCAATAGCGTTTACGTGATGCCTACAAGGAGATCGCGCGCCCTTCGCGAGCGGATTGCTCGGCGGCAAGGCCGATCAGCACGGATTTCAGGCCATCCTCCAGCGTCACGTCAACCTTGCCACCGGCTGTCACGGCCTTGTGGAAGCCCAGATGCTGAAAGTAGGTTGAGCCGTGATGATCTCCTGCCTGCAGAATTTTTTCGTCGACATGCACTGGGCGGCGCACCGGCCCCTTGGGGTCGCGAAGGCTCACCTCTATCTCGGAATGGCGCTCGGCCCCGCCGGGCCAGAAACGGGCAGGGCCCGGTATGAAAGCCTCGACGCGGCCCCTATTTCCCGTCGCGCTGATCACTTCCTGCCAGTAGGAACCTTCGGCGAACATGCAAAGATCAAGCAACGCCCGACGGCCTGAGAGGAAGTCAACAATCACGTAGGCATTGTCGATGATATCAGGCTTGGCACCCGCGTAGCTTTCGCCCTGATGGTTCACATCCATGGCCCCCGACGCATAAACCCGCACCGGATCATCGGCCATGATCAGGCGCATCAAATCGAAGAAATGGCAGCATTTTTCAACCAATGTGCCGCCTGTTCGCCTGTTGAAACGATTCCAGTCGCCCACCTTGGGCAGAAACGGGAAACGATGTTCGCGGATAGCCAGCATTTGCAGATCACCGACCGTACCGTTCCTGATTTCGGTCATCAGTTCCTGCACTGGCGGCATGTAGCGATATTCCATCGCGACCCATATCGGGGCTTTGTGCGCAGCACCTTTGCTGGCCAGCCAGTGACAATCCTCTGCGTTGGTGCAAACAGGTTTTTCCACCAGCACGGGCAAGGCGTGTCTGGCCGCAAAGATATCGGCCAGAATATCCTTGTGAGTATCATTGGGACTGGCAATGACCAGAGCATCAATTTCGCCCTTGTCGAGCAGGTCCGCATGGTTGTTGAACGTCACAGGCGCTTTGCCCATGACGGTGGCAACAGCCGCAGCACTTTCCACGCACGAGCCAATATCAGGATCAGAAATCGCTGTTACCATAGCGCCCGGAATGAGCGCCAGATTGCGCACATGCTCACGGCCCATCATGCCAGCACCGATCAAACCATAGCGTAGTGTCATGCTATTTTCCTGCTCCTTGCCTCTTAGGTGAGATGCCGCACGGTCAGACCCAGACGGTGGCCAAGTGCAGCCAATGCCCCGGTGTGATCGCCGTAGACCATGGCGACATGGTGTTCATAACCGCCGCCGATGAGCCCGTGCAGGGCCCTGTCCATTGGCGCGTCCAGCTTGACCACGCCACTGGTGCCTGTGAAGCTGATGGGCGCGCGCATGACCTCGCCTGATCCCACCAGCAGATGCGGCTGGTTATTGGCCTGGCTGAGGCGCGCATAGGTGAACCGCCCCGGTTTCAGGGGAAACTGATAAAGCAGCGGCATTTTCCGGTTGGAATGAATCTGCGCTTCTGCGGCATAGACTGGATCACGCATCGAGGCCGGTGCCGATCCGCAATGCCAGAACACCGATGTACCATCGCGGGCATCCATATCGACGATATCAACCAGCCATGATGGTTCCTGCGCTATCTCCTGCATCATCAGGGCGATAACAGCACCGTAGACATCGGCTTCGCAAGCGGCTGGCACGCCTGATCCGTTCATCATGCCCATGGGGCCACAGATGGCGCAGCCATATTCGGTGAACATTTCCGGCCAGCAGCGGACGGCGAAGGCGGACAGGCCATTCTCGTTCTTGAGGGAAGTCAGTCCTTCAAACAGGGTCAGGGATTTGTCGAGTTGTGTCTGGTCAACAGAGTCAATGCCCTGGAGATGCATGACATCCCTGCGACGCTCGGCGGTTGAGGTTGGGCCGGTCATTGCAGATCTGGCAAAGAGATCAGCCAAGGCAAACCGGTCAACGGACAGTCCAGTCAGCACTGACAATTCCTCGCCATCAAAGCGGCAGGTGTCAAAACCGGCTGGATGCTCGCCAATCAGACCGATTTTTCGACCTTTCAGATCAGCCAGGACACTTTCCGCTTTTGCCTGATCCGCTGCGGATGGTTTGGCGATGGTAACACCGACTGCATCAGCACCCTTACAGGACGCAAAGCATGCAAGACCGTTCGTCAGGGTTTCATCCGCTTTCTGGAACAGATAGCGATAATCAACGCCTGCCCGTCCCAGCGCGTGACCGGCAAGATTGAGGCCGCAGAATGAATTCAGGCGCAGGCGACCGCCGGTGCGGGGCTCCGGAAAAGCCCAGATCGCGAGCGGAGCCTTGATCTGGCGTGCCAGTTCCAATGTCATCGAGGCATCGGTGAAAGTCACCTGTAACAGGAGCAGCGCGTCCAGTCTTTCGTGCATGAGTTCAGCGGCGGCAAGACGCGCCGCGTCGGCATCAAACAGCAGGGTTCGCGGACCTACTGTTTGCAGACCTGTTGCGTCCAGTGTGGCAAAAGCCTTGGCCGCCATTTCCTCGGCATAGGGCACATCGAAGGTTGGCCGCGCCAGCGCCAGAACACCAATGGCCATCAGCTTAGACTCCAAAGCCTTGATAACGCTGACGGAACGAGGCATCGGGATGAGCAATATCCGTGCTTCCGCCAAAGACAGCGTGCTCTGACCAAGGCAGGGCACTGGCATCGGTCAGGCGGTTGAGGTCCTGCATGTAGGGCAGGCTTTCTGTCCGCAACCCATGACGGATCGCTTCCCAGTCGGGAAAATGCTGAAACGGCTTCAGCCAGATTGCGCGGCCAGCGAGGTATCCCGAGGCACCCGCTGCATAGGCATGCTCCAGCACGTTGCGGAACTCCGCCATGCCCGCACCCGCTGACAGCATGACCCAGGGGCGACCGGCAAGCCGCCCCATTTCATCAAACAGTTTCTGGACTTCTTTGGCACCTTCTCCGTTGAGTCCGGGCACAGCTTTTGCTGGCAGGGGGCTTTCCAGCTTGAATACGTCAATACAGTATTTGGCATCGGCAAAAATGCGCACGCTTTCCAGCACATGATCTGCGTGCTTGGCTTTCATCTCGATGTAATCGGTTGTCTGGTTTGCTTCGCCAGCCAGCGGATAGACCAGCAACTCAAACAGATAAGGGATATCGTATTTGGCACAGGCATCACCGATGCGCTGCGTGAAGTCCTTCTGTTTCTGGCAGACATGCGGGCTTGCATCCGGCCTGTACCATGCAAGCACCTTGACGGCATCGCCGCCACTACGCTTGATTTTTTCAACTGACCAGCTGTCGATCTCGGCAGACAGGCGGCCACCGGATGTTTCTGCAAAAACCGAGTCTTCAAGGGTTACGATAAGCCCTTTGGCGGGAGACAGGATGTTGAGCCCACGGGGCAGGGCAAAGTGCGGATCAAGCAGCATGGCCGAGCTTTCCGCCTGCAACTCTTCCACCAGCATCAGTTTGAAACCTGCAACGTCATCATATGGCGCTTCGGCAGTGCCGCGCTTGTCCCTGATGGGGTTTTTTATCGGCGGGCGCTGGTCCACTGCCGTCATCTTGAAGCGCCCGGCAGTATCAGCCATGCGGCGCATACCCCATAATTTACCGGCAGAAAGTGTTGTTTTCATCACCATTTCAGGCGTGCTCCTTCAGGAATTGATCAACTTCCGAACGGTTCGGTATCCCGCCCCGTCCGCCAAACCGTGTGCATTTGATGGCAGAAACTGCACTGGCATAACGTACGGCCTGCGCCTCGGGCATGCCTTCGGCAAGCCCCAGCGCAAAGGCACCGTGCCAGGTGTCGCCGGCTCCCAGGGTATCAACCACATTGACGGCAAATGCAGGCGTGTGATGCAGGCCGTTGCCTTCTGTCCAGTATACACCCTGTGCCCCATCGGTCACAGCCAGCCAGCCGTTGTGCTTCTGGCGCAAAATCTCAAGTCCACGTCGAGCATCCCGCTCGCCAGTGAGTTCCAGACAGGCCTGCGATGACAGAGCCGCATGGCTGCACTGGTCTATCAATGTCTCGTCAACCGGCTTGCGGTCAACATCCAGAACAGCCGGAATGCCCATTTTTCTGGCCAGTGCGAAAATATGGCTGGAGCCCGCTTCCCAACGTGTATCGCCCAGTACGCAGGTGAGGCCTACCGGCAGCGTTTCAGGCAACCAATCTGTTTCCTCGGGCATCTGCGGATCACTGTAACTGATGATCATGCGCTCCCCGTGCCGGTCGACCAGAATGCATGAAAGGGGCGACCTCAATCCTTCTGCCTTGAGAGAAAGCGCGCAATGGACGCCCTCACGCGCCAGTTCATCCAGTATCGTGCGCCCCAACGCGTCATCGCCCAACCGCGTGATAAGATGGGCCACACCGCCCTGTCGCGCCACAGCAACAGCCGCATTGGCAGCAATGCCTCCGCCCACGGTTTTCATGGCTCTTGAGCGGTATTTTTCGGCACGCAAGGGCATGTCGTCGACCTGAAAAACATAGTCGAGAACGGAAATGCCGATACAGAGAACAGAAGCCATGGTGTGTTGATCAGACAATTGATCCGCCTGAGCGGGTATGATGTCTCTCCTTAGCGCAGGTCTTATGTCTTATACAAGACTTGATGCTCGCCTTTGATATGCTGTTTTGCATTCAGGCTGCGAGATCGGCGACAATTGCATCCAGTACGGGAAATCCGGCCTGTGTGACGCGCAGCTTACCGCCACTGGTTTGTTCAACCAGTCCATCCTTCACCAGAAAATCGATCTGCCTGCGGTTGATGCTTCGGCCGGAAAGCGCGGTG
>JANMLW010000081.1:0-25214 GCA_031372765.1 Hyphomicrobiales bacterium
CATGACCACATTTTCCCCGCGTGAAATCGTCTCCGAGCTTGACCGCTACATCGTCGGCCAGAAGGACGCCAAGCGCGCCGTCGCCATTGCGCTGCGCAACCGCTGGCGGCGGCAGCAGCTCACGGGCACCATGCGTGAGGAGGTGCTGCCCAAGAATATCCTGATGATCGGGCCTACGGGCTGCGGCAAGACCGAGATTTCGCGCCGTCTGGCCAAACTGGCGAATGCCCCCTTTCTGAAGGTGGAAGCCACGAAATTTACGGAAGTAGGCTATGTCGGCCGGGATGTTGAACAGATCATCCGTGACCTGCTCGACATAGGCATCGCGCAGGTCAAGGATATGAAGCGCAAGGAAGTGACGGCTCGCGCTGCAATAGCGGCAGAGGACCGTGTGCTGGATGTGATTGTCGGCGCAAACGCCAGCGAGGCCACGCGGGACAGCTTCCGGCGCAAACTGCGTTCGGGTGATCTTGACGACAAGGAAATCGAGATCGAGATGCAGCAAGGCGGTGGCGGCGGCATGCCGATGTTCGAACTGCCCGGCATGCCCGGCGCACAGATGGGGGCCATCTCCATCGGTGATATCTTCGGCAAAATGGGTGCACGCACCAAGCCGCGCAAAACGACGGTGAAAGAGGCACATGAGCCACTGGTCGCCGAGGAAAGCGAGAAGTTGCTGGATCAGGATGCCGTCATCAAGGAAGCCATCCGGCAGGTTGAAGACAACGGCATTGTCTTCCTTGATGAAATTGACAAGATCTGTGTGCGTGAAGGCCGCAGCGGCGGTGGCGATGTATCGCGAGAAGGCGTGCAGCGCGATTTGCTGCCCCTGATCGAGGGCACCAACGTCTCCACCAAGCACGGCGTGGTAAAAACCGACCATATCCTGTTTATCGCCTCAGGGGCATTTCACATTGCCAGACCGTCCGATCTGCTGCCGGAATTACAGGGCCGCCTGCCGATCCGCGTTGAGCTGCAACCGCTGAACGAGGACGATTTCCGCCGTATCCTGACCGAGACCGAAGCCGCCCTCAGCAAGCAATATGTGGCCCTGTTGGGCACGGAGGGCGTCACATTGAGCTTTACCGATGATGCGATTGATGCGGTCGCCAAGGTGGCCGTGGAGGTCAATGGCACGGTCGAAAACATCGGGGCGCGGCGCCTGCAAACGGTGATGGAGCGCATACTCGACGAGATCAGCTTCACTGCGCCTGATCGCTCTGGCGAGACGGTGACAATAGATGGTGATTTTGTGCGCAAGAATGTGGGTGAGCTGGCCAAGAACGTCGATCTCAGCCGGTTCATCCTGTAGATGCCGTATCCACTGCCTCCCCCCACTTGTGGTGGGGAGGGTGTTCACACAGCACAGCGCCAGCAGGTTCAGCATGAAATGGAACCCAATGCACAACGCTCTACCGCTGTCTGACACTGCCTGCAAAACCTGTCACGCGGGACACCACCTGACCATCGAGGCCGGCAAAGCCATGATGTCCTGCGGCCTGGCATGGGTCACCTTCGTCGCGCCCGCCATCAAGCCAGACCACGCGCGCCTTTCCGGCTGACCATGCAATGAACGGATCGACCAGCGATGGCAGCGTTACCCGGCAACCATCCTTGCGATGGTGAATGATCAGTGTGGGGGGCAGGCTGGAAGGTGATCCGGCATTGGACTGGAACTGGTCCAGCATGCCTGATGTTATGACCAGACCGTCCGGATTTGCAGGGAGCGAACTGTGAATGCGTGTGGCACCCCGGCTGGTCGCCACAACGACTACAGGTCTGGCAATGCCCTGCATGTGTTTAACGGCATTGGCGGGACTGCCCCATGCATCGAGTGTCAGTGTCGCAAAGCCCGCAGCTGCATAACGGTCCCGCGTGCGAACCAGCTGGTTACCCTTGAGCTGCGTGATCTGTCCATCTGCTGTGATGCCAAGGCTGCCGTTGCCACCGGGCATCAGGATGATGCTGCCACGCGGTTTACCTTTGGGCATGGTGATGACAGCATAGCCACCAAGTTCCGGCACCGATTTATCCGCAGCATACGCTGTGTTTGGCGGAAATGACAAAAATCCGACCGTTGCAGCTATTGCCAGGCAGGCCCGAAGTACGATGTCCCGAGACATTGTCACCATGGAATAATTCTCCTTTTGGAAGACCGACTGATTATGATGCGTAATTTCAAAATGTCACGGCCCTTTGATCGCAAGGACATCCCTTTGATTGTAAGGACATCGGCGGCCTGTCATCGTCATTGCGTATTCATCTTGAAACTGTCAGAGCAGCGGCCTGATCAATGGAGTTGATAAAGCCCATGTTTTCCGTCGAGGTTCGTGACCGCATCATGATAGCGCATT
Source organism: Hyphomicrobiales bacterium (assembly GCA_031372765.1). GTDB lineage: Bacteria > Pseudomonadota > Alphaproteobacteria > Rhizobiales > Beijerinckiaceae > JADCCX01. The sequence continues at coordinate 2,355 of JANMLW010000081.1, forward strand.
CCTTGCCCGATCCATTCTTTGGACCGGCGCAAGGCAAGCATGGTGCTACCTTTGTGGTTGACGTGGCGTTTTTTCGCGAAACGATGACGAAGCAGAATGTTGTGGTTGATATCGGTGCGGCGCTTGATGTCCTGAACAAGACCCTCAAGCCGCTGTCCTACAAGGATCTGGATACCTTGCCGCAGTTCAAGGGCGTGCTGACAACCACTGAATTTCTCTGCAAGTATATTTTCGATGCCATGGTGGCTGCGGCCACGACGGGCGCGCTGGGTGATGATGGCAGGGGTCTGTCAAGGATACGCGTCACGCTGCATGAAACTGATCTGGCCCGTGCTGCCTATGAAGGCAATCTTGGGTGATCGATGTCGCCTTTTGCATTCCCGGTGATATTGCGCTTCCAACAGGGGGCTACAAGTATGATCGCGAGGTGCTGGCGCTTCTGCCGCAGCATGGTGTTACAGTGCAGCATCTGGTGCTGCCCGAGAGCTTTCCAACACCTACGGCCCGCGACCTTGCTGAAACCGGTCGCTTGCTGTCAGCAGTGGACCGCAAGACTGTCCTGCTGATTGATGGTCTGGCGCTGGGGGCCATTCCACCTGCAATGATTGCGGACTTGCCGCGCAAAACGGTGGCGCTGGTGCACCATCCGCTTGGGCTTGAAGCAGGGCTTGATCCGAATCTTGCAGCTTTCCTCATCGCCAATGAGAAGGCCGTGCTCCAGCATGTGCGCCATACAATCGTGACCAGCGATACAACGCGGCGTATTCTGATCGATGACTTCGGCCTGCGCCATCAGCAGATAACCGTGGCCGAGCCTGGCACGATGCGGGCAGAGCGTGCGGCGGGCAATGGTGACCGCGTGGAAATCCTGGCGGTCGGTGCTGTTTCCCGGCGCAAGGCCTACGATAGCCTCGTGGCTGCCCTCGCCCCGCTCAGCACGCTGCATTGGCATCTCACCATAGTGGGAACTCTGGATCGCTCCCCGGAGGCCGTTGCTGCACTCCGTTCCGTCATTGATGGCTCGGGGTTGGATAATCGTATCACGCTTGCAGGAGCCGTCGGGGAGGCCGCGCTTGATACGCTTTACGCCCGCAGTGATTTGTTTGTGAGCGCCTCTCTGTTTGAGGGCTATGGCATGGCGCTCACCGAAGCACTGGCCCGTGGTCTGCCCATCGTGACATCGGATGGCGGCGCTGCTGCTGACACCGTGCCGGATTCTGCCGCGATGAAAGTGCCGACTGGGGATACGATGCTATTGTCCCATGCAATGCAGTTGCTCCTCAGCGATGCTGCCCTGCGCCGCCGCATGGCGGATGCCGCCTGGGCTGCCGCCGCACTGCTGCCGACATGGGACGATACGGCGCGTGACATTGCTGATGTTTTGAAGACAGTCGCATAATGAAAAAGGATAGAAGATAATGAGTTTCAGCCCAGAATGGCTGGCCCTGCGCGAGCCTGCTGACCACGCCGCTGTCAACCCCGAGCTGCGGGCGGCACTCGCCGCGCGCTTTGCCGGCCAGGACAGTATCACTGTGGTTGATCTGGGCAGTGGGGCGGGCTCAAACCTGCGGGGCACATGGTCTGTGCTGCCCCGAGAGCAGACCTGGACACTGGTGGATTATGATCCCGTTCTATTGGATGCTGCCCGCTTGCGTCTGGCGCAATGGGCAGATTCAGCACAGGCCAAGGGTGACGCCATCGAACTGACCAAGGACGGCAAACTTTTGCGCGTGTTTTTCCGTGAGGCCGATCTTTCCGGCGGAGATTTCAGCGAAGTCGTGGCCGGAGCCGAACTCATCACCGCAGCCGCCCTGTTTGATCTCGTCTCGGTGGCTGCCATCGAAAAGCTGGCGGAAAGCGTGGTGCATAACCGCCAGGTGTTCTTCACTGTTTTGACCTATGATGGCCACTCCCGCTGGACTCCGCCCCATCCAGCTGATGCCGCGATGTGCGCAGCCTTCAACAGCCATCAGCGCGGCGACAAGGGCTTTGGCCCCGCAGCAGGGCCGGGGGGCACGACAGCGCTGGCCAAAGCGTTCTACGGCAGGGGGTACCGCGTGCTGCGCGGCACCAGCCCTTGGGTTGTGGACAAGAGTTTTGGTTCCCTGCGACGTGATCTTGATGCCGGGTTTGCGGGTGCTGTCGGCGAAACCGGGGAGGTGGAAGCATCCGTGGTGGAAGACTGGCTCAAACTGCGCCGCTCATCCCGCGCAGGCGTGACAGTGATCGGTCACGAGGACCTGCTCGCGATGGGGTGAGAAACCCTTATCGTTCCCCGATCTTCGGCATCATCCGCCTCAGTACATTGTCCTTGCGGATGAAGTGATGAAACAGCGCCGCGCCGATATGCGCAAGAACAGCCAGGCCCAGCAGGATAGCGCCCAGTTTGTGCAGGAAGAACACGGTGCCAGCCATTTTCTGGTCCGGCGTTGTCAGGCCCGGCAGGCTGAACCAGCCGTGGATGCTCAAGGCGGGATAGAGCGACACACCCAGCCAGCCCAGCAGCGGCACGGCGAGCAGCAGACCATAGATGCCCCAGTGGGTGAGATGCGCAATGGCGCGCTGCCATGGCTCCAGTGTCGGTTCATCCGGCGGTGCGCCCTTGCTGAAGCGGTAGGCCAGACGCCCAACGACGATGAAAAGCAGGATGAACCCGCCCAGTTTGTGGTTGTCATAGAGAATGTTGGTCAGCGCATCGAACTTTGTCACCTCGCCCCGGTAGGTCATGTAGAGGCCAACCGGGATCATGATGAAAACAAAAGCCGCCGTTATCCAGTGGAACTGCCGCGCGGTGCCGGAATAAACCTGTGTCTGCCCTGCCATGAAACACTCCTGATCTCAGCCCAGTCATTGCATCATCATGCGCAGCTTTTGTGAAAATGGAAAGATGCTGCATCGGGGCCAGTCGATCAGCCTGCCTCACTGCTTTGTGACATCATTTATCTGTGTTGTTTCCATGCTTAGTTCAGGCGCTTTGTTCAGGCGCTTTGTTTACCTGCGTTAACGCGACCTTAACGCAGGGGCGGTTGGATATCCAAAGCTCTTGAATGCAACGATTCGCCGTTGGAGGGGCATCATCAGGGATGGCGCAGCGCAGCAGATGTCGGACGACGATCTGACCAAACCGCTCGGCATGGACCGCGACGCGAAAAAAGCGGCGCGCAGAACCCTGCCTCTTGCCCGGATTTCAGCCCTGATGTGCGGTGCGCTGCTGGCCGGCATAGTCAGTTTTGTGGCGATGACCGATGATCCCCTTGGCGGCGAGCCCATGGTTGTTGCCTCAATAGACAAAATGCCCAAACGTGAAAGTGGTCCCCTGTCGCAAGCGCCGGTCACGGCAGAAAACCTGTCACCCAATGTGCGTGAGATTCCTGCACAGGCGCGTGGCCAGCGGCAGGGCGCTTCGGAGCTGGAAAATGACGCTGGCGTGAAAGTGGTGCGTACCAATGGACAGATCCCCGGTTCGGTCATCATCCGCGTGCCGGATGCTCAACCAACGATTCGGCTGGCACCCGCACCCGATCGCCGCCTGATCGAGAAAAGCCGTCACGGCAATTTGCCAAAGCGCGGCCCCGATGATCTGCGGGCCTCGGATGTCTATGCCCGCCCTGTCACGCAATTGCAGAAAGTGGCCGCCGTGCGCGTCGCCATCGTGATCGGCGGACTGGGCATCAGTGCCAATATCACGCAGGATGCCATCCAGAGGCTTCCGGGGCCTGTCAGTCTCGCCTTTGCGCCTTACGGCACCGATCTGGAGCGGCAGGTTATCAGGGCCCGCGAAGATGGGCACGAAATTCTGTTACAGGCCCCCATGGAGCCGTTTGACTATCCCGATAACGATCCCGGCCCGCAAACCCTTCTCAGCACGTTGTCCGCAGACCAGAACCTTGACCGGTTGCAATGGCTGATGAGCCGCTTTCCAGGCTACATTGGTGTGGTCAACTACATGGGAGGTCGCTTCACGGCGACGGATGTCGCGTTGGCTCCTGTCATGAAGGAAATTGCCAGTCGGGGGCTTGTGTATCTTGATGACGGCTCATCGGGCCGGAGCATGGCCACGCAGAGCGCTGCAGGTGCGGGCGCTTCCGCTGCACGCGCCGATGTCGTGATTGATGCGATCCAGCGTGGAGCGGACATCGATATTGCTCTGGCTCGCCTTGAGAGGATTGCCCGCGAGAAAGGCAGCGCCATTGGTTATGCCGCTGCCTTGCCGGTAACGCTGGACAAGGTTGCCCGCTGGGCCAAGGCCGCCGAAGCGCGGGGCGTGACGCTGGTGCCGCTCAGTGCTGTCGTCACCTCGCCCAAGCGGAGCTGATATGATCAAGCCTCCAGAGGCTCCAAGGACGATGACTGGCGGTCCCTACCGCCCCTGCGTCGGCATCATGCTGATCAACAAGGCGGGCCTTGTCTGGATCGGGGATCGTCGCAAGGATTCAACGCCTGAGCATGTGGGCGATGGCTATTCCTGGCAGATGCCACAGGGTGGCCTGGACAGGGGCGAAAACCCCTATCATGCAGCGCTGCGCGAACTGGCGGAGGAAACCGCTGTCACATCAACGTCATTTCTGGCGGAAGCGCCGGACTGGTATGCCTATGATCTGCCCGATCCAGTGGCGGAGAAATCCTGGAAGGGCAAATTCCGTGGCCAGACACAGAAGTGGTTTGCTCTCCGATTTGAGGGAGAGGACAGCGAAATTAACGTTCTTAACCCCGGGCCGGGCCACAAACCGGAGTTTTCGGCATGGCGATGGGAGAGAATGGACCGGCTGGTTGATCTGATCATTCCATTCAAGCGTCCGGTTTATGAGAAGGTTGTGATGGCATTTGGACATCTTGGCGGATAAGGCACTCAGGTGCGGCTTGCCGTATTGCCTCAATATGTCCATGTTTAGTGATGAATCGGGTTAAGCCCGGTCCATTGTGTGCCCGAACTGTTTTACTGCATTTTTCTTCTGATAGAATGAGGCTCCGCACGTGAACTTACGCAAACGCGCACATCAATGGTCGCTGGCTGTTGTCCTTGCCACTGTGCTGGCGACACCCGTTGCCGCACAGGCCCGCAATCCGGCCCAGACCTTTGGCGCCGCAGAAACCTCGGCCGGCAATTTTCTGGCGGCCATCGCTGCTGATGGCAAGCGGGATGCCCGGGCGGCCGCGCATTTCTTCCGTGAGGCCTTGCGTGCCGATCCGCGCAATGCGGAGCTTCTGGAGCGTGCCTTTGTCGCCACGGTGCAGGATGGCTCGATGAGCGATGCCTTCCGTCTGGCGGAGCGCGTGTTGCAACGCGATCCGCAGAATGCGCTGGCGCATCTGGTGACTGGTGTGCGGGCCTTGAAGCAGCGCCAGTTCATAACAGCCCGCAGCAGCTTCCTGAAAGCCGGGGGTCGCGGGCGCAATGCTGATCTGAGTGCTGCCTTGCTGGTGGCCTGGACCCATGTGGGCAGTGGCGAATTGCGCAAGGCTCTCGAGATCGTGGACCGTTTCTCCGAGCCGCAACTCGCGGTCTACCGTAATCTCTACGGCGGCATGATGGCGGACGTTGCAGGTGACAGAAAGGAAGCGGCCAAGCGTCTTGGCGCGGCTTATGCCTCCGATCCCGGCGTGGTCCGCCTTGCTGATACCTATGCGCGTTTTGAGGCACGCCATGGCGACCGTGCCAAAGCGAAGGCGATCTATGATGCGCTGGCAGAAAAACCCGTGCAGCTTCCTTTCATTGCCAAATCCAGGAAGGTCATGGATGACGGTCTTGTGCCCGACCCCATGGTCATGAACGTGGTTCAGGGCGCGGCGGAAGTTCTGTACACGTCGTCGGATACCGGTGGACGGCGCGGTGCGGAATTGATTGCCGTCGTCTATCTGCAACTCGCCAGCTTCCTGCACGGCGAGCATGACATGACCACCATTGCACTGGCGGAAAATTTTGAATCGCTGAAGCAGTATGACCGCGCCATCGAATTGTACGGCCGTGTGACGGAAGACTCGGGCCTCAAGACACGCGCCGTCATCCGTGCGGCCTATGCCTATACCGAGATGAAAGAGCAGGATGAAGCGATCAAGCTGCTGGAGGAACGCATCGGCAAATCACCCTTTGAGGTGAACCTGCACGAAACCGTGGCTGCCATTCACCGTACCACCAAGAAGTGGAAGGAAGCGATCGAAGCGTCCAGCAAGGCCATTGCGCTGGTTGACCGCACCAACAGGAACTACTGGAGCCTGTTTTATGGCCGTGGCATTTCCTACGAGCGTGACAAGCAGTGGCCCCTTGCGGAAGCTGATCTGAAACACGCCCTGTCGTTGCTGCCGGATGATCCCAAGACCGAGGAAGACAAATCCGGCCGCGCCCATGTCCTCAATCACATCGCCTATTCCTGGGTTGATATGGGCATGCATATCGATGAATCCTTCGTGATGCTCAAGAAGGCCGTCGAATTGCAACCGCGCGATGGCTACATCATCGACAGCCTGGGCTGGGCCTATTACAGGCTAGGGAAATATGAGGATGCCGTGCGCGAACTGGAACGGGCCGTTGATATAAAACCGGCGGATCCCGTGCTGAACGATCATCTTGGCGATGCCTACTGGAAGGCCGGGCGTGTCAATGAAGCGCGGTTCCAGTGGAATCACGCCCGCGATCTGAAGCCGGAAGCTGACGATCTTGAAAACATACTCAAGAAAATTGACAAGGGCATGGATGAAGCCAAGGCTGCTGAGAACGAGCAGCCCAAGGATGGCGAGAAAAAGCCCGATGGGGGCTGAGCAAGCCGGGCTAAGCGCAGTGGGTTGACACTCATGCCACTGCGCTTCGGGCGGCGCTTCAGACACCAACACCTTCGCGCTCCTTGGCAACCTTGTAATAGGCCCACAATATCCGCGCTGCCACACCCCGCCATGGTCGCCATCTTTCGGCGATCAGCATGGTTTCACGCTCGGTCGGTCGCTCATCAAGACGGAAGCAAAGACGGATAGCTTCCTGAAGAGCCAGATCGCCCGGCGCAAAAGCATCGGCATGCCCAAGGCAGAACATCAGGTAGATATCCGCTGTCCAGGGGCCAATGCCCTTGACCTTGACCATTAACGCCTTTGCCTCATCCGCAGGCAGTGTGGCCAAGGCATCCAGATCAAGTACGCCGTCCTGTATGGCCTGTGACATGGCCCGAATGGTGCGCATCTTGGGCGCCGAGAGGCCCGAAGCCTTGAGCAGGCTGTCATCGGTCAACAGGAAAATCTCAGGCGTCCGTTCCGGAAAATTATGCACCAGTCTGGCCCAGATGGCGTTGCCCGCCGCAACCGAAACCTGCTGGCCGATGACTATCCAGCAAAGGCCGTCAAAGCCGTAGCGCTGGCGCCGCAGCGGGGGATGACCCGTCAGCGGAATCACCCGGCGCATCACCTCGCAATCGGTTTCGAGGCCAAAAACACCCTCAGCGATATCCTGTTCGGTTTCAATCAGACGTTGCATGTCACACCTAAGGCATCCCCGTCACCAGCCAGACCCAGAATGTCGTGGTGAAAACACCAAGCATTGTCGTCACGGCGATCACGCTGGAGGAGAGCGCCAAGCCTGTCTGGTATCTCTGGGCCAGAAGATAGCCGTTCACGCCGCTGGGACAAGCCGCAAAAAGCACGGCAACCGCTGCCCACACCGGCGGCATCGGCAGGATGTGAAAGGCCAGGATATAGACGAGTGCCGGGTGAAGCAGCAATTTGAGTGCGGCAATGACCCCGACCAGACCGAGCGGTGCATTGATGCCGTAGCGACGCAGCGTCATGCCCAGTGCAAACAGGGCCGTTGGCGCGGCAGCATCGGCGATCAATTTGCTGGCTGATGCCAGGGGGGCCGGCAAGGGCAGGCCCGTAAGGCGATAGAGCAGGCCCAGGAATATACCCAGCAGTATGGGGTGCGATGCCAGTTTCCTCAGCATGACCAGCCTGTCGCTACCGCTTTTGTCCGTTTTTTCGACAAGCAGGGTGGCGACCGTCATGGCAATGGGCAAATGGACGGCAATCAGCAGGAAAAGTGGAACTGCGCCAGCATCCCCGAAGGTCTGAATGATCAGCGGAATACCGACAAACACCGTGTTGGACTGTGCTGCCGTGAATCCGACCACAGGCAGCTCAGCGCCCACCAGACCAAAGAACTGACGCGAGACAACCGTTGCGGCCAGCCAGACAACGCCGAGGGCAGCAAAATAGGCCAACCAGTAGAACCATGGCTGCACCTCCGGCAGTGAGGCCGTGGCCATGGTGCGAAACAGCAGGATAGGGATGGCGATGACAAAGACGAAGTCCGAAAGCCCGTCCGCAACCTTGTCGCGCAGCACACCTGTGGCCACCGCCCCGTAGCCAGCCGCAATGATGATGAAGATAGGCAGGACGATCAGGAGGGTTACAAGCATTCGCGAATCCTGGAGCGTGTCACGCTGCAATGAAAGGAAAAATTTGCACTGATTGCCATTTATCCAGCTGCGATCCGGTTCTTAGGCAGATTGTAAGAACGACACCCTAAGATGATGGCGTTGGAGTGCGGGGGCATTTCCGGCAGGATTTGGAAATGCCACATACACAAAACAATACGGGCGTAGATTTGTCGGCCACCGCGATTGCGGAGGTCATTCATGAATTACGCGCGCCGCTTGGCGGCATCGAGGCCATGGCGGGGTTGCTTTGCAAAACCGACATGACCCCCGAGCAGGACAAACTTGTGCGAGGGCTGATGGCAGCTGCCACGCATTTAAGGGCCGTCGCCAATGATGTTCTGGACGGTGCCGCTGCCAGCAAGCATGGTTTGGGAATTCATGATGACCGTTTTCATTTGCATCAACTTGTCCAGTCGATCGCTGTTTCGGCTGAATCACGCGCAGGTACCAAGGCGATAAAGTTTGCCACTGTGATGGACGACAGGCTCTCGGAACAGTTTGTGGGCGATGCGCGGCGCATCCGCCAGATGCTTGAGAACCTTCTCGACAATGCCATGAAGGTAACATCGGCAGGTTCCATCACACTCAGCGTTGAGCATGTTGACCGGCGTGGACAGTTTGAAGGCCTGAAGTTCACGGTTGCCGATACGGGGCCGGGCTTCAGTGCGGAAGAACAGAAGAAACTCTTCAGGTCATACGGGCGTCTGGCCAACGGCGTAAATGGCACGGGACTCGGGTTGTCCTTGGTTCGCCGCCTGGCCCAGGCCATGGGTGGAGAAGCTGGCTGCAAGGCCGTGCAAGGTCGTGGCGCGCAATTCTGGTTCACCTTGCGCCTGAAGACATCTGCCCGGCAGGACCTAGACACAACACCCGACACTGTGGTGGATGCCATCGCTAAGCACGACACACAGGTGTCCCGCATTCTGATTGTCGATGACAATCCCGCCAACAGAATGATAATGGCTGCAATTCTGGAGCATTTTGGCTACCAGACAGCAGAAGCCGAAAGCGGAGAGATTGCGCTTGATTTGCTGGCTCATGAAACATTTTCTGCCATCATGCTGGATCAGACATTGCCCGGCATGTCTGGCGTTGAAACCCTGCTGACAATCCGCGCCATGTCCGCACCAATGGCCAGCATCCCCGTCATTCCCGTTACCGGGCGGGTATCATCGGCGGATCGCAAGGCTTTTGCGCAAGCTGGAGCCAATGGCTTTGTCGAAAAGCCCGTCACGGCGCGTGCGGTGCGTGATGCCATTCAGGATGCCTTGATGCTATCCTGCGAGAGCAAGCGCTCGGCCGCCTGAACGCAATCAGCGGCTCTGGTAAAGGATCGTCTGGTTCCCTCCCAGATCGGTCAGGCCAAACGGCTGATTGGCCAGCAGTCCTTTGAAGGGTGTCATACGATCGGGAAAGCGCGCAGTATAAGGTTCCAGAAACGTCAGCTTTGAGGAGGAGGGCGATTTTGTGCCACCGGATTGAGCGGCTTTCGCAGCAGCCGCCATGATGGCTGGGTTTGCGATGGATTGCAGCGTGTAGGCAGCAACGCGGTGTAGCGCTCCTGCGCATTCGCCATAGCTTGAACGACCGTTTTTCTGACCGATCTCGGCCAATGGCGTCAGGGCAGCCAGCGCATAGAAATGATACTCGCGCGCTTTGGCGCCACGTTCAATCTCAAGTGGCAGGGCTCCATCCGCTGTAGCCTGGCAAATAACGAGGCGGTAAGAGTCCATACCCCAGTCCAGCAGCTTTCGATCATTGGCAACGACACCGGCGGACGCAACGGCCAGACCAGCCCAAGCCCTGTGATTGTTGCGGGATGATCGCGGTGCTTTCAAGGTGTCGAAGTAAAGGCGTAACTGGTTTGCCCTTTTTGCCAGCCACTCCTTGATCAGCTTTGCATCGGCGGAACCTGCAGGCAAGGCAGGCTCTGTCTGCATGAAGGCCGATGACAGCCCTGTGAGCGTGGTGGCCAATTTGAAGTGGGAAGTATGGCTTTCAGGTTCGCGCAAGGCATCCCCAATGGCCCAATGGCGCAAATGGGCAAGACTGCATTCAGCTGCACTTCTTCTGCCTGTCCGGTGGTAATCATTTGCGGCCTTGACGACATCACCCATGAATTCCTTGATGGGTTGCATCGCGGCTTCAAAGGCCGCCTCCGCTTCCTCGTCTATCCTGTCCCGGCGTGATCCTGACTGTCCGTACTTGGATTGCAGGTCAAAGCTGACAACGGGATTGGTCAACGGCGGGCACGGTTTGGATGCCATCTTTGTATCGGGTTGGCGGGTGGCAAACGGTGGCTTGATATCAGCCGCTTGCAAGGACACCGGACTGGCCTGGAATCCGCATAAAAAGAGACCTGCAATGATGCGTCTATTCATGTCCTTATGTAACGCTTCCAGAAGGGATTCGGCAATCAGGCTTGATATCATTCTTGCAGGCTGATCAATTGTCCAAGGGGACGCCGCCCGATGATTTCAGCCGTCGTGCCGTCAATCACCAGACGCCAGGGCACGCTCGCGCGGGTGGCCAGAACAACCACAAACTGTCCCTTGCGCCTTGGCTCACCGTTTATGACAAAGCCCTGCTGCGTCAGTTTCAGGGTTATCCTGTCACGCACCGGTTCATCAAGGATACCATTCCGAAACAGGTCCGGACCAAGTCCCGCTGCCTCGGCACCTTGGACAGACTTGACCAAGGGTAAAAGCATCAGGGCGGAAAGGACTGTGGTGAGGAATGGGCGGCGGTGCATGTGGGGTGCAATCTGAACGGAGACCTGGAATGCCTGCATTCTGCCACAGCTGATCTGAACCAATGCGGGCAGCACCGTTCATCGTCCATTCAAGCGTGGGCGCTCGGAATTCATCCCTGTCCTGTCGCAGCAAAAGACTGCGATACACCTCTTGCACAGAGCCTTATGCATGCCCAACTTCTGTTCATCGCAGGCCAAAAAGGCTGCGACCACCGTCTGAACAGAAGGTTTGTCCGCGCCTGTGCGGGACAGGTTTGATGTCCGGACTTTCTAGAAATGCCAGATTTCTGGCCCTGTCGCTTCAAGGAAGGACACCCTATGCGTCACTTTGATCTTGCTCCCTTTCACCGCTCCACTGTCGGCTTCGACCGCCTCTTTTCCATGCTGGATCAGGCTTCCGTGCCGGAAAGTGCGGCCCAGAGCTACCCGCCCTACAACATCGAGCGTACAGCCGAGAATGCTTTTCGCATCACCCTTGCAGTTGCCGGATTTGGCGACAATGACCTTGTCATCGAGGCAGCCGAGAATGTGCTGACGGTGAAGGGCGAGAAAACAGCTGCTGCGGATTCCGCTTCCGAACTCTTGTTCCAGGGCATTGCAGGACGCGGTTTTCAGCGCCGGTTCCATCTGGCAGACCACGTCACGGTCTCTGGTGCGCGCCTTGAGAACGGCTTGCTCCATATCGAGCTTGTGCGTGAATTGCCTGAGGCCATGAAGCCGAGGGTAATTCCGATTGCCTCGCCAGCCGGAAAAACGGCAAGGCCCAAGGCCATCGGCACCGTGGCTGAAGCGGCCTGAAACGCCTGACTTTCACACACACCAAAGGGGCGCATTGAGCGCCCCTTTCGATTTGGGTGATGGTTTGATGTCTATTCCAGTGCGGCGGGCGGCACACTGTTGATCGGCGCACCGGGAACAGGTCTCGGTGCTGTCGGCACGTCATCCAGCCCTGCGGGTGGCACCATGTCGATACGGCGCGGTTCGGTCTTCGTGCCCGAACCAACCGCTGCCTGTGGCGGGGTTACCGGTGCAACCGGGGTTACCTGATTTCTGGGGGCGATCTGCTGGCGTGGAATTGCCTGTGATGGGTTGATCTGTGGAGGCAACATGGGGTCGCGCCGGATAACCGAGGGCCGCTCCGGTGTTGACCGTGTTTTCTGTTCGCTGTCAGGTACCGCCCGACGGATGGTTGCGCCCTGATCCGGCACACGCTGGACAACCTGTTCGCGCCGCTCCTGAACACTGCGATGACCCAACGGCCGACTTTCAACGATCCGGCCGGAGTACACATCAAGCAGCAGGCGCACACGACGACCGCCCGGCTCCGTTGCCGTCAGCAGGACGAAATCATCCCTGTATTGTGGCTGGGAGGGATTGATGAAACCTTGCCGCCTGACGCTGTGCACCACTTCGCGCGGTGTCATCTCGTCCATGATCACAGGCGGCCGGTAGGTGAACCATTGCGCTTGCGCAGGGAGCGACGCACAGCCGATGAATGCGATGGTCAATCCCGTCAGGACAAGGGATTGTGCAGCACTGCGCGCGAACGGCATGGATTACCTCTGGTTATGTTCGACCCTGAAACAACAGCTCTGAACCGCGACTGAACAGGGTTAACGCCGCACTAACAGCCTTGAATTGCGGCGGGCTGATGGCAGATCGTCAGCGGGCAATCCTCAGAAATCACCAATCCCGTGAAACCGGATGCACCTGCATCACCTCGGCTATGCGGCGGCGTGTTCCGGCTGTGGTTTCTGGCGGCAAGGCGGACAATGGAAAGAAACCCGTCTCGACAATTTCCCAGTCAGCAAGGCGTGGTTCTGTCTGCACATAATCCCGGATGACATAAACTGCTACATGATCGCGCACCGAAACGGAGCGGTTGAGATAGATGCCAAGCAAGACAGGCCCGGGTCCGACGAGAAGATTACCCTCTTCCTGTAATTCCCGCCGCAACGCTGCCTCCAGGGTTTCGCCGGCATCAACCCCGCCGCCAGGCATATGCCAGCCTTTCACATAGGAATGGCGCACAAGGAAAATGCGCTCCTGCCCGTCAAGAACCATACCGCGCACACCCAGTGTCATGCCTCGCGTGAAGCGGGACAGCAACAGAAACGCCCATTGTGCCAGCCTGAAGACAGCACTGGATTTTTTTGGATCAGATGATAGGGCGGCACGCATCGTGTTTTTACAGTCCTTTCGCTGCGTCATCCACAGCAGATCCCCTGCGGAAGAGATGATTCACCATTGCCATTGTCTTGAAAGGGGATGGTTTTTTCCCCTTATCAGCTTGACGCCTTGTTCACCACAGAATCGCCTTTAGGCCAAAAGCGGGCCCAAAAATCAATTTCATTCAAATTGTATCTATTTAGGTTCCCGCTTGGAAAGTGCCGTCTCTCTAAAGCGGAGGGTGATTGTCGGTGGAAAAGAAGTCCAGAAGGGCTGAACCGCGCGACAAGGGAAACAGGTGCAACAATGACTGAGCTAATTGGTGGGCTCACCAACGACACACTCACCGGCGGAGCAGGAGCGGATTACGTCTCTGGTCGCGGCGGTGCTGACACGGTGTTGGGTGGTGCTGGCAATGACGTCCTTTTTGGGGACAGCAAATCAAAAATCACGACACCAAAGCCCTGGGGCGTTGATGTTATCGAGAAGGTCGATGCAAAAGTCACCTTCATCACGGAAAGCGCGGGCTACAAGAACACGCTCGGCATGTATGTGATCAACGCTGATGGCAGCATGACTGATGTCCAGATCCTTTTTGCCAATGCTTCCCTTTCTGGAAGCGGCGGCGATCTCAAGGGGGGTGTCAGCTCTGTGATGAGCACGCTGCTGCCTGGACAGAAAATCGGCTTCTTCATCGCGTCGAACGCTTTCTCAAGCAGCAGCGCAACCTTGACAGCCAAGGGCGGCCACTACGAGTTTCGCGACTCCGGCGGCAAGATCGGCAAGGTCAGCGATGGCGCCGATGTGGCCCTCTATCATGTCAACGACACGGGTATCGCAACCGTTGTCAAAACACAGACCGGCACCGACCTGTTCTTCATGAATTCTGGACAGAACTCGGATGGCATGGGCCATGTGAGACTCACCTCCGATACAACGACAGGCATTGTAAAGGTTGGATTTGAGGACCTTCTCAACGGCGGTGATCGTGATTTTGATGATGTCGTCTTCACAATCAATGTTGGCGTGGCCAATGCAAAAGCCTGGACGGACATCGAGCCGCCAAAGGTCATCGAGAACCGCAATGACGTGATCAGGGCCGGTGACGGCGATGACATGGCCTGGGGCAATGCAGGCAACGACAATGTTGCGGGCGAAAAAGGCAATGACACACTGGATGGTGGCTCGGGTAACGATACGCTGACCGGCGGTGTTGGAGATGACACCCTTTATGGGCGCTCGGGTGATGACGTCCTCTATGGTGAGGACGGCAACGATCTTATCGATGGCAGCTCCGGCAATGACCGCATCTGGGATGGCGCAGGCAACGACACGGTTGTCGCGGGTACCGGTCGTGACCAGGTCTGGGCGGGGGCTGGTGATGACAACTACAACGGCAGCGATGGCTTCGACATCATCGACTTCTCCGGCGCGCGCAAGTCACTGACACTGGATGTGTCTAAAAAGACGGCCGTAAGCGATCTTGGAAACGACATCCTGTCAGGCTTCGAGCAGTTCGTGGGCACGAAGTTCAACGACATCATGCGCGGCGACAAGGCGGCTAACGTTTTTGTCGGTGGCGATGGCGATGACTGGTTCCGTGGCCTGGGTGGTGTTGACACCATGACGGGTGGAAAGGGCAAGGACACCTTTGCTTTTTCACCCAAGGATGTCTGGTTCGAGAAAGAGCACCTCGGTGTTGACCGGATCAAGGATTTTAATGCCAAGGAAGACAAGATCGATTTCTTCGAGATCACCAAGAATGTCACGGACAACAAGTTCGATATGGTGAAACTTGAGCAGGCCGATGGCGGTACCATGGTCTGGGCCTATCTGGTGGCTGCGGGAGAATTCCAGCAGGTTGTTCAGCTTGACGGCGTCAAGGTGGAGCAGATTGTCGACAGCATCAAGGACTGGCTGATCGTCTGATCACGCTGCACATGCGTAAGATGAGGCGGGCCATGTGCCCGCCTTTTATCTGGTTTTTGCGGGTCAGGTGATTTTCTGCACGCTCATTTCACCAATGGAACCATTGGCGAGCAAGCCCCTTACGGTCATTGTGATGGCTAGACGGCCATCCTCCCTGTTGATCTCATAAAGATGATAGGCGGCCCGGTGGTGCGCGCTGCCGGGAATGGCGGAGGCTGATGCAACGCCCACGACAGCTACCTGCCCATGTGCACCGGCAAGCTGGACAACCGAAAGTTTATGGTTGTGGCCATGCAACACGAGTTCGGCCCCCTCCGCCCTGATTGTCTCTTCAAAACCGCGTGCGTCGCGCAGGCCGCGCCCATAGGAAGCGCCTTTGCGCGTCGGCGGATGATGGATCATCACGACACGCATGAGACCGGCTTCGCGGGCCTCTCGCAGGGCATTGGCAAAGGCCGTCATCTGGACGCGGCCCAGTTCACCCGAAGCCAGCAGCGGCGCGGTCGGCACACCCGATGAGAGGCCGATAAAAGCGATGCCATCACGGATGCGCACATAGGGAAAAGCCGGTCG
The DNA here is from genome assembly GCA_031372765.1 of Hyphomicrobiales bacterium. GTDB lineage: Bacteria > Pseudomonadota > Alphaproteobacteria > Rhizobiales > Beijerinckiaceae > JADCCX01. Next base: position 18,195 of record JANMLW010000081.1, read on the forward strand.
CGCTGCTCCGTCACCCGTCATCCAGGGGGCGGTGGCACCAGTCATGTACTTGAAGGAAGACCGTACATAGGTATCGTGGTTGCCGGGAATCAGGCTGACAAAATCAGGTGATCCAAGCCGCTGGACATACTGTTGCGCGATGACGAACTCGCTTTCCAAGCCGATGTTGACCAGATCCCCGGTCAGGGCCACATGGTCAGGTTTGTGGGCCAGCAGATCGGCCGTTATGCGCTCCAGCATCTGCATGTCGTGGATCAGGTGCCGCCCCCGCTTCCAGTTGATGTAGCCACTCAGGCGCTTGCCTGCGAGTTCACGCAAGCGTGGCCGGTTAATGGGGCCGACATGGGGATCAGACAGATGGGCAAGCAGAAAGGGCAAGAGCGGAATCCAGCGTTTTCGTTGTCACGCTGTCAACGGTCGACACCAGTCCGTCAAGCCTGATTAAGCGCTTTTGGACAAAACACCGTTACCCGATGAAGGGCAGGCGTATGTTGAAGAAACTGTCGTAGCTGTAGGCGCTTGGCAAGCGCAGAAAACCTGCATAGCTGATGAGGGTGAGGACCAGCGCCGCCATGGAAACCAGAGTCAGATATACCGCCGTGAAGTTGCGCAAGCGCTCCACATACCCTTCCTGAAAACCCGAACTCTGGTTTCCACGGTTAGTCCAGCGCTGCTTGGACAGGCGGTAGAGGCTATAGACCTTCACTGAGGCATTGAGCAGTTGATTGAAAAAGATGATCAGCGGGAAGCTGATATGCACATCCCGAGAATAGGCGTAAAGCCAGACAGACTGGATCAATCGTGACAGGGCAATCCAGGCAACATAGCCGACGATCAGCATGGGTGAAACAAAGATCAGGGTGAGCACGGCCAGGATGGGCGAGACCAGCATGGTCCACATGGCTAACCGCTGGTCGACCACACACCACCAGATGAAGAAGCCGACCTTCCTGGGGCCCAGCGCAATGGCCCGCGCCCCGTTGCGCAGCATATTGCCAGACCAGCGCCTGAGGTTCTGCACCATGCGTTCGCGGCCGTTGCCCTCGACATGCTCGATGGTGACGGCCAATGCATCCGGCACATACATCATTTTCGCCGATTGGGTGAGCATATAGTACCAGGTGGATTTATCGTCGCCCGAAAGGAAGCGGAACCGACCCCACAGCCAATGCTCCAGGTAATCCTCCTCTACCTGCATGATGAACCGGGGCTCGATCACGTGCTTGGCGCGAAACAGGGAGAGGCGTCCCGTCAGCGTCAGCACCTTGCCGGCCAGCGCATGGCTCTGCATGGCAATCCGCCGCTGGGCAAAGCGCATGCGCAGCCAGATTTCCTGCCAACGTGGTCCATGCACGATAACCTCTTCATCGGTGGTGAGTGCCTGAAGTTCAGGATCAACATAGAACACCGACACGCATTTTTGCAGCATGCCGGGACCCCAGATCGAATCACCATCCATGAACACGACGGCGTCCTCGCCGTTGATACCGCCTGCCATGCGCATGGCCCGCAGCGCCGTGCCGATGGCATAGCGCTTGCCGCCCTTCCACTGTCTTGCAATTACAAGTTCAAGGTCGAGGTCGCTGGATGTTTCTGCCAGGTAATTCGAGATGGTGATTTCGTCGCTGTCATCCCCCGAACCGAGCCAGATGGTGGCGCTCAGGCCGGTCGAGCGCACCTCCCGAACGATGCTTTCCATCACAAGCAGCGTCACCGCCGTGTTTTCCTTGTAAGTTGTCATCATGATGTGGATGTGCGTGGGGCGATCCCCGCGTGCCCATGCCTCATCCGCCAGTTTGCGCACTTTGGGATAGTGCACATGTTCATAGATGAGGGCGCGCACACCGTGGTTGAACCACCAGCCAAAGCGCCAGATTCCCAGCGTGCCGATGACGATGGCAATATCTTTCGTATCCGGGTTCCACAGGATATTGGGAACGGACAAAAGCAGGATCATGCAGACCAGGAGGTAAAGCGCAAGCAGCGCCAGAACCTTCGGGTTCCATTTTTCCTTCAGGCTGGGCTTGGTTAGCAAAAAGCCATATTCATCCATCGCTTCCTGCGACAACGGCGGCAGTTCTATGGTGCGGCCTGTTTTCCGGTTGGGAATATCGATCCTGTCGCCAAAACCGAGGGCCCCAATCTGGGGCTCCTCTGGCATCGGGCGTTCAGCGTGCTGATTTCGGATATCAAACGCGCGCTGTTCTTCTTGATCGGGATTATGCTGGCTCAGATCAGGGGTAGCCGTACTCACAGTTTATGGCCGACATCAGAGAAACTGGAGAAGACAGTATTGACCGAGCGACGCTGGAAGGAGACGACCGTCGGCATGCCGATCTCGAACTTGCCGTCGACAATGGCTTTGTCAGGTCCATCGAATTTCAGCGTTACACGTGCGGTGCGGTCCTTGTCAGTCGGCTTGGGGCCACCGTCGCGGGCTTGCTTCCAGGAATAGCGGGCGTCGATGTCGTCCAGAAAGGCAGCGTTTCGTTCCACCCCGGTAACACGGGCCACAGCTTTTGCGCGCAACGCGGGCACATAAACCATTGCCTCATCACCGATGGCAACACGGGTCGCTTCATCCTGCCGCAGGAAAGCATGGATAACACGGTCATCAAGTCTCTCGACCACCAGCATGGTATCACCGCGTTTGACCGCTGCACCTTCCTGGCGCAGCACCTTGAGCACGCGTGCATCATGGGCTGCCGTCACCTTGTTGACCTGGCGACGCTGCTGCATGGCTTGCAGTTCCTCGATCGCGAGATCAACCTCGACCGAAGCACGCTGAACGGTCGCCTCGGTTTCCCGCAAGCGACCGACCACCTGATTGCCATCGTAAAAATGACCGGCCAGCACGCTCTCGAATTGCTGGGCGCGTTCCTTCTGGTTGATGCGCGCCTTGTTGAGCAGCGTCGTCAATTCCGCCAGACGATCACTGGCCTCTTCCATGCGCGGGCGGATCATGATGCCCTTCTTGAAAAGGTCGGAGACCCGCTCGAAGCGCTCGCGTGCCACTTTTTCCTGCGCTTGCAGAGAACCGATATCGCTGTCAATCTTTTCCATCTTGTTCTTCGAGATGGAAATATACTCATCACGCTTCAGCTTTTCGGATTCGAGTTCTGCCTGTCTCAGGCGCAGGTCCTCGCGTGCGCGCTCCACCTTGACCGAAGCAAAGCGCGTCTGTTTTTCGATCTCGGGGTCTTCCATAACGGCAAACCGCGCACCTTCGCTCAGCCGGTCACCGCCTTTCACAAGCAAGGAAGCGATGGAGCCGTCAAAGGGCGCGTTGATCGGTTCAACGCTGCCGCTGATCATGGCTGTGTCGATTTCAAGCCGCATGTAGTTCACATAGGCCAGTGATGCCGCATAGGTCAGCGTCGACAAGCCGACGCCTACCCATATGGTTGCCATCATAGCGGTCTTGATGCGGGCACGGATCGGATTTTTCTGAATCGATGGATCATCGGGGTCGATTGTCTTGTCGCCTCCCCCCCCGCCACCATTGCCGCCGCCGCCCTTGCGGCTCAACCAGGACAGGATAGTCCGGCGCTTTGCTTCCGGCGGCAAAATTGGGGCTGCAGGAGTAGAGACAGGTGCAGGTTTTGGCACTGCGTCATCGGTCTTGATATCTGCCGACTCCGCTGCGGGCAATGCAACAGCATCAATCGTCGGCTTTGCGTGATGTGGAGACTGATTCTGTATTGCTTCACGCTCGCGGCGCAGCTGGGCGGCCTGACGCTGCAGAAGGATGCGCACCTGATCCAGCTTCTCCCGTGTGGGTTGATCAGCCAGATACCGCTCGGTCATGCTGCGCAGTGCCAGCAACTGCGCCGGGTCTGCCGTGTGCAGGATCAAGATGTCAAACAGCGCATGGATCGATTCAATCTCGCCGGCAAAATGTTCAGCGGGCAGGTTGCGGACGCGGGCAATGCGGGTCTTCGGTTTCTTCCTGGCAGCGGCGCGCGCTTTACCGGCGGTTGTTCTCGTCAACTTCTTCGTGACAGATTTACGGTCTCTGGATTTTACCGTTGCTGCGGGCTTCCGTTTGGGCCTTGCTGGAACTGATGCAGGCCTATCGCTGGTGCCAGCATCTGCAACGATGGCTTCCCGGGACACAAAAACGCCTTCAGGCGTCGCTGAGAGCGACGCCTTGAGCTTGTCCTGCACCTCTTTGCGGATCCGCAAAGCCATTTGGGCGATACTCCACTTGCCCGGAATTTGATGTTACCAGCAAATTCCCTGATAATTGTTCCTGCTGCGCACCTGTTCGGGCAAACGCACCAGATCGATGATCGGCAGTTGACGGTCTGCTGTTTCCAGAGCCATGCGAAACTCTGCCGTGTTGTGGGCAACCACAACCGCATCACACTCGCTCACCAGTGCTTTCGCGCTGATGCAAAGCGCCTCAGGCAAAGCCTGAACAGCGGCGCGTGTCGACTCGCTGGCTGTCTTCATATAGGCCATGGCCAATTCGATACCCGCTGCCGTCACGTTGGGGTCATAGACCTTCACAGTGTGGCCTGCAGCCACCAGGCGTCCCAGCAATTCAAGCTGTGGGCTTTCCCGCAGATCATCAGTGCCACTCTTGAAGGTGACGCCAAGCATGCCGATGACCTTCGCGCCGGTTGCCTTCACCAGGTTGAAAGAGTGATCCAGATGCCAGTCGTTGGAAGCCAGAACCGAGCCGATCATAGGCAACTCGATGCCGTTTTTGCGGGCAAGGCCTGTCATGCCGCGCAGGTCCTTTGGCAGGCAGGAGCCACCGAAGGCAAAGCCCGGTTTCAGGTAATAGCTGGAGATATTCAGCTTCTTGTCCTGACAAAAGATGTTCATGACCTCATGGCTGTCGATGCCCAGCACCTGCGCTACGCGGCCAACCTCATTGCCGAAGGCCACTTTCACCGCATGCCAAGTGTTGTCGACATACTTCACCATCTCTGCCGCTTCCATTGTCGTAACGATCAGGGGAGCTTCGATGCTGTTATAGAGGGCACATAGTGCCTCGCCGCTGCGCTTGTCATAGGCGCCCACAACGGTCTTTGGTGGCGCGAAGAAGTCGGCGATAGCCACACCTTCACGCAGGAATTCTGGATGGAAGCAGAGGCCGAAATCGCGGCCGGCCTTCTTGCCTGAGGCGCGCTCCAGTTCCGGCAGCACCATCTTGCGGGTTGTCCCGGCGGGAATGGTGGAGCGGATGACAACAAGGTGCCATTGCTTCTTTGCCTTGATGGCCATGCCGATATCGCGCGCTGCACCCAGAAGCGCTTTCAGGTTCACGGAACCATCCGCTTCGCTTGGGGTACCAACGCAGACAAGTGTCATGTCTGTTGCCATGACGGCGCCGAGTGAGGAATTAACCGCATTGATGCGACCCTCCTGCACGCCTTCTGAAATGTAGTCATCAAGATCATGCTCAAGCAACGGCCCTTTGCCGGCGTTGATCGCATCTGTCTTGCGCGTGTCCAGATCAACACCGACGACACGGTGTCCGAGCTTGGAAAAGCAGGCAGCCGATACGGCACCCACATAGCCAAGGCCGATGACGGATATGGCAGGAAACGGTTTGGAGACTGGCGCACCCTCTTCTAGGGTGTTGTCCCACATCAGTTGTGCTGTGTTCTTCAACATTGTCAGACGCCCTCGTCCGCTCCCCGGCTCATTCTTGAGCTCAATTCAAAAGCGGGCATGCCATCAATGCGGCGCAGGCTCTGAATCAATTCTAAAAATGCACGGTTTACGACCCGGGATACCCCCTGATTTCAATGACATGACTAAGGTTGTATTAAGGTTTCCTGCCCTTGCGTCATCGAAGGCCAGGAATCATTTTTCCTTAAGGTTGATGAGATCAATAGAACTTGTTTCCAACCTCAAGGGCCCTGGGATAAACCCTGAACGGCTGTGCAACCGGCAACCATAGGCATATCAATGACAACGATCCAGTCGCTCTATCGTTATCCGGTGAAGGGCTTTTCGCCTGAAAGGCTTGATGAGGCACAGCTCGTGACAGACGGGCATTTCCCAGGCGACAGACTTTACGCCATCGAGAACGGGCCATCGGGTTTTGATCCCGCGGCGGCGGAACATCTGCCCAAGATCCGATATCTGATGCTGATGAAGCAGGAGCGGCTGGCACGCTTGCGCACGTCTTATGCGCAAGACACGTATGTTCTTTCCATCCGTCAGGGCGGTTCGGTGGTGGCAGCGGGGGATCTGCGCACGCCAAAGGGCAGGGCAGCAATCGAGACGTTTCTCGATACATACTGCGACAATGACCTGCGCGGGCCTGCCAGGGTTCTGACAGCACCGGCCAGCTATCGCTTTATGGACAGCCGCTCGGGCTATCTCTCGATCATCGATCTCGCCAGTGTGGCCGCCATCGCCAGGGCGGCTGACCGGACAGCGATCGATCCGCTGCGGTTTCGCGCCAATGTCTATGTGGAAGGGCTTGGCGCGTGGGGCGAGTTCGCAATGCTTGGCAAGCGGATCAGATTGGGCGATTCCATACTGGAGATCACCAAGCGCATCGACCGCTGCGCGGCAACCGATGTTGATCCTGCAGCAGGCGTGCGCGATCTCAGGATCGTTTCCCTGCTCGAAAGCAGCTTCGGCCACCACGATTGTGGCGTCTATGCCCGGATCATTGAAGGCGGCCCGATCAAGACGGGGGACGGCCTGGAAGTGATTTGAAGGGTGGCAAGAAATCGCTTGACAAAGAAGAATTAATTCCTATTTTTAAATCATACCTGAAATTGATGGCGGCGGCCGCGTCCCGGTTTCAGGGACACTGACGCTTTGCTTTGTCGGGACACCACCGCAGGGCCGGTTTTCAGGGACGAAGCGCCGGATAATCCTCACCCCAGCGAGCATTGTTCTCCCAACAATCCTCCTCCCCGCTCAATGCGGCGCGGATGATCCCGGCGCTTCGATCTGAGGGAACTCTGCTTCGATGGGGGGTGGAGATGATTCTGCTGTAGGGCATCTGGTCACTTGCATTAAGTACCGCATTGCCGTATAGACACA
>JANMLW010000086.1:0-18787 GCA_031372765.1 Hyphomicrobiales bacterium
AGAGGCGCTGACGACATGGGGAGAAAGCTCCTCCTGCTCGTCCTCTTCCTCCTCCTCGTCTACGTCGTCTTCTTCCTCGGCTTTTTTGGCAGCTTCTTTTTTGGCTTTCAGCTTTGCCGCAGCTTCCGCTTTCTCGCGGCGCTTCGCTTCAGCTTCGTCGTTGCTCACAGCTTCAGCGGCAGTTGTCTCTTTGGGCGTTTTGGCCATGGTAACCAGACTCCGGGGCACCTTTGTCAAGCGCCGTCAAACACATTCACCGGCCTCGCAGCCTCATCTGGAAAATTGATTAGACGCTGTGAGTGGACTTGAACAGGGGCGGAGATATCAATCCGCGCCACAAGACGGGAAAATGCTGTCAAGCACGACGTTATTTGATCCCAAAAAGAACTTTTGCATTTCCATGCGCAATGCTGTTGGCAACTCCGGTCGGCAACTGGGCAAGCCAGTGGCGGTAATTCGCCATGATATCGCCATAACTCGCCCAGCGTTCATTGATCCATGTATCCGACCCCAGCAAAAACCGATCCGGATAACGCATGAAAAGATCGCGCCATTCGGCAGTCAGCTTGCCGCTGCCATCGACAATACCACTGCGATAGGAAAGCTCGCCCCAAAGGTTAGGATACATTGCCAGCATTGCGGCAACCCTTTCTGCCGGAATGCTGAAGCCGCTATGGGCCCAGATGATCTTGGCGCGCGGATTATGCCCCATCAAGACCGATACAGCCTCATCATCTGCATGTGCATGGAGATAGAGATCGTGTACAACAGCAAAATCGACAGTTTTCTTCACCCATTCACGGGCCGCCGATTTCGGCGAGAGATGAAACTCACCGATGCCGCGATAGTAACCCCGCTTGTATTCGGCCTCCACCAGATCAAAGATCGTGGGATCATCAAACCAGCTGCCGATATCCGCCCTGATCCGGTAAGGTCGGATGAATGGAACCACGGCAAGCCCTGATGCTTTGCTGTCCATCAGGGCATGGGTGCCGTCATTGGGGCGGCTGGTGGCCAGAATGCCGGTTACCCGGTGTTTGCGAAACAGGGCCAGCACTTCTTCAAGCGTGAAATGCGGCCTTGGTTCCCAGTTGTAGTGCAGATGCGCGTCGAATATCTCGATTGCCTCAGCCGAAACCTGCGCCTGGGACGACTGGATAGTGACCGCAAAAGCGGTCGCTATACCCAGGATAAAGACCAAACCATACCGCAAGAAAAAGCGCATTATGCAGTCAGCTTGCCAACAAGGTCTTTTGTAGCCGCCACGAAATTGTCGATCTGCTGGCGGTTGTTCCACAAGCATGCATTGACACGCTGAGGATGCGCCATCGGCTTTGGTGCCAAAGTCTCCGGATCACGGTTGGGAATGGAGCCAACCGGGAACATCTTGGTTTCGGGATCAGAGCCACGTGTCAACCCATCCTGCCCGACACCAAGGCCGGATATGCGGAAGCCGTAGTCCTTCAGCATGGCTGCCCGGAAGGCGATATTGACCTTGTCATCCATCTGCTGATCAGGCTTGGGAAACGGGTTGAAGCCGATGATCCCCGATTGAAGGGCAGGATCCTTGAGCGGACGCAACACAGCGGCTTCACCGAAGGCATCGGTCAGGCGATCCATGAAGTAGCCGCCAAGCCGCATATGCCACGTCTCGATACGTCCGCGCCCGATCTTGTCCCACATCGCGATGGCATCGCCCAGGGCGCGCCAGTCGGCTGATTCGGGAAAGCCGTACATCGACAGCGCCGCACCGATATCGAAGCTGCCACGGCTGCCGTCAAACGGTGCAACGCGGGACTGCGAACGCACGATATGAAACTTGGGAGGCGGCGCACCGTTCACAGCATTGGGCTTGTTGCGCACATAAAGAAGTCCCGTTCCGCCCGGTCCGCACTGCCATTTATGACCGCAGAGACCAAAGAAATCGATGCCCGTTTCATCGAGTTTGGGGTCGATCATGCCGTTGTAATGCGCCCCATCGACCACCGTGATGGCACCGGCCTTTTGGGCCACCTCGGCGATACGCCGTTCAGGCAGGCGCATGCCGGTCGGCCATAGCGGCGATGAGAAGAAGATAACTTTTGTCTTGCCCGCCACAACGCGCTTTTCCAGCGCTGCCACAACTTCGTCTACCGTTACCTTGGCGCCAACGGGGATGCCCCACTGTTTGATGACAACACCGTAACGCGCCGCGATGCGCAGGGCGAGCGTAATGCCGGTCGGGTGCTCAAGCGGCGAGATGAGAATTTCATCGCCCGCCTTCCAGTCAATCCCCATCATGGCTAGCGTCAAGGCATCGGTCGTATTGCGCGTGATGGCGATCTGGTCCGTCGTTGTGCCGTAGGATTTTGCGATGCTCTCGCGGATCTTGGCTGATGGCTCGACATAAACCGGGAATGGATCAGCTGCGATCTTGTCCAATCCTTCTTTCATACGGGCCAGCACCTGCTTGGGCATCGAGCCCTTTTGCGCCGCCATGAAGTACACAACCTTGGGATCAAGCGTGAATTCCTTGGCCAATTCCATGAAGTAGGGCTCTTCCGCTGCAAAGTAGGCGACCGCCTCCCCTGCCAGCGATGATGCCGTGGCGACGGTGCCTCCCGTGGTCCCCATAGCTCCTGCCTGCGCGAAAGCACGGCCCGGAAGCAAAGTGATTGCACCTGCAGCGCCAAATCCGGCAAGCAGATGGCGTCGATTCAAGGCTGAAATGGCAGTTGCGGCTTGGTCAGACATGAACAGCTCCCTCGCCGCAGCAGGCGGCCCCATATGCCATGCAAGACCCGTGCAAGAAAAATAGCAAGATGTTCCGCAGACAGATCAGAAATTTTGATACTGTCGATGAGAGGAACGGTGTTGCACTCGTTGGGCAAAGGGGGTGAAATGTCATTTGTCCATCTCTGAAAGGCTTCCTCATGACACCCGTCCGCTTTGGCAAAACCGGGATGAAGGTTTCCCCGCTGTGTTTTGGCACCATGACATACGGTGACCCCAAATGGCGGGAATGGGTGCTGCCCGAGGAAGCGTCACTGCCGTTCTACCGGAAAGCCTACGAGGCGGGCATAACCTTCTGGGATACGGCTGACATGTATTCGCTGGGGGCTTCCGAAACCATCACCGGCAAGGCCATGAAGCAGTTCGCCACGCGCCGCGATGAGATTGTGCTCGCAACCAAGGTCTACAACCCGATGGGTCCGGGAGCCAATCAGCGCGGACTCTCGCGTAAGCACATCATGGAGGCGGTCGACGCATCGTTGAAGCGGCTGGGTACAGACTACATCGATCTCTACATCATTCATCGCTTTGACTACGAAACAGCGGTCGAGGAGCAGGTTGAAGCACTCAACGACGTCGTCAGGGCAGGAAAAGCGCTCTATCTGGGCGCATCATCGATGGCCGCATGGCAGTTCATGAAGATGCTCAGTGTGCAGCGTGAGCATGGCTACGCCGAGTTTGTATCGATGCAGAACTACTACAACCTCGTTTACCGCGAGGAGGAGCGCGAAATGCTGCCGCTCTGCCTGAGCGAAGGCAAGGCGGTGACACCCTGGTCGCCGCTGGCGCGCGGCTATCTGGCAGGCTCAGGGCTTGGCGCAAAGGTCAGCAATGAAACCACAGTGCGCGGGCGTACCGATACCATTAGCGACATGCTGAAACTCGGTTCCCCGCAGGACGAGGCCATTCGTCGGCGCGTCATCAAGGAGGCGACCCGCCTGGGCGTCAAGCCAGCCGTTCTGGCGCTGGCATGGGTGATGTCCAAACCGGTGGTGACATCGCCTATTATTGGCGCATCCAAGCCGCAGCATCTCGACGATGCGATTGCAGCCCTTTCGCTTAAACTGGATGCTGCAACTATCCGACGGCTGGAGGAGCCTTACCGTGCCAAACCTGTCGTGGGCTTTGCCTGAGTGGGGGATTGAGTACGAGCGGCCCATTCCAGCTGCGCTTCCGTCTCAACAGCACCAGGGCGCACGGAGCGGATACGCGCCAGTGCGGTGGCCGCGTCTTCCCCCCGCTCGTTCAACAGGCGCAGTGCAATCATGCCGGAGCGCCCCTTGCCTCCCATGCAGTGGAGAAGCACATTCTCTCCGGCATCAAGGGCTGCATGCAATCTGGTTGAGAGTTGTGTCCAGGCCTGATTTGTTGCGGCATCAGGTACGCCAAAATCCGCGATGGGCAAATGCCACCATTCTATCTGATGCTCTTGGAGAGCAGAGGGCATCTCACCCACACTATGCAAGGGGAGTTCCGCCTTCTGTGTCAAAGAGACAACATGCTTTGCCTTCCACAGGACAATTTTATCGATATCTCCGGCAAGATCGCCTGACTTTCCGGGAAGCGGTGCAATGCCCACGCTTCCTGACGACGACAGATGTATCGTTGCAATAGCGAAGGCTTCATCCATTGCTCACTCATGCGCAATTAAAGGCGTGAATGACAAACGAAAAAAAGGCCCGCGAGGGCCCTTTATCATCAGATTTGCAGCCTCGGTGTGCTTACTTGATTGCCGCGTCGTACATTTCGGCCACGTATTCCCAGTTCACAAGGCTCTCGATAAAAGCCTTGCAATAATCCGGGCGGCGGTTGCGATAGTCGATGTAGTAGCTGTGTTCCCAGACATCATTGCCCAGAATAGGCTTGGCGCCATGCACCAACGGGCTTTCGCCATTAGGCGTTTTCATCACGACGATCTTGCCATTCTGCACGGCAAGCCAATGCCAGCCAGAGCCGAATTGCGTAACACCACCCTGAATGAAATCTTCCTTCATTTTCTCGACTGAGCCGAAGGCATCCACAAGTGCCTTTTCCAGCTTGCCCGGAATTTTGCCCCCGCCATTGGGCTTCATCCAGTGCCAGAAATGCATGTGGTTGTAATGCTGGCCAGCATTGTTGAAGAGGCCTGCATTCTTTCCGAACGATCCCTTAACGATGTCTTCCAGGCTTTTGCCCTCAAACTCCGAGCCTTTCAGCAGGTTGTTGCCATTGTTGACATAGGCAAGATGATGCTTGTCATGGTGAAACTCCAGCGTCTCCCTGGACATGTAGGGCTGAAGGGCATCATGGGCATAGGGTAGATCAGGGAGAGTGAATGACATGGCGTCCTGCTTTCATGTGGCTGAAACGGGGTATGCCCGAAGGGCAACTACGCCTTCATAAGTAAGGTGTCTCATTGGCTTCGGCAACAGCCCTCTCGCAATTTCATTCAAATAGGAAACAGCCCGATTCGCCTAAGCAGGTAAAATGTGGTTCACATCGTTTGATGGTCGCTGACTGATTCCGGAGGATATTCATCTTTGGCTTTGCTTGTCATAATTGCCGGTGCCCTTCTATTCTTGGGCGGGATGATATCGTTTCTCTTCGGATTTGATATCGTGATGACCGACCGGGGCAGTGCGATGACACTGGGAGGGGTCATCGCCATGTCTGGGGGTATTATTACTATTGGGGTTGGTCTCTGCCTGCAACGCTTGACACAGCTTCTTGCCGTCATGGAAATCAAGCGTCCGCGCCAGGGCACACAGCCCGATAGGCCCGTTGTTCCCATCGTGAACACACAAAGCGGTAAACAGGAAGCAGAAATACCCTCACTATCATTGCCGTCAAATCTTGCCCTTGGCGCAGGATTGGCTGCAGCAGCCGGAGTGGCGGGCGGCATTGCCGTTGCAAAGGATGGGGGCGACATAGTTTCTGAAACAATGGCAATGGCCGACGATATGGTGCCCGATCCAGCATCTTCCGAGATAAGGCCCGTGAGATTGGCAGAAATTCCTGATCTTGAGGCAGAGTTATCGCTTGCCTTGCAGGAAACCGCCGGGCCTCTCAACAGACAGGATACTTTCTCTGATTCACTGACTGGTTTGCTGTCCAAAACAGCGGAGCGCAAACGCAGATCAACAATCACCCCAATAGTGACAACCCTTGATGATTCAGCATTTCCCGAAAAGTATTCTGAATCTGGCCATTCCCTTGCAACTGATACAGATGAAATGACAGATACTGGTACCCTGTTGTCTCTTCCGCAGAATGCTGTTGCAGAGAGTATAACCGATGAAAGCCGTGAGGACGCATACGCTCCAATTGGAACAGACAACTCTTTGCCCACATTTTCGCCATCAAAAACCGATTCCGATCACGCATTGGCAACAGACGCCAATGTCGAATCATCATTACCTGATGAACCGCAACAATCGGCTATCGTTGGTAGCTATAAGGTAGGGGGGCGTTCATACACCATGTTTACCGACGGCTCAGTCGAGGCAATGACAGAACACGGTGTACAGAGGTTTGGATCCATGGATGAGTTACGACATCATTTGACGGGCAGGCTTTCTTGATCCCGGCAGCTGGGGCATATTCAGATATTGTGAAATATATATAACAGTTTTGCGCGGTAATTATTGATACAGAAACCCCAAGATGCATACGTATAGGAAATTTATCATCTATATATCTACTATAAATGAAAATTTCAATTATAATTTAAAGATACATACATTCATTATATAAATAATATATATTAATCAATATCGGAAAATTCATATTTAAACGTATTAAGGCAATTATATGACTTTTGTATAGTTCAGTCTCATAATCACTTATTATAGTTTTCGAGGCAATACGGATAGCGTCTCGATGATAATGAGACTGTCGCTAGAAGAACGTGATCCCCTATTTTGCACCTGGCGCTCCACAACTGTTTCACTTTTTTGTCAATAACATTGATCTTTGTACCTGAGACTTGCAATCCCTGATTTTTCCTGTAAATCTGAACTTGTTTGGCGTTTATTTTTCAACCCTACAAACTCAATGAAGATCAATAACATGGCTGGTGCATGATCCGGCTCAAAAAAACAGGAAAAATCCGAGATGCCCTCAAGTGTTGAACAAAGTGAATTGATCGCGCTTACAGCTGATATTGTTTCAGCCTACGTAAGCAATAATACGATCCCCGCCGGTGACTTGCCCGGTCTGGTAAGGGATGTTTATGCGGCTATGACGCGTCTGGACGCTGCGCCGGTTCCACTGCCTGTTGAGCCGTCAAAACCTGCCATCAGCCCCAAGAAATCAATTACCGCCGAGTATCTGATTTGCCTCGAAGACGGAAAAAAATTCAAGTCCCTGAAGCGTCATCTGCGCACTATGTATAATCTATCTCCCGAACAGTACCGCGATAAATGGAATCTGCCATCTGATTATCCCATGGTCGCCCCAAACTATGCCGAAGCGCGTTCAAGGCTCGCCAAGGAAATGGGGCTGGGTCAAAAACGCAAGCGCGCTGTCCGTAGATAACAACTATACGACTACACATTATACACGCGCCGCCCTGTTGTTATGGGCGGCGTTGTTTTGAAAGCCTGTCGATGAATGCCGACAAGCGCGAGATGCCTGTTTAGATCGTAATTGGCACATCCCATTCTGGCGCGTGCCCGACGCAAGCTGCGTTGACGGTTCTTGCCTACGAGGTATTCGGGCACCACGTATTCTGTGTCACCAAAATTGCGCCAGACGCGAATTCGTCGATTCCCTCGTTCGGATCGCCTCTCCGGGCAGCTGACACTGGCCAAACGCGCCATCTCTTTATTTCTGTTAGCCATAGACATCTGCCCTCTTGTGTTTCCATAAAAGGATGTTATTCCTATTAATGAAAATATCAAGGAACAAAGTCAAGTGAGGGTAAAATGGTCGGGCACAAAATAACCAGCGTTGCGACTGCAGAACAGCTGACAAGCGCAGGCAAAAAAAAAACAAGGTCGTGCCTCGACACCAAGTATGCATTCAAATCCACTACTCTGGTTATCAAGACACAAGGACAAATCAGGCCGTGCGCTTATTGGACCGGCTGCATATATTGCAGGAGAACGTCTCAAGTCAGATATTGTGATGTCACGGATGCTGCCAACGGTCACGATGAACTGGTCCCAGGCGCATCACGTCGATAAATCCCGTAGGACTGGCTCGCTTAATCCGTCTGAAGCATCGCTAGCTGCCCGTCAGCGCATGAACAAGGCCATGACTTTTGTAGGCCCGGAGTTCTCGGGGATACTCATTGACCTCTGTGGTTTTGACAAAGGCCTTGAGACCATGGAAAGCGAACGACACTGGCCAGCAAGATCGGGAAAGCTGGTGATACGCTTGGCACTTGACTGTCTGGCGCGTTATTATGGCTATGCTGATGAAGCGTATGGCTCACAATCGAGAGCTATCGTTGGCTGGCAAGAGTATGAACCAGGTAGTTCAACTGTGCTGGCACAACCTGCAAAGGCCCGTAACACGGCAGCTCAGTCAGTCTGACACTCTATGCACATCAAGACGATGCGGATGCCGGAAAACAAAAAAAGCCCTCTGACCGAGGAGAGGGCTTGATCTGATTTGGTTGCGGGGGCCAGATTGACACTGACGACCTTCAGGTTATGAGCCTGAAGGAATCATCATTCTTTAGATTGATGCAGATTACCTAAATATCCATATCATATTGATATATGATATATAGCTGAAATTTGAATTTCTCATGATGGCCTATTCTGTCATGCACTTGTCAGTTAGTGACGACATTATGACGACAAGAGACAAGCATTCTAAAATTGACGAAACGAACAGTTGATGCCTTGAAGCCGCGTGAGAAGGCATTCATTATTTATGACGATGAGCTGAAAGGGTTTGGCGTTCGCATAAACCCCACAGGTTCCAAGGCCTGGATCGCAGAGTTTCGGCCCTATGGTGGTGGCTGAAAAGTTTTTCATACTCGTTTGGCTTTGGGGAAAACAAATGTTCTCTCGGCTGAAGAAGCACGCAATGCGGCGCGCGATATTCTTCAGGAGGCAAGGAAGGGCGGAAACCCGGCCAAGAAAAGAGCCTACACACGGGCTACGCCGCTATTTAGGGAGTTCATTGAAACTTACCTGTCCGAAGAAGCCGATCAGAAGCTGAAGCCACGCACTGTTGCCAACTACCGAATTTACCTTTGAAAACATGCTGCCCCCGAGCTTGGTGCGATAAAGCTTGACGCTATCGCTCAGGCCGATGTGCTGAAACTTCACCGAAAAATCGGAAAGTCAAAGAAAGTTACCGCAAACAGGGTGGTCGAAACTCTATCATCAGTATTTCGGATCGCCCTTTAGTCGGGGGTGCGGCCCAAATCACACGGAAATCCAGCGTCGGATATTGAAGCCTTCAAGGAGCAGGGCCGCGAACGCTTCCTAACAAGTGTGGAACTAGCACACCTCGGCGATGCCTTACGTCATGCTGAGACCGACGGTCTGCCTTGGGCCTTTCCGGCAGGCGAAGTCCCTGAACGGATGCCTCGGGACATCACACAACACCGGACGATCTGCTCAGAGCACGTTACCAATGCAATCCGTCTTCTTCTTTTCACCGGCGCACGACTTCGCGAGGTACTGCATCTCCGATGGGAGCAATGGGACCGCGAGCGCGGCTCACTGTTTCTTTCCATTCAAAAACTGGGAAGCGCACGATCGTGCTCAACGCCGCAGCCCTGACTGTCCTTTTGGAACTTGAAGAGATTAGGACTGGTCATTTTGTTATAGCTGGCGCAAACGCAGGAACAGATCACGAAAAGCCACAGGCCGATATCAAGCGTACTTGGGAGCGGTTGGCTGATGTGTCCTTATGACTTTTTTGACGCCGTTTCATAATTCAAGATTATACGCCCTCAACGATCACCTAATCGGCGGTGCGTACATCAACCCACCTTTGGACCAGAGATTGTTGAGACCACGGGGAATTGAAAGCCTTGTTGTAGGCCCAAGATTGCGATCATAGCTTTCACCAAAATTGCCCGTTGCTTTGACAACGCGAACAACCCAATCGTTGCTCAGGCCAAACTGCTCGCCAAACTTACCTTCGCTGCCGAGCAAGCGTTTGATTTCAGGGTTGGTACTGTTCTTGGCAAGGTCATCAACATTGGCCTGCGTGATACCAAGTTCCTCAGCATTGAGCATGGCGAAGTGTGTCCAGCGAACAATGTCAAACCACTGATCGTCACCTTGACGGACCCATGCACCGAGGGGTTCTTTGGAGATGATCTCGGGAAGCAGGACAGAATCATTTGGCTTCTCGAATTTGAGGCGGTTAGCGGACAAAGCGGATACATCCGTTGACCATGCGTCACACCGTGCGGCTTCAAACGCTTTTGCGGCTTCCACCGTTGATGCAAAGGCAATAACCTGATTTTTGAGATTGTTGGCCCTGAAATAATCGGAGAGATTGAGCTCGCCTGTTGTTCCCTGTTGCACGCAAATTGATGCGCCGTTGAGTTCTTTGGCCGAACTGACATTAAGCGATTTACGGACCAGAAAACCTTGGCCGTCGTAGTAATTCACAGCTGTAAAGTTCAAACCAAAAATGGCATCGCGCGAAGAGGTCCAGGTTGTCGTCCGTGCCAGCATGTCGATCTCGCCACTTTGCAACGCGATCAGCCGGTCTTTGGCGGAGAGCGATTTATACCGTGTGGCATCGGGATTATTGAAAATGGCTGCGGCCACTGCTTTGCACCAGTCGATGTCAAATCCAATCCACACACCCTTGTCATCCGGCAGTGAAAAGCCGGGCACGCCTTCGCTTGTGCCACAGCTCACGAAGCCTTGGCGCTTCGTCTTTTCCAATGTGCTGCTTTGTTGAGCTGCGGTCGGAGAATTGGTAAACAGCGAGACCACAAAGGCGGCTGCTAACGAGGCTTTGATGCGCATGGAAAGTTCCTTCAGATTGCAGAAATAGAGTTGCTGGTTGAGATTGTCCGAAAGTGAGTGAGTTTGTCCAAAGCCTGGCCGATATCACTGATTAGGTCATGGGAGGATTCAAGCCCGATGCTGAAACGAACAAGCAAGCCACGCGTCCACGGCGTTGCGGTGCGACTACTTGTTGGATTTTGAGGCGCAACAACGCTGCGGGTCGACCCCCAGCTTGCGCCGATTGCAAAAAGATCCAACGCGTCAATAAACGCGTGCTCGCAGCCTTTTAGATGAGGTTTGAGCAAGATAGAAAACACACCACTTGCACCCGTAAAGTCGCGTTTCCAAAGCTCATGCCCAGGACTACTCAACAATGCTGGATGGAGGACCGATTCAATTTCAGGACGTGCTGTCAAATGGTTGGCAACAAGCAACGCCGTGTGTGATGAACGCTCCACCCGCAGCGGCATGGTTTGCAAGCCACGCAACACAAGGCTGCAATCATCTGGCGAAACGCCAAGACCAACGAGCCGTGTCATATCTTTCAAGCGGCGGTAAAGATCTTCGTTTCGTGTGCTGATCGCGCCCATCAGCACATCACCATGGCCGCCAGCATATTTCGAAAGTGCATCGACAACCAGATCAACGCCGAGGCCCCAAGCGTCACAATGCAAAGGTGTGGCCCATGTCATGTCGCCAAGCACCAACGCACCGTGAGCGTGGGCAACCTTTGCTATCGCCGGAATATCCTGAATTTCCATGGTGTTTGAGCCGGGCGATTCCACGAGCACCAGCTTAGTGTTTGGAGTGAGTAAAGCGCTGATCCCCGCGCCTATGAGCGGATCATAGAATGTAACCGCCACACCCCACGCCGCAAGCCAAGCTGTTGCGAACGCACGGATCGGGCCGTAACAACTGTCGGTGATCAGAACATGATCGCCCGGCTTCAAAAATGCCATGAGCACGAGGCTAAGCGCTGCCTGTCCCGAGGGTAAAAGCATACAGTGAGACGCGCCGCTTATGGCGTTGAGTTGATCTTCCAAGGCACGTGATGTCGGCGTGCCAAAAAGGCCGTAGGTATAACCGTCATAGAATTCTGCGTAGCGTGCATCAAAACTTGCCGCGTTTGGAAACACGACCGTGGACGCCCGGACCACAGGTGTTGCCAGACCATTGAAATCACCACGCGCAGAAGCGATTGGTTGAACACAGCGTGAAGCGGGGGAAAGAAGTATGTTTGTGGTGCGCATTTTGGCAATCTAGCTTTGTTGCTATTATAACTTCCAATGCTATTTAAGTGCCATAGCATGCGCATTGGTAATAGGCTGACATAATGAAATTTTTTCTGTGAAGCTGAATGAGATTGAAGCCTTTGATGCGGTGATGCGCACTGGCTCGACAATTCGGGCGGCTGATCTGTTGGGCCTGTCGCAGCCCGCCATCAGCCGCGCGTTGTCACGGCTGGCCAGTGCAACGCGGCTGGTGTTGTTCAAGAATGTGCGCGGCCGCCTGCTGCCCACTCCTGAAGCGGAATTGTTCCATTCGGAAGTGAAATTGGCTTTTGCCGGTATTGATCGGTTGAAGAGCAAGGCTGCCGCGATCCGTGAGTTCGGAACGGGTACTTTGAGAGTGGCCTGTTATCCAGCACTCGGGCTGTCATTCCTGCCAAAGGCCATTCAGCTTTTTCGCGAACTGGAACCCAATGCCAGTGTTACTTTGAACATCATGGGATCAACCGTCGTGCGCGATCAAGTCGCTGATGGGCGCTATGATATCGGATTGACCGCGGACGAGATCGACACCACCCACGTGACCACGCAGATATTCATGACGCCGCGTGCGGTTTGCGTGATGAAGCACGGCCATGCGCTCGAAGCCAAAGAGGTCATTACTCCGGCAGATATCGCACCCTATCCGTTTATAGCACTTTCCCCGGAGGACACCGTGCAGCGCCGTGTCGCGCGTATTTTCAGTGACGCTGGCATTGAGCCACGCACGGTGGTCGAAACACAGTACTCTGAGACGGTGTGTAATCTGGCGCTGGAGGGTGTTGGTGTCGGTATTGCCAATGCGATTTCTGTCATATCGAGCGATTTTGAGAAACGCGGGCTCAGCGTTCGACGCTTTGAACCAGAGATCAGTTTTCGCGCCCTCACCGTGTTTCCGCCGACGCGTCTGCGATCGGCTCTCACCGATCGCTTTGTGGCTTGCCTGTTCAGTGTTCGAAACAAGCTTGGCGCTGGCTAAACCTCATCATTTTTTGTTAGGAACTGCTTCAATCAGTTGCAGCGCCTGTTTCATGTTCTCGCCTGCGCTCTTGTCAATTACATCGTAAGCTGCCTTTTCAGCCTTGATGCGCTCTAACAACGCCTTCGCCTTTTCGACACCTGCTGCGTCTTTGGGAGCAGCTATGGCATCTTCAAGTCGCTTAATCTCGCTACCAAGAAAAGCAGGTTGTCCGCCAATCGCCTTGAAGGCGTCATTGGTCATGGAGCGTACCTTGAGCAGCATACGAACATCGCCTTGCTCGATTTCAGCATTGGCACGCTCAAGAGCAACTCTTGCAGCCACACCCTGCGGGCTGTTCATATCTTTCATCGCGGCGACACTGGAGAATTTGGCATTCTCAGCGGTAAAGTCGTGGGCGATGGCGGAGGTTGCGGCCATGATGGCGGCAATAGCAAAAACTGGCATACGCATGGTAAGTTCCTTTCAAGGGCCGTCGAAAATGGCACACACATGATCAACGCTGCATAGGGGATGCGGTAAGTGCCGACGAACTGTGTATCTCATTCAAAAACGCATAGTTTTGATCGCCTTGTGATTTTGTGTCAGTTTAAAAGTCTGCGTTAAATTTTATCATTTTATTTGCATTTTGGAACAAAGCAGAAATCCTGCAGATACAAAATCGATAGCGCTGATGAAGCGTGTGAGAGGAGGAAAGAACATCACCTATGACCTTTGAACAAACGAATGCGAATAAACATGCACATCCTGGCGAAGCCCATGTCCTGATCGTCGATGATGATGGTCAGATCCGGCAATTGGCAGCGAAATTTCTGCGCTCAAATGGCATGCGTGTGTCGCAAGCGCGTGACGGTGTTGAAATGCGCGAGATGCTGCTGTCCGCGTCCATTAATCTCATCGTGCTCGACATTATGCTGCCGGGGCGCAACGGGCTGGAGCTTTGCCGCGACCTGAGGGCCACCAGCCAGATTCCCGTCATTATGCTCACTGCGAAAGGTGATGATACGGACAGGATAGTCGGGCTTGAAGTCGGGGCCGATGACTACATTGCCAAGCCGTTCAACCCGCGCGAATTGCTGGCACGCATCAACTCTGTTCTCCGCCGGAGCAAGGCTCCCGGCATGATCAGCAGCGGACGGAGCCAGCGCGGTTTCCGCTTTGATGGCTGGTCGGTTGATCTGCTGCGGCGGGAGCTTACCAATTCGTTGGGTGTGCTGGTCGATCTCTCGGGCGGTGAGTTCGACCTGCTGCTGGCATTTCTTGAAGCGCCGAACCGCATCCTCTCGAGGGATCACCTGCTTGATGCGGCGCGTAACCGGGTGTCTGGCAGTTTTGACAGATCAATTGATGTGCTTGTCAGCCGTTTGCGCCGCAAGATTGAGCTGGGCCGCATTGATGCTGCAACTACGATAAAAACTGTGCGTGGTGCTGGCTATATGTTCCTGCCGAAGGTTGAAGCGCAATGAGACGCTGGCTGGACACACTGACCAACCGCACCATTTTGCTGTTGCTGATGGGTATCGGCCTTGTTCATTTTGTCAGCCTCTATGCCTATCAAGTGGCGCTGGATCAGGAGATGTCCAGTGCCGGTGAAGCGCGTCTCGCCGACCGCTTGCTGATCATCAAGCAGGCTGTCATGCGTGTGGCTCCCAATGAGCGGGAGCCAGTTGCCCATGAGTTTTCGGGAGGTGCCGTTGAGGCCCACTGGAGCCGCAACGAGCACGCCATTCCCGGTGGTGTGGGATCGTCAGAGTGGGAAGGATTAAAGCGTCGGCTGCGTGAACTTGCGCCTGAGCTTGGCGAGGCGCAAATTATTATCGGGTCAAATCGCAAGCTTGAGAGCGATCCGCATCTTGCTTTGGTATCTTTGCAATTGCCCGATGGCAGTTGGGTCAATGTCAGCTTGTTTTCCCGCATGACGCCAAAGACGGGCAGTCACGGTACTGTTCTTTCCACAACACTGATGGCGTTGGGCGTTATAGGCATCTCGATTGTGCTGGTCCGCTGGATGACACAACCGTTGCGCACTTTTGCCGACGCTGCACAACGTCTTTATCGCGGCACGGAGCGGGTCCCCATGCTGGTGGAAGGCCCGCGCGAAGTGCGCGAACTCGCGAACGCGTTCAATGACATGCAGACGCGGATCAAGACGCTGATCGATGACAAAACCCAAGCGCTCGCCGCTGTTTCACATGATTTGCGTACGCCGATCACGCGCCTTCGCCTGAAGGCAGAAAATGTCGGAGATGGTGCACTGGGTGACGCCATGTGTGCGGATCTGAGTGAAATGGAAGCAATGATTGATCAGACACTGGCTTACTTGCGTGGTGATCGTTCTAATGAAGAATTTCGACAAATGGACCTCACAGCGTTGCTCGAAACGCTAGTGAATGACGCCAGCGATGCAGGCAGCGATGCTACGCTCACTGCCCCACCCACGCTCGCTATTCGAGCACGACCATTGGCTTTGAAGCGTGCGTTCTCGAATATTATTCAAAATGCGCTCAAGTATGGGAAGACCGTACGCCTTACGCTTCGCCAGACCACAAATGGCGCGGAAGTCCAGATTGACGATGATGGGCCGGGCATACACTCCGACAAGGTTGAGGCAGCATTCGCGCCCTTCACGCGCCTTGAAAACTCACGCAGCAAGGAAAGTGGCGGCTTTGGCCTAGGGTTGACCATTGCGCGGAGTGCAATTGAGGGGCACGGCGGTACCATAAACCTTTCAAACGCGCTTGATGGAGGCTTAAGAGTGATAGTGCATCTGCCATCGGCGGGCCAGGCAAACGTGCGATCCTGAGTTTCAGCAACACTTTGTTACAATCGCGACATCAACCTGAAAGCTTTCGACTGCAGTAGAAATGTCGTTGATGGTCTCGCTCCGTGGACCTGACTGGGCGCCGCATGATTGTCACCAAACTCCGCGTGTTTCTGTTTGCTACCTTGTTCATCAGCTTATCGCTGGCTGGCGTCGAACGCGGTCTTGCCCACGATGGCCACGATCATGGTGCGCCGCCAACACCCGTTTCGGCAACGATTGCGCCACGTGTGGACGCCTCTTCAACCCTGTTTGAGCTGATTGGTGTTTTGCGCGAAGGTAAGCTTACGCTGTATCTTGATCGCTTCATCACCAACGAACCGGTCTCAAAAGCAGAGATTGAGGTTGAGACTCCCCAAGGTACAGTCAAGGCAACGCCCAATCCCAATGGGACTTTTACGCTCAATGCTGATTTTGCGGCCAAGGGCGGAAACCATGATCTGATTTTCACCGTTACATCTGGTGATGATATCGATGTCCTTACTGGTGTTCTGATGACTCCTGTCGAAAACGATGTGCCGCGCACAACCTCACTGCCAGCATCGTGGATGGGGTCCGCCATAGCCCAAGGGTTGCGGGACCGAGTCAGGGCGTCTGATCTGTCACTACCAGCCGTAGCCATCGTGGCGTTTGTGTTGGGGTTGTTGTTCGCACGGCGGGGACGCAGAGCCGCTGTGACCGCTCTGGCTGTCGGCGTTGTGCTTTCGGCTCCAATTGCAACTCCCATCGCGCAAGCTGCTGAGACCAACACCGCTGTCGCCAGCGTCACACCCGTCGATCTCGCGCAGCGGTTTCCCGATGGCGCTGTTTTCATACCCAAAGCGACCCAGCGTATTCTGGCAATCCGCACCATCATGGTTGCCAGCGACGAGCATCGCCGTGCTGTCTCGCTGCCCGGTCGGGTTATTCCCGATCCCGCCGCCAGCGGCAATGTTCAGGCATCTGTGACCGGGCGTCTGTCACCACCGCCGGGTGGATTTCCCCGTCTGGGAACGCGTGTCAAAACGGGCGATGTGCTGGCGCTGGTACAACCCGCCATTGGATCCGCAGATATTACAACGCAGCAACAACAAGCCCGTGAGTTGGATCAGCAGCTTGCGCTCGTTCAGCGTCGGCTGGAAAGGCTGCGCCCCATTGCCAACGTCGTTGCGCGTTCGCAGATCGAGGACGCCGAGCTTGAATTAACAGGCCTCCAAAAGCGCCGCTCCAATCTGGAATTGGCGCAGAAGCGCGAACCCGAGAAGCTGCTTGCGCCAGTGGACGGGGTCATCGCTTCCGCCACCGCGTCACCGGGTCAAGTTGTCGAAACCAACACCATTCTCTTCCAGATCATCGATCCCGCGAAATTGTGGATTGAGGCGTTGACCTTTGACGCGATGGCAAACACCCGCAACGCCTCAGCAAAGTTGAATGATGGACGCGCACTCAAACTTGAGTATCAAGGCACAGGTTTTGCCGAACGCAATCAGGCAATTCCCATCCACTTTGCCGTCAACGAAGATACGCGCGGCCTGCGCATGGGCCAGCTGCTGACTGTCATCGCCGAAACCGAAGAAATCCGGTCTGGCATCGCTGTTCCCCGTGCCAGCATCGTGCGCGCATCCAACGGTCAAGCGCTGGTGTATGAACATGCCAATGCCGAGCGGTTCGTGCCGCGCGAGGTGCGTGTTGAGCCGCTGGACGGCGAGCGTGTGATTATTGTCAGTGGCATTGCTGCGGGCAAGCGCATCGTCACGCAGGGTGTTGAACTTCTCAACCAGATTCGCTGAGGGCAGATGTTCAACTTTCTCGTTACACAATCGCTCCGTAATCGCCTGATGGTCTTGGCGCTTGCGGCTGTTCTGGTAATCTACGGCGCATTCACAGCGACCAAACTGCCAGTCGATGTTTTCCCAGACCTCAATAAGCCAACGGTCACAATCATGATTGAGGCGGAAGGCTTGGCACCGCCAGAAGTCGAACAGCTTGTAACCTTTCCTATCGAGACACAAATGAACGGTTTGCCGGGCGTCACACGGGTGCGCTCGGTGTCAGGCGTTGGGCTGTCCATTGTCTATGTCGAATTTGACTGGGGAACCGATATCTACCGTAATCGACAGCAGATTGCAGAACGGCTGGCGCTGGTGCGGGATCAGTTGCCAGCCAATGTTGTTCCTCAAATGGGGCCAATCAATTCGATTATGGGGCAGGTCCTGCTGGTTGCCATGACTGGGCCAGACACTG
Source organism: Hyphomicrobiales bacterium (assembly GCA_031372765.1). Lineage (GTDB taxonomy): Bacteria > Pseudomonadota > Alphaproteobacteria > Rhizobiales > Beijerinckiaceae > JADCCX01. The sequence continues at coordinate 17,977 of JANMLW010000086.1, forward strand.
TTTCACCCATGGAAATACGCGAGATCGCAGATTTTACCATCCGCCCGCGACTGCTCACCATACCAGGCGTGGCACAGGTTATTCCCATCGGCGGCGAGGTCCGCCAGTTCCGGGTTGCTCCCAATCCTGCCGCTCTCAGGGCCCTGGACGTGACCATGGAGCAGGTGGAACGTGCTCTCATGCAGTTTGGCACCAACACCGGTGGTGGGTTCAGCGATCAATATTCACGCGAATTCTTGATCCGCAATATTGGCAAAACGCTCAAGCTTGAAGATCTCAGCTCCTTGGCGGTTGCCACAGTGAAAGGGCGTCCGGTGTATCTTAATCAGGTTGCGGATGTTGGTTTTGGAGCACGGCTCAAACGTGGAGAAGCTGGATACATGGGTAAAGCCGCCGTGATCCTGTCTGTTGAGAAACAACCGGATATCGACACAGTGTTGCTGACAAGGCAGGTTGAGGCCGCCCTCAAGGACATCACCGCGACGCTTGGTAACGGCATCAAGGCGGATAATATTCTGTTCCGGCAAGCCAACTTCATCGAAACATCCATTTCCAATGTTCGAACCGTCTTGATGGAGGCGGTTGTCGTGGTCGCCATCGTGTTGTTCGCTTTCCTGCTGAATGTGCGCACCACGGTGATCTCGCTGACTGCAATTCCGGTTTCCATTCTAGGCACCGCCGTTGTCTTCCATCTTATGGGTCTGTCCATCAACACCATGACGCTCGGAGGCCTTGCCATCGCCATCGGGGAACTGGTGGACGATGCTGTGGTTGACGTGGAGAATATCTTCCGGCGGCTGCGCGAAAACCG
>JANMLW010000088.1:0-2424 GCA_031372765.1 Hyphomicrobiales bacterium
CCCAGGTTGAAGGCCTCGAATGCGGACCCCTTGCCCTGCAACAGGCGCTGCATCGCCCGCAGATGTGCCTCACACAGGTCGGAGATGTGTACGTAGTCGCGCACGCAGGTACCGTCCGGCGTATCGAAATCGTCTCCGAACACCTGCAAGCGCGTCTCTGCCGGGTTGCCACCGGCACGCAGACGCAGGGCCTCAAACAAAACCAGCGGAATCAGATGCGTCTCCGGATCATGGCGTTCGCCGAGTTCACCGTCAGGGTCACAGCCGGCAGCATTGAAGTAGCGCAGCGCCACAGTATTGATTCCATAGGCGCGGCCATAGTCGGCCATGGCGCGCTCGGCAGTCAGTTTTGACATGCCGTAGGGGTTGACGGGTTGTTGCGGATGGGTTTCATCCATTGGAATAGAAACCGGATCACCATAGGTGCTGCAGGTTGAAGAGAATACCAATCGGCGCACTTGCGCCTCACGCATGCCCTCCAAAAGATTCAGGGTGCCGATCACATTGTTCGCATAGTATTTTGCCGGCTTGTGCACTGATTCGCCAACATAACAGCTCGCCGCGAAGTGCATCACCACATCTATTTGCCGGCCGTTGAACGCCCGCCCAATATCAGCAGCATGCGTTAAATCACCCTCAATCAACTCTCCTCCGGTGAGTGCATCTGTGTGCCCCGTTGAGAGGTTGTCGAAGATTGTGACCACATGCCCTTCGAGGACAACGCGCTTCACCATGTGAGAGCCAATGTACCCAGCGCCACCTGTAATCAATATTCTCAACATCTACACCTTCCATCAGAAACACGATGCACCCTAATGCCAATTTATATCTCCCCGCATTCGCCAGGGCACAGGAATCGTAAAAGACTTGGGGCAACTGATCAATCAAAACGCCCGGAGCCGCCGCAGGTCTGCATTGATTTCACTCGTGCCGCGCTCATCGCAGGCAGCATCAGCATAGATGCTATCCGCCAAGCAGGTCAAGGCTGGCAGGAGTTTCGAAATCCAACGCAACGACTCAGACGCATCGATTATCAGTTTCTTAGTCCAATGCACAAGATGCCGAGCGGCCGGCTGAGGCGATTAGACCAGCATAAATGTTCATAAACCCATCTGATATCGTTGTCCAGCCAAATTTTTCTTCTGCCAGTTTTCGTGCACGTAGGCCCATCTCGGACAATTCGGTTTGAGGCAGGGACATGGCAGTGCGCATTGCATCGGCAAACGCGCTAGCCGTTAGTGCTGTGCGCCACCCACAGCGATGCTCTTCGAGTTCGGGCCAGGGTACGGCAGTTGTCGTCACGACGGGCAGGCCGAACGCACAGGCTTCAGCTACCACCATGCCGAAACTCTCGGAGTGGCTTGGCAAAACCAAAAACGAAGCCTCGCGGAGAAGATCGCTTTTTGCCGTGCCCGCCACCGGGCCCGCAAAGCGGATCACACCGTTCAATCCCAACCTGGCAACTTGCGCCGCCAGCGTCGCTTTGAAACCATTTTCATCCGGCCCGGCCAGCACGAGCTCCCACCCCACAGGCCGCACTTCCGCCCAAGCATCCAACAGCATGGCTATACCCTTGACTGGATGCAAGCGCCCCAAAAACACAACGCGGCGTACCCCATCGCCAGCAGTACGGGAAACCTGATCCGGGAGGTCCACGCCGTTGGGGATACAGTGCACGGGGGCACGCAGGCCGAGCCGCACGATGTTGTCCGCCTCTTGCCTGGACGTGACATGCAGGAGGCTGGCGCGGTTCAGATTCCGTTTTTGGTAGATCTGCCAGGCAATTGCTTTTTTGAACCTTTTGTGGCCCAACGCCCATGGATCAAGCATCCCCCGCGTGCTCACAACCAGCGGTATGCGGCTGTGCGCGCAATACCCGGCGATCTGGTTGTTGTGGGGAAGCCAGATGCCGCTGTCATGCACAATGTCCACCGGGCCAAATTTGGCCAGCGCCTCCTTCAATGATCCTGCAAGCAGACGCGGCGCGTCGTCCGGCAGCGACAACTGGGGAGCACTGCCATCAGGGGCCCACAACGCGGTCTCCGCCCCGGCCTGCTTGACTGAACAGGCCAGACGTGACACGGAATAAGCAGGGCCTCCATAAGAAGCCGCAAAACTCGCCGAGGCATACAACACGCGCAAGCAGGACACTGGAAGGAGCTTAAAGGCGTACTCGAAATATCTTCTGCGCCAAGAAGTAAAGAATCAGCACAAATACAAAGGACTTGGCAATATGGTTTAGCACCACGACCAGCTCGGTCTCCATTTTTAGCGCTTGTAAAAAAAACAGCGGCGTCCACAGCACGAATGTTTGATACCGGCGCGATACACGCAGAACTGCGAGCATGACAACACCATAAAATGCACCAAAAACTCCCATGAACAGAATGCCGAAATAAGCGAAATTGACCCATGCCTCACCCA
>JANMLW010000089.1:0-40810 GCA_031372765.1 Hyphomicrobiales bacterium
ATCGGCTTTGCGATGGCCCAACTGCTGATTGCACGGGGAGACCGCGTGATCGCCACTGTGCGTGACCCTTTCAAGGTGCCGGATTTGCTGCGCACCGCGCCGCGCGATCTGGCCATGATCATCGGCATGGATGTGCGGGACCAGCGTTCCGTGGACAGGGCTGCCGCTTCCCTGCATGAACCGCTGGACGTCCTTGTCAACAATGCCGGCATCAAGGGGCCTGATCGGCAATCTGCGCTGGATATGGATTTTAGCGGCTTTGTCGAGACGCTTGCCGTCAACACCCTTGCGCCGTTGCGCGTTTCACAGGCTTTTCTGCCACATCTCAGGCAGGCACAATCACCGCGCATACTCACTGTGTCCAGCCAGATGGGTGCCTTGGCTGGTTCCACCACCGGATCTGTCGCCTATCGTGCGTCTAAGGCTGCGGTGAACAAGGCCATGCAGTGTCTCGCGACAGAGCTGAAGCCATCCGGTATCACGGTCTGCGTGGCGCATCCGGGCTGGGTGCAGACCGATATGGGCGGGGCGGCAGCCGATATGACACCCGTGCAAAGTGCTGCTGGTCTGATTGCGCTGCTCGATGGATTGACGCTTGTGAAGACCGGGCAGTTCTTCCGGCACGATGGAACCATTCACCCCTGGTGAGGTCACTGCTGCCGGAAAGTGCCAGGCACAAAGCGTCCGTCCTTGTCGACATGGCTCGGCACGATGGTGCCTTGCATGATTTGACGGTTAGCACCGACAAGGACGATCCCGGCAAAACACAGCAACAGTGCAGCAATGGTCAACCAGGACAGGGCCTTCCTTGACCAGACGCCGGGATGCAGCGGGTTTTGTCCGCGAACGAAGAGATAAATCCCGAAAGCCGCAAACGGCAGGGAGAACAGCAACAGGCCTTCAATTAGGGTGCGGAGCATAGAGCCTCAGCCAAAGCATGCGGATGATACCCGCTGTAACACCCCATATATAGCGATCCTCATGCGGCATCGCAAAGTATCGTCGCATTTGCCCTTTCCATTCCCTTTCATGGGTCTGGTGGTTGTCCGGGTTCATCAGGAATGACAGCGGCGTTTCGAAAATACCAGACACCTCGTCAGCGTTAAGACTGAACGACGCATCGGGTGAAACCAGCGCCACTACAGGCGTAATGCGAAAACCGGTGGTCGAAAAATACGGACCGAGATAGCCCAGCGGCGCGATGTGCCGCGCAGACAGGCCAATTTCCTCGCTCGCCTCACGCAAGGCAGCATCCAGCGGGCTGGCATCGGTCGGATCAATCTTGCCCCCTGGGAAGGCAATCTGCCCGGAGTGCTGGCGCAGGATCGACGAACGCTGGGTCAACAGCACCGTGGCCCCTTCCGCCCGCGCCATGATGGGAATGAGCACGGCCGCCGGACGGGCCGTTGCCAGTGTTGCCGCATCAGGCTGCATCCCCGCGATGGCATGATCTGAATAGGCTTCGTCCTCCGGTGCATCCTGAACGGATTGATAAAGCCGCGTTCTGGCGCGATCAGCCAGTTCCACTGGTGATATCATGAACCGTCAACCACCAGACCTGCCATCGGCGCCATAGCGAAAAAATGTCCCTCGGATTCCACGCCGAGCGTCTCGACACCCTCGACGCTGCGGGTGACTGCAAGCGCCACCAATTCAAGGTAAACACTGCGGTTGACCTTGGCCCAAAGCGCTGCGCGCATCAGCACGTAAGGCTTCAACCCGCCTGTTGCCTCGCTCTCAAAGCGGATCGGATTTGTTGATGACGCCGTTACCCAGTCATCGACAGTGCTGCGAAAACGCAAGGATTGTCCATGTTCGCCGATCTGGACACCCATTTCCACCGCCAGAAACGGCGCATCGTCGACAATGATTCCCACTCTCTCCACGGGCGTGACAAGTACGTGACGGTCCCCATCCTTGCGCAGGATAGAGGCAAACAGCTTGACCATCGGCAGGCGTCCAATCGGCGTTCCCTGATAGTACCAGGTGCCGTCGCTGGCGATGCGCATGTCGATATCCCCGCAAAAGGGTGGGTTCCACAGGTGTACTGGCGGCAGGCCCTTGCTGCCGGCCCTTGCTGCGCTATCGGCGATCGTGGTGATGTCCATGGGCATAGTGGCAGTTTGCCTGACATTACCCGTGCGTGCCATCAAATCTGTGTCTGTCGATGAATCTGTTTTGTGACGACCTGCGGAACTGTTGCATCTTTGGCACGTTTGGCAATCAGTCCTGTGCCTCACGGGACCGTGACAGGGTTGCCTCCTTGCCAAATCAGGAAAACTGCGGCTTTAACGGTGCCTTGGTGATTTGCGCATATCAAGCGTTTATCGATGCATTTTCCAGGAGTTTTGACCATGCGCCGCTTGGCCGCCCTTACCGTCGTTTCCCTGAGCCTTACAATCTCCGCCGCCATGGCATCGAACACACTGTTTGATCCCCTTACCGGCCGCACCGTCAATGCGGTTTCTTCCAACTCGGGTGGCGGTCGCGCCGCGGCAACGCCAATACCGCGCGAGACCGTGACCTATTCAGGACCGTATCGCCCCGGCACCATCGTCATCAGCGCCAAGGAACGCCGCATGTATCTGGTGCTCGAAGATGGCAAGGCATTGAAATACGGCGTTGGCGTGGGGCGTCCCGGCTTTGAATGGGGCGGCACCAAGACTGTAACCCGCAAGCAGGAATGGCCGTCGTGGACGCCACCAGCACAGATGCTGAAGCGCCGTCCTGATCTGCCACGCTTCATGCCGGGTGGACCCGAGAATCCCATGGGTGCCCGCGCACTTTATCTTGGATCGTCGCTCTACCGTATCCACGGTTCCAATGAGCCTGAAACAATCGGTCAGGCCGTTTCATCGGGCTGTATCCGTATGCTCAACGATGATGTGATTGACCTCTACGGGCGCGTCAAGGTTGGCGCACGGGTTGTTGTGGAGCGCTGATCGTCTAGCAAACTGCAATAAGTAAAAAGGCCAGCATCTTGCTGGCCTTTTTTGCATCTGGAATGCGGACAATAAAAAAGCGGCCCGAAAGCCGCTTTTTTGAGAGCCGGAACGTAACTCAGTCTTCGCTGTCATCATCCGATGAGGAAGACGACGGGGGTGGTGCCACCAGCCCATCAAGACCGCGCAGCAATTCTTCTTCAGACATCCGGTCAAAGGAGACACTGCTGTCATCAACCTGGTTGATCTGTGTCCGGTTAGAGGACGAGGCAATCATCGGTACCGCTTCCGCCTCGGGCTCGTCCACTTCCACCTGCTTTTGCAGCGAGTGAATGAACTCTTCTTTCAGATCTTCCGGCTGGATTGTCTCATCGGCGATTTCACGCAGCGCCACAACGGGGTTCTTGTCACGATCCCGGTCAATGGTCAGGGCGGAACCCGATGCAATCATGCGGGCACGGTGCGAAGCCAGCAGCACGAGCTCGAAACGGTTATCGACCTTGTCGATGCAATCTTCAACGGTGACGCGCGCCATGGGGCGGCTCCTTTTTTGAACAGTAGGGCTGAATGAACAGGCGCTAATGCAGACTGCGCCAAAAAGCAACAAACAAGATGCACGACGCGAACAAGATGCGCGGCAGCCAGATGGACGATCATCATCTCTGCGGGATATTTTTTGTTCACCCCACGCCATCAAGCCGCATTTACGACAAAGGCGTAATGCAATAAAGACCGTATGGTATTGATTTTTTGCAAAAAAGAGAGCAAGTAATTTTACTTATTGAATTTGAGTTGCGCTTTTGCAAATTTCATTCATTTCATTTTGGGGGTTCAATGCCAAACCAGGAAAAAATTGCTGTTTTCATCGACGGTGCCAATCTTTACGCCACTTCAAAGTCACTCGGATTTGACATCGACTATCGCAAGTTGCTGAAGGAATTCCAATCCCGCGGCCTCTTGGTCCGGGCGTTCTACTACACTGCACTGGTCGAGGATCAGGAGTATTCCTCCATCCGCCCATTGGTCGATTGGCTGGACTATAACGGTTATACTGTCGTGACCAAGCCGGCGCGCGAATTCACCGATGCTTCCGGTCGCCGCAAGATCAAGGGCAACATGGATATTGAACTGGCTGTTGATGCAATGGAACTGGCACCCCACGTGGACCAGATGTATCTTTTTTCGGGCGACGGTGATTTTCGCTCGGTGGTTGAAGCCGTGCAACGTAAGGGTGTGCGGGTGTCGGTGATCTCTACGGTGACGACCCAGCCTCCCATGGTGGCAGATGATCTGCGCCGACAAGCCGATGAATTTGTCGATCTGGCGTCAATGCAGGGCAAGATCGGCCGTGACCCCAATGAGCGGGCCCCCCGGAGTGATTCATTCGACCGTGCACCACGTGGCCCCGTAGGCGGGCCTGCTCCCGCGAACCAGATGCCCGGTTTTATCCAGCGGCCAACAACACGCAGCTCAGAACCAGTAGTGGATTGATCAAGAGCGCGCTGTCCGGCTCAACGCCATTTTGGGCCACCCCTTTTGTTCCAACCCCGTTTGCGCCCGCGTGACCAGCCAGGTGGATTGCCCCATTTGGGTTTGGCAATCGCAGCATCGGGGATGGCAATGGTCGCCACAGCTATGGCAGCCACAACAAACCTGAAAAAGTTACGGCGGCAAACGATTGTCTCTGCTGATTTTGCCATCGTCAGGCCCCGTAGGCGCGGCGCTTGGCCCAGTTGCGGCGCGTAGACGGCTTGCGCTTCGCTGACTTGCTGCCTGCGGAAAGGGCAAGTGGGGCTCCCCTGAAACCGGAAACGAGCGGCGGCGCAAATACAAGAAGGCGGCCATTATAATCGAGTGCCGAGGCTTTGACGGTCGCGCTGGACATGGAGAGATCACCTTTCTGGTCTGCGTCTGATATATGCCGCATTGATGCTCACCATGCTCCTGTGTCACCGTCCGGGACGTGACTGCGACCTTACAAGTTCTCCATGTTTGTAGGCCCGATACCGGGCCTTTTGGGAGCAGAAAAGGAAAATGGGGTTAAATTGCGCAGTAAATGCGGGTGATACTATCCCAGCGCCTGCTCCAGATCATCGATCAGATCCTCAGGGTCTTCAATACCGACCGAAAGCCGCAGGGTGCCATCGGTTATGCCCAGCGCCTCGCGGCTGGCCGCATCGACATTGCGGTGCGTGGTTGTGGCCGGATGGGCCACCAGCGAGCGCGCCTCGCCAACATTCACGAGATGCGAAAAGTATTTCAATCGGGCCGTGAACTGCCGGGCTGCCTCCAGGCCACCTTTCAGCGTGACCGTCTGGATCGAGCCCATGCCCTTTGGAAGCAGGCTTGCCGCAAGGTTATGGCGGGGATGATCCGGCAGGCCGGGGTGGCTGACAGTCGCCACTGCTGCGTGCTGTTTGAGATGCCGTTGCACGGCGAGGGCATTGCTGCTGTGGCGCTGCATGCGGAGCGGCAGAGTTTCGCAGCCTGTGATCAGCAAAAATGCATTGGTAGGCGAAAGACAGGGGCCAAGCTCGCGCATGCCAACGAGGCGACAGGCGGCGGCAAAGGGCCAGCCGGGATATTTTTTCATCACCTCGATGCCGTCATAATCGGCAAAGGGCTGCACGATCAGCGGATAGCGACCGTCGATCCAGTGGGTGTTGCCGCTGTCAACGAGAATGCCGCCAATGGCCGTTCCATGACCTGACATGAACTTGGAGGCAGAATGCCAGACGATGTCTGCGCCGAGTTCAATGGGTCGCAGCAGGGCGGGCGTGGCAAGTGTGGAATCCACCACCAGCGGCACTTTTCCCGTGCGGGCGAGGGCAGCCAATCCGGCGATATCCACCACATCACCGGTTGGGTTGATCAGGGCTTCCACGAAGATGGCGCGTGTCTTTTTTGAAACCGCTGCAGCAACCGCGTCCAGATCATGCGGATCAACATACCTGACGATCAGGCCGAACTGGCTTTCAAAACGCTTGAGCAGGCCGATGGTGCCACCAAAGACATGCTTTGCCGCAATGACTTCATCGCCGCTTCGACACAGTGTGGTCAGTATCATCAGCAAGGCCGACTGGCCTGATGCCGCCGCTATAGCTGATGCACCACCCTCAAGGGCAGCAATGCGTCGCTCGAAGGCAGCAACCGTGGGGTTGCCGCTGCGGCCATAGGCATAGCCCACCTTGTCGAGCGCGAAGAGATCAGAGCCATGGTTCAGATCATCAAAAACATAGCCGTTGGAATGGTAGATCGGCACGGTACGCGCACCGGTAGCGGTGTCGGGTGCCGTGCCAGCATGGATTGCGAGCGTTGAAATGTGATGAGGCATGTCTTCGGGTCTTTGGCTCTCCCTTGCGGGAGAAGGTACCCGCCTGATGGCGGGCGGATGATGAATTTCACAGACTTGAGCGATTACCTCTCATCTGCCTTGCTGCGCAAGCCGCCATCTTCCGCAAGGGGAGAAGGAAGCGAACAATTCTAGACCAGCGCCTGGTCCAGATCCTCTATGAGATCAGCCGTATCCTCCAGACCGATCGACAAACGCACCACCTCGGGTCCAGCCCCTGAAATACGCTTCTGTTCATCGGTCAACTGCTTGTGGGTGGTTGAGGCAGGATGAATGACGAGGCTGCGCGTGTCACCGATATTGGCAAGATGCGAGAACAGCTTGAGGTTGGTCACCAGCTGTACGCCCGCCTCGTATCCACCCTTGAGACCGATGGTGAATACCGCACCTGAGCCCTTGGGCGCATATTGCTTGGCCAGCGCATGGTATCTGTCGGATTCCAGACCCGGATAGCTGACCCAGTCGATGGCCTCATGCGCCGCCAGATGCCGGGCCACCACAAGCGCATTGTCACAATGGCGCTGCATGCGCAGGGGCAGAGTCTCGATGCCCTGCAGGATCATGAAAGCGTTGAACGGCGACAGTGCCGGGCCAAGATCACGCAGACCCAGCACGCGACAGGCGATGGCGAAAGCAAAGGTGCCGAAGGTTTCCCCCAGCACCATGTTGCCATATTCCGGGCGTGGCTGAGACAGCGAAGGGTAGCGGCCAGACTTGATCCAGTCGAACCTGCCGCCATCAACAATGATTCCGCCGATGGAATTGCCGTGGCCACCCAGAAACTTCGTCAGCGAATGCACCACGATATGCGCACCATGCTCGAAAGGCTTGATCAGGTAAGGTGTCGCCATGGTGTTGTCGACGATGAGGGGAATACCGGCCTTGTCGGCAATTCTGGCGATGGCCGCGATATCCACGACCACACCGCCGGGGTTGGCGATGGATTCGATGAAGATTGCCTTGGTCTTGGGTGAAAGCGCCTTCTCGAAGGTGCTGACATCGTCGCTGTCAGCCCAGACCACGTTCCAGCCGAACTTCTTGTAGGCATGGTTGAACTGGTTGATGGAGCCACCGTAGAGTTTCTTTGCGGCGATGAACTCGTCGCCCGGTTCCAGCAGTGTGTGAAACACCAGATGTTCCGCCGCATGACCTGATGCCACCGCAAGCGCAGCCGTGCCGCCTTCAAGCGCTGCCACGCGCTCCTCCAGCACAGCACAGGTGGGGTTGCCGATGCGCGTGTAGATGTTGCCAAAGGCCTGCAGGCCAAACAACGACGCCGCATGATCGACGTCATCAAACACAAACGACGATGTCTGGTAAATCGGCGTGGCGCGCGCACCCGTGGCGGGATCAGGCGTTGCACCGGCGTGGATTGCCAAGGTTGAAAAACCGGGAAGTCGCGCGCTCATGGATGGCTCCTGTCGTTGTGAAGCGGTTTTAATGCCAGATTGTCCGCTTTGTCAACCGTATCGTTCTATAAAAAGGACGACTGATCTCACCAAGCCGTGATGCCGCGTTATTGGCATAGCGCCATGAAATCCGCTACTGAACACCGCATGTTGGCGAAGCAATCTGACGGTAACCCTGCATTTGATCTGCCCTGGAATGACCGGGCAGGGCACTTGTCATGGCTGAAGCTGGCGGTATTCTGCTATTGCTTTGTGCCTGCTATCTGGCTCCTGGTGCAGGCTCTCAACGGCTGGCTGGGTTCCAAGCCGTTGACCGAGGCCATCCACCAGAGCGGCGACTGGGCCGTGCGGTTCCTGCTGATGTCGCTGGCGATCACGCCGCTGCGCACGGTCGCACAGTGGCCGCAACTGATTGTGGTGCGCCGCATGCTGGGCCTCACGGCTCTGGCTTATGTGTTGCTGCACGTGACGCTTTACACGGCGCTGGAGGCTTTTGACCTCCGGAAGGTAATCACCGAGATTGCACTGCGGTTTTATCTCACCATCGGTTTTGTAGCCTTGCTTGGCCTCATGGTTCTAGGCCTGACTTCTACCGATGGCATGATCCGCCGGTTGGGAACTGTGCGCTGGAACCGCCTGCACACAATTGTCTATGCCATCGCCGTGCTGGCGCTGGTGCACTTTGCCCTCCAATCCAAGCTGGATGTCAGCCAGCCCATGTTGATGGCCGGTTTTTTCCTCTGGCTGATGGGATATCGCCTTCTGCGGCGCTATCGCGGCGGTGCGGGGTTTGGCGCGCTTCTGGGTCTTTCCATCATCGTCGCCATCAGCACGGCGCTGCTTGAGGCCGCATGGTATGCTACCATGACGGGGGTGATGGCGGACCGTGTGCTGCTGGCCAATCTGGCTTTTGAATACTCCATTCGCCCGGCATGGTGGGTGCTGGCGGCCGGGCTCGCCATGGTCGTGCTTCATCTCCTGAGGCGGAAGGCAAACACAAGGCGCGGGCGGGACCGCACACAACGGCAGCCCCTTGATCCTGTTGCATCAAGCCCCACATCCATTCGAGACAAGAGGAACCAAGCATGTTCAGTTTTGGCAAGAAAACAGAAGAGAAAACCTTCCCTGTGATGAAAACCGATGCGGAATGGCGTCATCTGCTGACGGCGGAACAATATGATGTGCTGCGCGGCCATGGCACCGAACGGCCGGGCAGCTGTGCGCTGAATTTTGAAAAGCGTGCCGGAACCTTCAGCTGTGCGGGCTGTCAGCAGGATCTGTTCGTGGCGGGCAAGAAGTTCGAGAGTGGCACCGGTTGGCCGAGTTTCGATCAACCTCTTCCCGGTTCAGTCGGCACTACCACCGACAGGAAATTCGGTATGCTACGCACAGAGGTGCATTGCAGTCAGTGTGGTGGCCATCTCGGCCATGTTTTTCCGGACGGTCCGCCGCCCACCGGCCAGCGCTACTGCATCAACGGGGTGGCGCTGGATTTCAAACCGGCGGAGTAAATTTCAATTCAGGCGCCAGATGGCCGTGTTGAGAAGCGCCGCAAAGGTTACCCAACACAGATAGGGTAACTGCAGCCACGCCGAGAGCGGGTCAGTCTTGTGGAACTTCAACACCATGAAGGCCACGGTGAGAACCAGCAGAATGGCAACGATCAACCCGGCAGCCGGACTTTGTGCCCCAAAGAACGCCAGTGACCAGGCGGCATTGGCAACGATCTGGATCAAGAACGCAAAAATCGCCAGTTGGCGCGGTTGGCCACCCTCGACCTGACGCAGGATGCGCCAGAAGCCAAAGGCCATCAGGGCATAAAGCATCGGCCAGACTACCGGAAAAATCCAGTTTGGCGGATTGAACCATGGCTTTTTGATGCCCGCATACCACGAGGCGATGTTGGGTGCGGTGATCAATGACCCGGAAACTGAAGCGGAACCAACAATCAGCAAGGCGATGGCGAGGAACACCAACGAGCGCGCTGATAGGGCAGGGATCATGGTTCTTGAAACAATCTGCATTGCGCATCAATACTGTTTGATGGCCACTGCTGTCAAAGCCACTTGTGCCACCAACCGATAGCGCTTGACCTCTGCGTCCCCGTCCGGCATCGGCTTTTCAAGTCATTTATTGCTGTCAGGCTGATTTTGCGTTTCGTACTGAACTTTTTCGCCAAGTGTCTTGAGGTCATCACCATTGCGCTGGTGCAGGGCCTGTTTGCCCTGCTGCGCCTGCTGGGGCCTGAACGGTCCTCGAATTTTGGCGGGGCGCTGATGCGTCTGGTGGGTCCGTTATTGCCGGCACACAAAACCGCACTTGGCAACATCCGCGCAGCCTTTCCCGGCATTGCGGACGACGAGGTCAAGCGTATCGCCCGCGGTGCCTGGGAAAATCTGGGCCGGACCGGTGCGGAATACGCGCATCTGGGCAGTCTGTTTGACTATGACGAGAACAATCCCGATGCTGGGCGCACCACGGTTGAAGGGATCGAGCATTTCGAAGCCTTGCGCGACGACGGCAAGCCTGGGCTGATTTTTTCGGCGCATCTGGGCAACTGGGAATTGCCCGCTATCTGCGCTGCCCGCTACGGCCTTGATGCGACGGCGGTGTTTCGTGCTCCCAACAATGCGGCGGCAAGGCGCATCGTGCACTCCATCCGCAGTGGCACCATGGGCGGTCTGGCGGCAGCCGGTCCCGGTGCCTCCTTTGCCATGCGCGACGTGCTGGAAAAGGGCGGACACCTTGGCATGCTGATCGACCAGCATTTCACCCGCGGCGTTGCGGTAGATTTTCTCGGTCGACCGGCCATAACAAATCCGGTCATGGGCAAGTTTGCCAAGTATTTCGATTGTCCGGTTCACGGCGTGCGCGTCATTCGCCTGCCGGGCTACAGGTTCAAGCTACAACTGACCCCTCCGCTTGATCTGCCACGGGATGCCAATGGTGTGGTTGATGTGACAGGCGCAATGGGGGCGATGACGCGTGTTGTGGATGACTGGGTGCGTGAATATCCCGAGCAGTGGCTGTGGATGCACCGGCGCTGGCGCCCTGCATTGCAAAAGCTGGATCAAGCGCAAAAGCGGGATCAAGTGAATGTGACTTCCCAGTGACAGCAGAAAGCAGTTTTTTAAGGGCTCAGATGTACCTTAAGTGATCCATGAAAAACATTAACGCCAAACGGTTGAAACCCATCCTGCTTGCCGCTTCGATCCTTTGCCTTGTCAGCGCCACGTCCTTTCAGGTGTTGGCGCAGCAGGCATCTGGCGACAAGCCGCGTGCCGTAATCGAGCTTTTTACCAGCCAGGGCTGTTCTTCCTGTCCGCCGGCAGACAAATTGATGCAGGAAATGGCCAGGGACCCGTCGTTGATCGTGCTCACACTGCCGGTTGATTACTGGGATTATCTGGGATGGAAAGATACGCTGGCGCATGCCGCTTTCACGCAACGCCAGAAGGCCTATTCCGCCGTACGTGGCGACCGGCAGGTTTATACCCCGCAAGCGGTCATCAATGGGGCACAACATGTTGTCGGCTCTGATCGTGGCCTGATTGACAAGGCCATCGTCAAGACAAGGGCTCAGGTGGAAACACTGGCTATCGCCGTCAACATAGAGAAAGCCGACACGCAATTGCGGGTGCGCATTCCTGCAGGCGCAGCGGGCACATCGGGCCAGATCTGGGTCGTGTCCGTGATCAGGGAGCGCAATGTGCAGATCGGACGGGGTGAGAATTCAGGTCGCAGCATGGTTTATGCCAATGTGGTGCGTGGCCTGACCCGTGTAGCGGGCTGGAACGGTGAAGCAACACTTGTCGATATTCCGGCTGCGGCCGTGTCAGCTGATGCTGAGAGCATCGTTGTGCTCCTGCAAGCAGGCTCTGAAAAGAAACCGGGCGCCATTCTGGGTGCCGCCCGGCGTATGGGCCTGTAATATGCGCTTTTAAGCCGCCATTGCGGTTTCAGCCACCTTGACCCAATAGGACACACCAACCGGTATGACCTTGTCGTCAAAGTCATAGGCCGGATGATGCACACCTGCCGTGTCTCCGTTGCCAAGAAAGATATAGGAACCGGGGCGGGCTTCCAGCATGTAGGAGAAATCCTCCGCGCCCATCAGCGGCTCAATGCTGCGATCCACCTTGCTGGTGCCGGAAATGCTGCCTGCCACTTTTGCCGCAAAATCGGTCTGTTCGGGATGGTTCACGGTAACGGGATAACCAATATGATAGTCAACCGTAATTGTTGCCCCCGCCACGATGGCTATGCCTGCGGCAATTTCCTTGATCCGCCGCTCGGCCATGGCCCGTGTTTCCGCCTTGAGGGTCCGCACCGTTCCTCTGAGATGGGCAGTCTGCGGAATGACATTATAGGCATCTCCCGATTTGACATCGCAGGTGGAGACCACAACCGAATCCAGCGGATCTGCCGTACGTGAGGCAATGGTCTGCAAGGCCATGATCAACTGGCTGGCAGTGACAACAGGGTCAATGCAATCATGCGGGCGGGCGGCATGTCCCCCTTTGCCTTCTATATGGATATCAAACCGGTCAGCCGCAGCCATCACAGGGCCAGAACGGATGGCAAATTCACCCAGCGGGATACCCGGCATATTGTGCATGCCGTAGACTTCCTGAATGCCGAAACGCTCCATCAAGCCATCCTCGCACATGGCAAGACCGCCACCGCCCCCTTCCTCGGCAGGCTGGAAGATCATGATCGCGGTGCCATCGAAATTGCGCGTTTCCGCCAGATATTTCGCGGCACCCAGCAGCATAGCCGTGTGTCCATCGTGGCCACAGGCGTGCATCTTGCCAGGGTTCCTTGACTTGTAGGGCAGATCAGTCGCCTCATGAATGGGCAGGGCGTCCATGTCAGCCCTGAGCCCAATCACCTTGCCCGATGTGTTCTTGCGGCCCTTGATCACGGCCACAACCCCGGTTTTTCCCATGCCGGTGACAATTTCGTCCACACCGAAGGATTTCAGTTTTTCCGCCACGAAGGCCGATGTTTCGTGCTCTTCGTATCCCAACTCCGGGTTTTCATGCATGTGGCGACGCCAGCCGGCAATTTCCTCGGAAAATTCGGCGACACGGTTGATGATTGGCATGATTTTTTCCAATACAGATTTTAAGTATGCCAAATCCTGGGTTTTCCAGCACAGGCATTGCGGCGCATCTGGCGGGCGCAGTTGTCAGAAGTGAGAGTGAACACCCGCAGCGCTGGCAGGTCAACCCTGATACGCCCTGATTTGACGGCCGACTTGCGTCTTGGCGTTCAGCGGTGCAAAAGCCGAGCGCATTGGAGCCAGACACCGTGAACGTCCGCGCAAAAACCTTGGCAAAACAAACATTGGCAGGCGATCGGACAAGCATTGAAACCGCCTTGTCCCAGCTTGATTCCGCATGGCCCAAAGAGAAGCTGAAGCAGGAAGCCAGCGCGGCCTGCAAGGCCTATCTTGCAGATGAGCGCGGAGTTGCCCAGATAGCCCTGGAAGCGGGGGGCGGCGGGTTTGCCTGTGCGGAAGCCTTGTCACAGGCACAGGATGCCGTGATTCGCGCGCTCTATGACCTTACTGTCACGCGGCTATATCCGGCTGACAACCGCACATCGGGCGAGCGGCTCGCGGTCTGCGCTACCGGTGGTTACGGTCGTGGCACCATGGCACCGGGATCGGATGTCGATATCCTGTTCCTGTTTCCCTTCAAGCAATCCGCCTGGAACGAAAGCGTGGCAGAAGCCATGCTGTATTTCCTCTGGGATCTGGGCGTGAAGGTTGGCCATGCCACCCGCTCCGTGGATGAATGCTTGCGCGAGGCACAGAAAGACCTGACCATCCGCACAGCTCTGCTTGAGGCGCGCATCATCACCGGCGATCTCGGCCTTTTTCACGATCTTGCCGGACGGTTTGACCACGAGGTTGTGCGCGGCAGTGGTGCCGATTTTGCTCATGGCAAACTGGAAGAGCGCGAAATTCGCCTGCGCAAAGCGGGCTCATCGCGCTATCTGGTCGAGCCAAACGTGAAAGAGAGCAAGGGTGGCTTGCGGGATCTGAACACCCTGTTCTGGATCACCAAATACGTTTATCGGGTGCAGGACGCCTCGGAACTGGTTTCCGAAGGCGTTTTCACACCATCCGAATTTGCGATGTTCCGCCGCTGCGAAGATTTTTTGTGGCGTGTGCGCTGCATGATGCATTTCATCTCGGGTCGGGCGGAAGACCGCCTGTCTTTCGACATGCAGCGCCTCGTGGCCGCCAAGTTCAACTACCGGGCCCATGCCGGACTTTCGCCGGTCGAGCGGTTCATGAAACACTATTTTCTGGTGGCCAAGGACGTTGGTGATCTGACAGCGATTGTCTGTACCGCGCTCGAAGCCAAGGAGCAGAAGCCCCGCGCCATGCTCGACCGTATGGTTGGTGCCTTCAAGCGCCGTCGCAGGGCGTTATCGGGCACCCAGGATTTTCTGGTGGATCATGACCGCATCACCGTTGCATCAGATGATGTCTTTGCCCGTGATCCGGTGAATCTGATCCGCATGTTCTGGTTTGCCGCCCAGCACCAGCTGGAAATTCACCCCGATACCAAGCGTCTGGTCACGCTTTCGCTGCGCCGGATCGATGCAAGACTGCGCAATGATCCCGAAGCCAACCGCCTGTTTCTGGAAATCCTGACATCCCGCAGTGTTTCAGAGATCGTGCTGCGCCGAATGCACGAAACGGGCGTGCTGGGCCGCTTCATCCCGGATTTCGGGCGCATTCTGGCGATGATGCAATTCTCGTCCTATCACCACTACACCGTGGATGAACACACATTGCGGGCCGTCGGCGTGCTGTCGGCCATCGATGCCGGACGCCTCAAGGACGAGCACCCCGTCGCCAATGAAATCTTCCCGACACTGCAGAACCGGCGGGCGCTTTACGTGGCGCTTTTCCTCCACGACATCGGCAAGGGGCGCGATGAGGACCACAGTATTGTCGGCGCGCGCATCGCACGGGAGCTTTGCCCCAGACTGGGCTTGACCGAGGCAGAGACGGACACCGTCTGCTGGCTGATCAAGAACCATCTGCTGATGTCCAATGTCGCGCAGCACCGGGATATCACCGATCCAAAGACCATCGACACCTTTGCTGCAACTGTGCAGACACTCGAGCGGCTGAAATTGCTGCTGGTACTGACTGTCTGCGATATCAAGGCGGTAGGACCGGGTGTCTGGAACGGCTGGAAAGGCCAGCTTCTGCGTGCCCTTTACTGGGAGGCTGAAGTCATTCTGGCCGGTGGCCATTCTGCCGTGAACAGGCGTGATCGCGTGCTTGCGGCGCAGGCAGAGCTGAAGAGCCATCTGCCGGACCTGAGCGAAGAACAGTTTGCTGCCTATGCACAGCGCCATTTCCCGGCTTACTGGCTGAAAGTGGATGCACCACGCAAGTTGAAGCACGCGCAACTGCTGTTCAAGGCACAGGCAACGGGCGAGACACTGCTGACCACGACCGAGACCAATGCCTTCCAGGGCGTGACTGAACTGACAGTGCTGGCCATCGATCATCCACGCCTGCTGGCGATCATCACCGGAGCCTGTGCGGCTGCCGGCGCCAACATTGTCGAGGCACAGATTTTCACCACAACTGACGGATTGGCGCTTGATTCCATCTTCATTTCAAGGGGCTTTGACCGGGACGAGGACGAGATGCGCCGGGCCGAGAAAGTCGCCCGCCATATTGTGCAGACCCTGAAAGGTGCGTTAAAACTTCCAGAGGAGATTGCCTCGCGTGAAGCCTCCCGCGACCGTCAGGACGCTTTCAGCATTGCGCCTGATGTGGTGATCGACAACACACTGTCCGACAAGAACACCGTCATTGAAGTAACGGGTCTTGACCGCCAGGGCCTGCTCTATGATCTGACAACCGCGATCGGCAAATTGAACCTCAACATCAATTCCGCCCGTATCGTAACCTTCGGGGAAAAGGCGGTGGATGTTTTCTACGTGACCGACCTGACAGGCGGCAAGTTGCTGCAACCGACACGGCAAAGCACCCTGAAAAAAGCCCTTCTGGCCGTATTTGAGAAGCCTGAGCCTGGCAACAAGGCTTGATTTTTACCCCGCTGGCCCTGATATCCGCGATACATTCCCGACCAATGACTGGATACGATGATGACTGACCCCAACAATGGCACAAAACCGCACGCTGTGGATGCTGATATTGACGCCACAACCGACCCGGTTGCTGAGGGTGCCGATACGCCGGTTGATCCTGTGGTGGTGCTGGAGGCGGAAAAGGCCGAGTTGAAAGACAAACTCCTGCGTACGTTGGCTGACATGGAAAACCTGCGCCGCCGCACCGAGAAGGATCTGGCCGATGCCCGCGTTTACGGCGTCACGCGGTTTGCCCGCGACATGCTTGACGTGACGGACAATCTGCGCCGGGGCATCGAGAGCGTACCTCTGGCAGAACGCGAAGCTGCTGAGGGCTCGATGAGGGCTCTGCTGGAAGGGGTTGACCTGACCGAACGCGATCTTCTGAAAAAACTCGAAACACACGGTGTGAGAAAACTGAGCCCCGAAGGCCAGAAATTCGACCCGAATTTTCATCAGGCCATGTTCGAGGTTCCCGATGAGACCAAGCCCAACGGTACCGTGCTGCAGGTCATCCAGACCGGCTATTCCATTGGTGATCGCGTGCTGCGCCCGGCCATGGTTGGGGTGTCAAAAGGGGGCCCGAAGATGGCCCCGGGCGAGACCATAAACCGCACGGCCTGATACGGGTGCGCCTGCAAAATCGGTTGCATCCGCAACCAGTTTCAGCAAGGTTTGTGGCATGCTGGAATCTGGTCGCAAAACACTTTTTTCGTTCCCGTACAAGCGCTCGCCGGACCAGTCGGCAACGACGCCTGCGCATCATCCCGTCATCATCATCGGGGCGGGGCCGGTCGGTCTTGCTCTGGCGATTGATCTGGCCCAGCGCGACATTGCCGTTGTGCTGCTGGATGACGCGGACCGCATTGGCGAGGGCAGTCGCGCCATCTGCTTTGCCAAGAAGACACTGGAGATTTTCGACCGCCTGGGCTGTGTGGCTCCGATGCTTGAGAAAGGCGTGCGCTGGTCAGTCGGCAAGGTATTTCAGGGTGAGGAGTTGCTCTACGGCTTTGATCTGCTGGCTGAGGAAGGCCACAAGATGCCGGCATTCATCAATCTCCAGCAATACCATGTAGAGAAACATCTTGTGGATCGCGCCGGTCAGTTGCCGCTGATAAACATCCGCTGGGGCAACCGCGTGACCGATATTGCATCGCGCCATGATGGTGCGGCACTCACCATCGAAACGCCGGATGGGGCCTACGCGCTCAATTGTGACTGGCTGGTGGCCTGTGATGGTGCCCGCTCACCCACGCGGACCAGACTGGGGCTGGATTTTGCTGGCGAAGTCTTCGAGGACCAGTTCCTGATCGCCGATGTGCACATGACCGCCGATTTTCCTGTGGAGCGCTGGTTCTGGTTTGATCCGCCCTTTCACTCCGGCCAGTCGGCGCTGCTGCACAAGCAGCCAGACGACATCTGGCGGATTGATCTGCAACTGGGACGCGATGCCGATACACAGACCGAGAGAAAACCGGACAATGTCATTGCGCGCATCAAACGGATGCTGGGTCATGGTAATTTTACGCTGGAATGGGTTTCGATTTACACGTTTCAGTGTCGCAAGCTGGAACGGTTGATCCATGATCGTGTAATTTTTGCCGGTGACAGTGCGCACCAGGTCAGCCCCTTCGGCGCACGCGGCGCTAATTCCGGCGTGCAGGATGCCCAGAACCTTGGGTGGAAACTGGCGGCGGTGCTGACAGGCAAGGCAGGCCCAAACCTGCTGACAAGCTACGATCGCGAGCGCTCGGAAGCGGCCGATGAAAACATCCGGCAGTCGACCCGCGCCACGGATTTTCTGGCACCGCATTCGGCTGCCGAAAAGCACTTGCGCAATGCTGCCCTGGCACTGGCAAAGCATACCGATTTTGCCAAACGCATGGTCAACTCCGGGCGGTTATCAGTGCCGACGGCCTATCATGACAGCCCGCTGAGCAGCGCTGACGATACTGACTGGCGAGTGGGGGTTTCACCGGGCGCGCCTGTGCCCGATGCCACACTTGCAATGAAGGACAGGACGGTTTTCCTGTCCGAATTGCTTGGGCCGGATTTTACCTTGCTTCTGTCTTCACGGCAGGTCGTGATGGACAATCCCGCCCTTTCTATCCTGGTAATCGGCGCCGATGGAGACTGGTCAGACCCGCAGAGCCAGTTTGCGGAACGGTTCGCTTTTGGGCTGCACGGGGCGATTCTCCTGCGGCCCGATGGGCACGTGGCCGCGCGGACGCAAACCTTTTCACAAGGATGGCTGGACAAGGCAATGCATAAAGCCATGGGGTACTGAGGGATGGGACACTGAGGCATGATGGATGCAACGCTGAAAACAGAATCACGCTTTGCTGATCCTGATGCGGCTTTTCGACTGCTTGTGGAAGCCCATCGTGATCTCAGCCGCGAGGAGAGCGAAGCACTTAACGCGCGGCTTGTACTCATTCTTGCCAACCATGCGGGAGAGATGGCTGTTTTGTATGAAGCCTTGGCATTGGCGAAGGTGTCTTTTGTTTCAAAAGCCTGAGACTTGTTGCGGCGAATCTTCTAAGCCAGCCGCATGTCTCCAACCTTGTCACCCCTATTGATTGAATGGATCGGCGGTCTTGCCGCATTTCTGACGACCGTCTCGTGGTTGCCACAGGCAGCCCGCACGATCAGGACCCGCCAGACGCGGGATATCTCGCTCTGGGCGCAGGTGCTGTTGTTTCTTGGTATCATTTTCTGGCTGATCTACGGTTTTTACATCACCTCGTGGCCGCTGATCGGTTCGAATGTGGTGACAATCGTGCTGGTTGGCAGCATCCTGTTCCTGAAACTGAAACACGGCTGAACAGCGGGTTACCGTTCCAGTACGGCCTTGTCGGTCCACTTCCTGATGCGCGCCAGATTGACGCCAAGATCGCTGTGTCCGATCTGGCTGCGGGAGTAGATCGCCAATGTCGATGTGGCGTTGCCAAGCGATATGAACCGGACATTGATTGTATCGGGAAACTGCATCACGGCCGTACGCTGGACATAGCGATCCTGTGTCACCTGTCCCGGCTGGGCATGGCGATAGACCGGGATGACGCCCGGTTGATCCAGCACGAAGCGCGTGAAGGCAATCCGCAGCGCCTCGTCCGAAACGGCGAATATGCCCGGATCAAAATCAGCTACGGCATTCCGGCACAGGGCAGCAGGGCAGGCCAGCGCCGTATTGGGCTTTGATGAACGCACAAGCGTCTCAAATTCAACGGGCCCAAGATCAGGCGAGCCGAAGACCATTTCGTAAAAAGCGGCA
Organism: Hyphomicrobiales bacterium; assembly: GCA_031372765.1. Lineage (GTDB taxonomy): Bacteria > Pseudomonadota > Alphaproteobacteria > Rhizobiales > Beijerinckiaceae > JADCCX01. Next base: position 19,108 of record JANMLW010000089.1, read on the forward strand.
AGCAAGGATTCTTCTTTCGATAGGATGAGCGCTGCCGAAATGACGGCAAGGCAGGAAAGCAGGGCAGCGAGGGCAAACAGGCGAATGGTCCGGAGCATGCGCATAGATGGCTGTTAACCTGCCACGGATCAAGCATCCTGATCAGATCATGTAAATGTGAACATTCGTTCAGATTGTCCATCTTGCCAACACAGTTTGGTCATACATCTCTGTTTGTAGTAATTCACGTTCTGATCTGGAGAGTATCATGCCTGCCAATTCCGGCATCCGGTTTCGTCCCAATCTTGGTTTGCGCCGCCCGATCTCGGCGCAGCGCCTGAGGGTAGGCCATCTGGTCCAGGCCTTGCCCCGCGCCATCATGATGCCCCTCGTCGCATTGGCTATCGTTACCGCCGTGACTGCGGTTTTCTGGACAAGCAGCATTCATAACGCCGATTCTGTCGCAGCAATTGATTCACCTGCCACAACCGGCAGCTTCATCAAGGCCAACTGAAACCACGCTGCGATCGCTCCTGTTTGTCAGTTTGATGACGGATTCTGGCTTGTCGTGACGGGACCATCCGATTAGGACACTGGCACCTGCCTTATGGCGCAGCAATCCGGAGTTCTGTCATGGCCTTCATCGCCGATGCCCTGTCCCGCATCAAGCCGTCTGCCACAATCCTGCTGACCCAGAAAGCCCGTGATCTGAAAGCCACGGGCCGCGATGTGATTTCGCTGTCGGTTGGCGAACCAGATTTTGATACGCCTGACAACATCAAGGAAGCCGCTATTGCAGCCATCCGCCGGGGCGAGACAAAGTATACGCCGGTGTGTGGCATTCCCGAACTGCGGGCGGCCGTCGCTGCCAAGTTCAAGCGCGAGAACCACCTCGACTACAAGCCGTCGCAGACCATCGTCAGCACGGGTGGAAAGCATGTCATCTTCAATGCCTTTCTCGCCACACTGAACCCCGGTGATGAAGTGGTCATCCCGACCCCGTTCTGGGTCAGCTATCCGGAAATGGTGGCGCTCTGTGGTGGGACACCTGTCTTCGTGCCCACGACACAGGAAAACAGCTTCAAACTGCAAGCGGCTGATCTCGACAGGGCCATCACGCCCAAGACCAAGTGGTTGCTGCTCAACTCGCCATCCAACCCGTCGGGAGCTGCCTATTCCTGGGCGGAGATGAAGGCCATCACAGATGTCCTGATGAAGCACAAGCATGTCTGGTTGCTGACCGACGACATGTACGAACATCTTGTTTATGGTGATTTCAAGTTCTGCACGCCGGCGGAAGTGGAGCCGAACCTTTACGAGCGTACCTTGACCATGAACGGCGTTTCCAAATCCTACGCCATGACCGGCTGGCGCATTGGCTATGCGGCTGGTCCGCAGCACCTCATCAACGCCATGGACAATGTGCAGGGCCAGCAGACATCGGGCACCTCGTCAATTTCCCAATGGGCCGCCGTGGAAGCGCTGACCGGCACGCAGGACCATTTGCCGAAGTTCCGCAAGGCCTTCGAGCGGCGGCGCGATCTGGTCGTGTCGATGCTCAACCAGACGCGCGGCCTGAAATGCCCGGTGCCCGAAGGGGCCTTTTATGTTTACCCGTCCTGCGCGGAACTGATGGGTAAAACCGCGCCATCGGGCAAGAAATTGGAAACCGATGAAGATTTTGTGCTGGAACTGCTCGCCACTGAAGGTGTTGCGGCCGTCCATGGCTCATCCTTTGGTCTTGGCCCCAACTTCCGTATTTCCTATGCCACCAGCGATGAAAAGCTGGAGGAGGCCTGCCGTCGCATCCAGCGCTTCTGCGGTGATCTGCGGTAGGCGTTAAACCGATCGAACAGAACGGAGCCAAGCGGTCATGTCCTTCATTCCTGATGCGTCCGTTCTGCTGACCTATTCGATTGCCTGCTTCATCCTGTTTGCCACGCCGGGGCCAGATATGAGCCTGTTCCTCTCCCGCACCATGGCGGGCGGGCGAAAGGCCGGTATCGCCTCGTTGCTGGGTGCCAGTGCCGGGAGCATGGTCCATACGGCGCTCGCAGCTGTGGGCCTTTCAGCCATCATCGCGGCATCACCAACGGCTTTCACGGTGCTGAAGGTGCTGGGTGCGCTGTATCTGGCCTGGCTGGCAATTGATGCCCTGCGCAATGGCTCGGCCCTCAATGTGAAGGAGCAGGGGGAACAGAAGCGGGGCTTTGCCCAGACTTTCTGGCTCGGTCTCATGGTCAATCTGGCCAATCCCAAGGTGGTGTTGTTTTTCGTGACGTTCCTGCCGCAGTTTGTTTCAGCGTCCGATCCGCATGCTGCGGGGAAAATGGCGTTTCTCGGCGTCTATTTCGTGGTGTTCACCATTCCCTTCGCTATCCTGATGATTCTGGGAGCGGAACGCGTGGTCGAGAGCCTCAAGCGCAATCCCAAGATCATGCGCGGCATAGACTATATCTTTGCCGGCGTTTTCGGTGCCTTTGCGGTCAAGATTTTGCTGACCGAGCAGAAATAAACGTCACCGTCTATTTGCGCGGCGAAGGAGCCCGCATCGTGGCCCGGTCTTCCACGGACTTTGGATCAGACCCGGCGGAACGTCCCGCAATCATCCAGTAGAGCGAGCCAGCCAAGGCGCCTGTTGCCGCCAGCAAGCCTGTCAATGCCGAGGCGAGCGGCGTGCCGGACATCAGGGTTGGCAGGAACGCCCACGGCAGCAGGGCCGTCAGCATAGCTGCAACAAGGACTTGCAAGAACCAGTTGCGCAGGCTGAACACCTCGCTGACAGCAGCGACAACAGCCACGGGCAGGAAAAGCACGGCCAGGGTCAGGGTCGTCATGCCTTCAGCCAGACGCCCGAAGCGCACGGCCGCCTCGCCGTCTTCCATGAGGCTGTCCATCAGACGCCGGAGGGTGGAAATGGCCGCCTCTGTCAAAGCGCCACCAATTTGCGGCTGCACAAAACCGGTAATCACCAGGAAAGTGCCCGCGAAAAGAGCGGCAACCGCTATACCCAGTGGAATGAGGATCAGACGCCCGAAAATCCGCATACCCTAGTCCTCGCCAGCGCCGGCGGCATAAACGCCTTCCGCACCAATGCCCGCCTCCAGCATCATGCGGGCGCGGGCCCGCAGTTTTTCCGTCTCGCTCTTCAACTGGCCGCACGCCGCCAGAATATCACGCCCGCGCGGTGTTCGTACTGGTGACGAATAGCCGGCGTTGAATACAAAATCCGAAAACTTTTCGATCTGTTCCCATTCCGAGCACTCGTACTGCGTGCCGGGCCATGGATTGAACGGAATGAGATTGATCTTGGCCGGAATGCCCTTGAGCAACCGCACCAGCTGTTTGGCCTCGGCCAGACTGTCATTAACGCCCTTCAGCATCACATACTCAAAAGTAATACGGCGGGCATTCGACAGGCTGGGATAGTTACGGCAGGCCTCCATCAGGTCTGCGATGGGGTATTTCTTGTTGATAGGCACCAGCACATCGCGAAGGTCATCGGTGGTGGCATGCAGGGATATGGCCAGCATCGTGTTGGTTTGCGCGCCCAGCGGGCTGATTTCAGGAACAACACCCGAGGTGGAAACGGTGATGCGGCGCTTGGAAAGCTGCAAACCCTCCGGATCAGCCAGCACGCCGATCCCATCACGCACGTTCTCAAAATTGTAGAGCGGTTCACCCATGCCCATGAAGACGACATTGGAAACCATGCGTCCGCCTTCCTGTGGCGCAAAGCTCCCATCCGGGCGGGGACGACCGGGGTAATCCCCCAGGCGATCACGGGCAATCAGCACCTGTGCCACAATCTCGGCGGCAGTCAGATTGCGTACCAGTTTTTGCGTGCCGGTGTGGCAGAAAGAGCAATTGAGTGTGCAGCCTACCTGGCTGGAAACGCAGAGCGTGCCACGATCACTCTCGGGAATATAGACGCATTCCACCTCGGACCCGCGATCAAACCTGCCGGTTGAGGGCAGACGGATCAGCCACTTGCGTGTGCCGTCCTTGCTGATCTGCTCGCTGACGATACTGGGCCGATCAAGCGAGTAATGCTGGGCAATCTCGTGGCGCAAATGCTTCGAGATATTTGTCATTTCGTCAAAGTCAGTTGAACCGCGCACATAGATCCAGTGCCAGAGCTGCGCGATGCGCATGCGCTGTTCTTTTTCGGAAACGCCGATAGCGGCCAGTTTTTCGCCAAGCCCGGCGCGGGTCAGGCCCGCAAGCGAGGCAACAGGCGCGGAAACTGCGAAAGGGGCGGCTAGTGCAACCGGGGCATGCTCCGCCTGCACGACAAGGGGGGATAGATCGGACATGGAGGCCCGTTAGCACGGAAAACAGCGGTATGCATTAGTTCACTTGCATCCGCTTCAGGAGCATTCCTTCTGTGCCCGCTCCAGCGCCTGACCGAAGCCTGTCAGAGGGTAGCGGTCCGTCGTATCATTGCCCTTCTGGGATGTGCCCTTGATCGAAAGACTTGTTCCCTTGCGCATCTCGCCGATAAAGCGGCCTTCCTCGGCGGGGTTTTTCAACCAGATATTCTTGTTCTGCCCGGTGCCGACAAAATTGACTGCTCCAACGGCGACTTGCGCATCAGCCCCCTGCTTGACCGGATAGCCGGTGATAACGGCAAACTCCTGCCGGGTGGCATCACCCTGACGCATGGAAACATAGATATGGGCTGGATCGCGTGTCAGGCCCTTGGGTAGACGCTCAGCTGGTTGCGCCATGATAAAGCAGGTCTTCGCCCGCCCTTCACCAGCCGTGAAAATACCCCAGGCGCCAGCCTTGCCGATTTCCAGCGCATTGCCCCCCGTGCTGGCGCGCGCGGCCTGTCGTTGCTGGCCAAAAGAGGAACCGGCGAGAGCGAGTGTAACCACGGCGGTGCAAATCAGAAGTCGAATCATAGACAGAACTTACCTCAGTCACAGCACACGGTCGCGTGCTTACCAACCTCCTGACAGAAATTCACAATCGGGGCAAATTTTGGTCAGCGCGACAGTTTGTTGCTAACATTTCCATATCCACACCGTTAAACACTCTGTAAATAGTTTTTGAGGCTGCTTGCATAGGTCAGTGCGGTTGGCGTTCATGGATTGAACCGCCCCGTTCTGAACGCAAATCGCGGCATTGACTGGCTTAAGCTGCAAAACAAAGGGCATTTTTGTGCTGACGCATGCGGAATGGGCGTCATTGGTTGGTGCGGTGGCTGAGAAGGGCGACCGTGCAGCCTTCACGCGTCTGTTTGACCATTATGTACCCCGGCTGGAGTCCTATCTGATGCGCCTTGGTACCGATCAGGCGACTGCCCAGGAAGTATCGCAGGACGTAATGCTGACAGTCTGGCGCAAGGCAGCACTGTTTGATCCAACGAAATCCTCCGTCACGACATGGCTCTACCGTATCGCCCGCAACCGCCGCATAGATGTGGCTCGGCGGGACAGGCTCGATTATATCGATCCGCTGGATTCCGCCTTTGAATCTGTGGCTGACGACATCCGGATTGATCATTTGATGGACATGCAGCAGCGCGAGGAGGTTTTACGGGTTGCCATGCGCGAACTGCCCGAGGAGCAGTTGAGCCTTGTCAAACTCGCCTTTTTCGAGAGCCTCTCCCACAACAGCATCGCGGACAGGACCGGCCTGCCCCTTGGCACTGTCAAATCACGCATCCGGCTCGCCTTTACACGGTTGCGACGGGCGCTTGAATCCCAAGGCGTTGTCGAGGCGACCTGATTATGGTTTGTCTTCAGGAGCGAGGAACTGCCGCGCTTTTTCCCAATGCGCATCGCTCAGATGCAACCGGATGGCAGCGATGGTGGCGGCAATCACGGCCGCATCATCGGTAAAGCCCAGTATGGGCAGAATATCAGGAATGCCATCAAAGGGCATGACAAAATAAGCCAGCGCACCCACGATCAACGCTTTCACACGGGTGGGTGTGGCGGGGTCCGATGCACAATAGGCGGCGGCGACAATGCTTTCGGCAAAAGGCACCTTGCGGCCAAGTGCCTTGATACGGCTCCAGAATTCAGCGACCACACCGGCCTCATCCCGAGCAGCGCGGCGCATGGAAGCCATCTCGGCCTTTGAGAACCGGGTACCAGGCATATCTTTCACGGGCTCCTCCTGCATGAAGGTTCTCTCTGTACCGATTAGATATGGCCATACACGTTCACAGTGGCAAGACCATGCGCGGATTTGGCTTGAACCAACCTGTCTTCTCCCGCATTGAAAGTGTCAGGGTCCCAATCGCAGAAGGCAGTAAAACAATGGCATTTTCTCTGGACGGCAAGCGCGCGCTGGTCATGGGCGCGACACGTGGCATTGGCTTTGGCATTGCAGCGGCTTTTGCAAAAGCTGGCGCACAGGTTGCCATAACCGGACGGCAGGGTGGGGACGCCGCTGACGCCGCCAGCGCCATCAACGCCATGGCCATAGGCGCGGGCACAATCGGGTTTGCGCTTGATACCGCTGATCTGCAGGCCATCGACAGCGTTCACGCCGGGGCTGAGATCGCGCTGGGCGGTGGTATCGATATTCTGGTGCTCAACAGCGGTGGACCTCCTCCTGGCTCAGCCATGGGTGTATCGTCCGAGCATTGGCAGACTTACTGGACCATGATGTTCGTGGGTCTGGTGCGCATGGCGGACCATGCCTTGCCCGGCATGATTGCCCGCAAGCACGGGCGCATCATGTCCGTGGTTTCATCGGGCGTTATCCAGCCAATTCCCAATCTGGGCATGTCAAACGCCATCCGGCCTGCCATTATCGGCTGGGGCAAAAGCGTTTCCAACGAGGTGGCCAAGCACGGTATCACGGTCAACGCCATTGCGCCCGGACGCATCCAGACCGACCGGGTTGACCAGATCGACAAGGGTGCAGCAAACCGTCTGGGCAAATCTCAGGATCAGGTGCGGTCTGATGCGATGGGCCGTATTCCGGCCGGACGCTACGGAACCACCGATGAATTTGCGGCATCCGCCTTGTTTCTGGCCAGCGATGAGGCATCATTCGTAACAGGATCGGTGCTGCGTGTGGATGGCGGACAGATTTCAAGCGTCTGAAAAAGCGTCCTGACAGGAGAACATCAATGGCCTTGACCATGACGGGTGAAGTGGAAATCGCCGCGCCACAGGAGATTGTCTGGCGCAAGCTGAATGATCCCGATGTGCTGAAAGCCTGCATCCCGGGCTGCGAGAGCCTGGAGAAAGTCTCGGAAACCGAATTTCAGGCCACAGCTAAAATGAAAATCGGCCCTGTTTCCGCCACGTTCAAGGGGCGTGTTGAATTATCGGACATTGATGCACCCAATGGCTACACCATTTCCGGTGAAGGCCAAGGGGGAATTGCCGGGTTCGCCAAAGGTGGCGCAAAGGTGGCGCTGATACCCAACGGAGCAGGCACAACCATGCGGTACGATGTGGAAGCACAGGTTGGTGGTAAAATTGCGCAATTGGGTGCGCGTCTGATTGACGGCGTCGCCAAACGAATGGCTGACCAGTTTTTCGAGAAATTTGTCGAGGAAGCACAGAAAATAACCGTGTAACTGAGGTGTTCTGCCAAGATGAACAGCAGATAAAGTGATGAAAAAGTACACAAGATAACGATTTCCTGCAAAGATCGTTCACATATGATACATCTGGAAAATGGTCATAGCCCCGCTCGCTGGAGGGGTGCCATGCGACACTTGAAAACCGGAATATCGGTGCGGGACGCCATTGCGCATTATGCGCGATTTGAACCTGTCAAACCGAAAGTCATTCCGCTTGCGCAAGCCATCGGCTTGCGCGTGGTGGGAGATGTCGTGGTTCGGCGATCGGTGCCGGCGATGCAGCGGGCTGCCATCAATGGTTTTGCCGTCTGCGCCGCTGACCTGACCAATGCGTCGCGCCGTCGACCTGTGCTGCTCAAACACCCATCAATGTCGATTGACCGGGGCAATGTCCTGCCTGCTGGCTGTGATGCGGTTTTGGCATTCGAGTATTGTCTGCAGGCAGGGGATGTTGCCAGGGCTACAAACGGCTTGTGCGCCGGCGCTGGCGTGTGCCCGCCCGATGGTCTCTTCAAGGAGGGTGAAGTCCTCTTCGGAGCCGGACAGATTGTCACCATGACAGCGGCCATGGCAGGCGCATTCTGTGGCGTAAACGAGGTGTTGGTGCGCCAACCCGTGGTTGACATCATCTTCAATGCATCCGGCATCACCCGCCAGACAGATCGTTTGGTTGATGTTATCTCCGCTGCCATTCGCGGGTCAGGTTCCTGCATCGGCAGCATCAACTTTGCCGCAGGCGATCCGGTTGAACTGGCCAGCCAGCTTCAGTCCAGTGCCGCTGACATCATAACGGTTATCGGCGGAACAGGCGACGGGCCCGGCGACACCACAGTTGAAGCGATGGCGGAAGCGGGAGAGGTGCTGTTTCATGGCATCCGGCTCAATCCCGGCAGTTCCATGGCTTTTGGCATGGTCGGCCATCGTGCCGTGTTTGCCAGTCCCGCCAGTTTGCCTGATATCGCAGCCGTCAATATCGTGATGACATCAGCACTCTCACGCCGCGCATTCGGGCGACCGGCCAGACCGCTTCCCTTTGCCATGGCCCGTCTGGAATCAGCCGTTCCTGCGGCAAAAGATGCAACGATGGTGATATTTGCCATGGTCTCCGGCACGCAGATTACCCCACTGGGGGGCGTTGATATCCGTCTTGCGGATATGGCGCGCTCCAATGCCATCATCGTGCTGGAGGAAGGATCGCGTCACAAGCGTGTGGGCGAGTTTGTCCCCTATCTGCGGTTGGGATCGGTGATGTAGTCATTGACCCGGTAGCGCCAGTCTCTATGTCTTTGTTCCTGGCCCATACTGCCGCAGGACAACAGGGATGATGATGGTTACCCGTGATGACGTGCTTGAAAAACTGCAAACCATAGCCGGACCGGACGCATCAACGTCCCTCTCCAATTCGGGAGTCCTGTCAGACATCGTCATTCATCAGGGCAAGGTCTATTTTTCCATCGCCATTGATCCTGCGCGGGCAGCCGTGTTCGAACCGTTGCGCAAGGCGGCAGAGGATGCCGTGAAAGCGATAACGGGTGTTGCAGGGGCGCTTGTCACCCTTACCGCTGAGCGGCCCAAGGGTAGCAAGGCGAGCGCTGATTCTGCACAACCTGCAAGCGGCTCTGCGTTGGGTCCCCGCGCACAGGCTGCAACAGCTCAGTCCGGCCCGCCCGGGGTCAAACACATTATCGCGGTTGCTTCAGGCAAGGGTGGCGTGGGCAAGTCCACCACCGCCTGCAACCTCGCCCTTGGTTTCGCTGCGGAAGGCTTGCGCGTTGGCGTGCTTGATGCCGATATCTACGGTCCGTCGATGCCGCGCCTGTTCGGCATACGCGGCAAGCCCCGGATCAAGACAGGCCGCACCTTGATTCCCATGGAAGGCCATGGCTGCAAGGTCATGTCCATTGGCTTTCTGGTCGAGGAAGACACCGCCATGATCTGGCGCGGACCGATGGTCATCTCTGCCTTGAACCAGATGTTACGGGAGGTGGACTGGGGCGAGCTTGATGTGCTTGTGGTCGACATGCCACCCGGCACAGGCGATGCACAGCTGACCATGAGTCAGTCCGTGCCACTGGCCGGGGCTGTCATCGTCTCCACACCGCAGGACCTGGCACTGATCGATGCTCGGCGCGGTGTCGCCATGTTCCAGAAGGTCAATGTGCCCATACTCGGCGTTATCGAGAACATGAGCTATTTTCTGTGCCCGTCGTGCGGCACGCGGTCCGATATTTTCGGGCATGGTGGCGCACGGGTAGAGGCGACACGCATTGGTGTGCCGTTCCTGGGTGAGATACCCCTCCACATGGATATCCGCGAGCGCTCCGACAGCGGCCTGCCGGTGGTTGTAGCCGATCCTGAAAGCGGACATTCCAGGGCTTATCGCAGTATCGCCCGCGCCCTCTGGCAAGGGCTTGAGGCGGGCACGGCCAGACGCGCCGCACCGCGGATCGTGATTGAATAAAACGGTATTTTTCCAATTTTTTGATGAAGGCTCCCATGTCATCTTTCCTGTCATCCCTCCTGCAACGCGCTCCGGCAGCAACGCCCCTCTGGCTGGTTACCGCCTCTGATTGGGACGCGGTCAAGGCCACGCTTTCCCCGCAGGCACAGAATTATCTCGCGGCCATCCAGTTCAAACCCAAACCCGGAAATCTTGCCCTGCTGCCAGCCGACAAGGGCACCATGCTGGGCGGGGTGATTTTTGCCCTGGCAGAACCCGCAACCAAGACGTCCGATCCCTTTTTGATCGGCAGGCTTCCACGGGAGTTGCCCGAAGGCGCGTATCGCATAGCCAATCAACCGGACGATATGGCAACACTCGCATTGGCCTGGGACATGGGAAGCTATCAGTTCAACCGCTACAGGACGGCGATACGCCAACCGGCATCTCTCGTTGTTGCGGACAAGCCGACGCGTGAGCGGGCCGCGATGATTGCCTCCGCTGTGGCGTTGGGGCGGGACCTGATCAACACGCCCGCCAACGACATGACGCCTTCCGCATTGGCCAAGGCGGCGCTTGATATGGCCAAGGCCTTTGATGCCAAGGCGAGCGTGATTGTTGGCGATGCCCTGCTGAAGAAAAATTTTCCATTGATCCATGCGGTTGGCCGTGCCTCTGCCGATGCTCCCCGCCTTGTCGACATCACCTGGGGCAACCCGAAGCATCCCAAACTGACCCTTGTGGGCAAGGGCGTTTGTTTCGATACGGGCGGTCTGGATATCAAGCCCAGCGCGGGCATGTTCCTGATGAAGAAGGATATGGGTGGGGCAGCGACCGCCATCGCGGCAGCCCGCATGATCATGGCGGCCAAACTGAAGGTGCGGCTGCGGCTGCTCCTGCCCATCGTCGAGAATGCGATTTCAGGCAGCGCCTTTCGCGCAAGTGATGTCATCACAAGCCGCAAGGGACTGACCGTCGAAATCGGCAATACGGACGCTGAAGGCCGCCTTATCCTGGCCGATGCTCTGGCGCTGGCCTGCGAGGAAAAGCCCGATCTCCTGATCGATTATGCCACCCTGACCGGTGCTGCCCGTGTGGCGCTGGGGCCTGATCTGCCGCCTTTCTACACGGAAGACGCGGCATTGGCGGAGCACATCAGCCATGCAGGATCAGCCGTCAACGATCCTGTCTGGCAACTGCCGCTCTGGCCCGCCTATGATAGGTATCTCGATTCAAAAATTGCTGACCTCAGCAGTACCGGCTCGGGCGGCATGGCAGGTTCCGTCACCGCCGCGCTGTTCCTCAGACGATTCGTCGAAACGGGGATACCCCATGCACATTTTGATATCTACGGCTGGGTGCCATCAGCAAAGCCGGGACGTCCAGAGGGCGGTGAACCGCAGGCGGCACGCCTGACATTTGCATTGGCGGAGAAGCTGTTTTCTTGAGAACAAGCGATGTCGATCAGTGCGCGTTGATACTGAATGTTCTCCCTTTCCCCGTTTACGCGTCGTTGCAACCGAAGCCCTGATTCCGGCCAGTCACTGGCCCATGATCCACGCATGGGCCGGATCGTTGTGAAAACGCCACAGTCGCCGGGGGCCCGCCATCACATTGAGATACCACAGATCGTAACCATGGGCGGCGCCGACGGGGTGATAACCCCTGGGCACCAGCACCACATCCCGGTCCTGAATCAGGATGGTCTCATCCAGCGTGCGATCATCCGTGTAAACACGCTGCACGCCGTAGCCCTGGGGTGGAGACAGGCGGTGATAATAGGTTTCCTCAAGCGCTGATTCCATGGGCAGCGCATCGCGGTCATGCCGGTGCGGCGGATAGCTAGACCAGTTGCCGCCGGGCGTGATCACCTCCACCACCAGAAGATTTTCGGCATAGGGTACTGTGTCCGGCAGGATATTGCGCACATGGCGCGTGTTGGTTCCCTTGCCGCGTGTTTCCTCGGTGACGGTATGGTCCGGGATCAATCGTACAGGCAGAAGACCCTCGGCGGGTGCGGAACAGATCGCCACCTCGCAAATGTTGGCTGCCGTCAACACAACAGGTGCGCCGGGTGGAGCATAGAGCGAGGAAGGATTGCCGGCAAAGGGCGACGCCCGCCCGCCAATCGTGCCCATGCTCCTGTCGCCCACGCTGATCTGCGCCTGTCCTGACACCATCACGATACAAAGCTCGCGACCCAGGCCTTGCCGCACCAGCGTCTCGCCTGCCTGCAGATCAGCAACCTCGAATCCGACATGGGTCCAGCCTGCATTCGAGGGCGTGATATCATGCACGGATTGACCGGGTATCCGGTTGGGGCGACGCAACAAATGCGACATCAGATCAATCCTGCTGTTGCCAGCGCCTGTTTCAGATGAGCGACACCCTTGCGGGCATAGACCAAAGGATTGGCTTTCCCGGGGTCCTGCTCGGCCTCGACGATGACCCAGCCAGCATAGCCCGGCAGTTCACGGAAGACAGCCGCATAATCCACCATGCCGTCGCCCGGAACCGTGTAGACGCCCAGGTCCTGCGCCTTGCCAAGGATGGCATCAAGGAAACTCCAGTCACCGGCGCGTGCCTGCGCCATGATGGCGGGGCGCACATCCTTGGCGTGGACATGGCTGATGCGGTTGCGGTAGGTGCGGGCCAGTTCCGCCGGATCAGAGCCGCCCCAGGTGGCGTGTCCGGTATCGAGCAGCAGGTGTACGGAGGGTCCGCAACCTGCCATGAACGTCGCGATATCAGCACGACTTTCCACAACGGTGCCCATGTGGTGATGGTAGCAGAGTTTCAGCCCCTCCGCTGCCAGCATGTCCGCAAGTTCCGTCATGCGCTGGCAGAACTGTGGCCATGCATTCGCCGCCAACTGTGGACGGCGTGACAGGGGTATGGTCTGAGCACCATGGATGGCGTTGGAGGTTTCCGCAACGATGAACACATCGGTTCCCATGGCTTTCAGCAAGGCACGATGGTCCCTTGCAAGATCGAATTCGGTGCGCGCATCGCGCGTGAGAAGTGCGACGGAATGCCAGCCGCCCACACAGCGCATGCCGTAGGGAGCGAGAGCCGCCTTCAACGCTGCCGGCTCGCGCGGAAATTTGTGGCCAAGCTCCATGCCGACAAATCCGGCCTCTCGCGCTTCCGCCAGACAGCTATCAAGCGATGTGGCTCCGCCAATCTCCTGAAGGTCGTCATTTGACCAGCCGATGGGGTTTGCGCCGATGCGGATTGCCATGCTGTCAGTCTCCCAACCGTTGTGCGCGACGCGCTACGTCATACGCGCTGCGGGCCTTGCGCACGGACTTGCGGTCCGAAACCTCAGGCACGGCCACATCCCACCAGTTCCCGCCTGCCGCAGTGGAATGCAACGGGTCCGTGTCGATGACGATGACGCTCGTGCGACTGGCCTTGCGGGCTTTTTTCAGGGCAGCCTCAAGTCCGGCCAAACCCGAGACCTTGGTGGCGATAGCCCCCAGTGCGCCTGCATGGGCTGCAAAATCGATGGATGGCAAGGCGACATGGGCCGTATCATCCAGCAGGTTATTGAAAGAAGCATTGCCGGTGGCGTTCTGCAAGCGGTTGATGCAGCCATAGCCGCGGTTATCAAGCACGACGATGGTGAGCATCATGCCCAGCATTATCGATGTCGAGATCTCGGAATTCATCATCAGGTAAGAGCCATCGCCCACCATCACAGTGACATGGCGGGAGGGATCGGTCATCTTGACGCCAAGCCCGCCCGCAATCTCGTAGCCCATACAGGAATAGCCATATTCCATATGATAGCCGCCTGCCGCACCCGCGTTCCATAATTTATGCAACTCTCCGGGCAGGCCGCCTGCCGCACTGACCACGACATCGCTGATCTGTGCCTGCCGCTGGACTGCGCCTATCACCGCGGCATCGCTTGGCAAATGCGTGCTCGACGGTGCGATGGCAGCCGCAGCCTCGATCATCCACCGGTTCCGATGCTCATGGGCCTTGGAAGTCCAGTCCGCAGGGGACCGCCAATCCTGCAACCCGGCGGACAGTTGCTCAAGCCCTACCCTGGCATCGCATACCAGCGGTTGCGCCCGGTGCTTGACGGCGTCAAAAGATGTGACATTGAGGCCTATGAGGCGCATTGCCGGGTTCCGGAACAGGGTCCATGAGCCTGTGGTGAAATCCTGCAGGCGCGTACCGATGGCCAGCACAACATCGGCCTCGCGTGCCATGGCATTGGCCGCCGCCGTGCCGGTCACGCCGATGGCTCCCATGTTCAACGGATGCTGTGCTGGCAGGCTGGATTTTCCAGCCTGTGTTTCGGCACAGGGGATATGGTGCCTTTCACAGAATGCAAGCAAGTGCTGCTCGGCCTCGCTGTAGAGCACGCCGCCGCCTGCTATGATCAGTGGTTTCTTCGCCTTGCGCAGGAGGGCGAGCGCCGCAGCCAGTTCCAGCCGGTCCGGCTCCGGACGGCGCGGTTGCCAGATCCGCTCCGCAAAGAAACTGGCTGGATAGTCGAAAGCCTCGGTCTGGGTGTCTTGACACAGCGCCAATGTCACCGGGCCGCATTCGGCAGGGTCGGTCAAGACCTGCATGGCGCGGTTGAAGGCGGGGATCAACTGCTCGGGCCGGGTCAGGCGGTCGAAATAGCGTGACACCGGACGGAAACAGTCGTTGGCCGACACGGTGCCGTCGCCGAAATACTCGATCTGTTGCAGCACCGGATCCGGCCTGCGGCTGGCATAGATATCACCCGGCAGGAGCAGCAGCGGCAATCGGTTGACATGAGCCACGGCGGCGGCGGTTACCATGTTGGTGGCACCTGGCCCGATGGAGGTGGTGCAGGCCATCATGCGGCGACGGCGGGATGCCTTGGCGAAAGCGATCGCGGTATGGGCCATGGCCTGTTCGTTATGGGCGCGGAAGGTCGGCAAGCTCTCTCGGGCACCGTGCAACGCCTCGCCGAGGCCAGCCACATTGCCATGGCCAAAGATGGCAAAGACACCCGCGAACAGAGGCTGGCGTGTGCCATCGATCTCGGTTTTCTGTGCGGTCAGCGCGCGCACCAGCGCCTGCGCCATCGTGAGCCGGACGGTTTTCATTTTTCTCTTCCTGTCAGGGATGATCCTGCATCAAAGGCTGCATCAAAGGCTGCGGCGAAACCGGCAAACCGCTCTGCCATCGATTGGACAGCCGCATCATCCGAAAGCGTGCCGCTGAGCCATTGCTTCATCACATCACCAAAGATCGAGCGCCCTCCGACAAAACCGATAATGCGGGCCTGCGCGGCGGCAACCCCGATCTCCGCGTGAGATGCAGCCGTTCTGGCAATCACGATCAGGCCCCGGCAAAGGGGATCATGGCGCGTGATGACATCATCCAGCATCTTCCAGTCGGGCGCAGCCGCTTGCGCCTCGATCAGCCAGTAATCCGGCTTCAAGCCGTGTCCATAGAGCCTTTTGATCAATGTTGCGGTTTTTTCGCTCTCCTTGGGGAGCGCCTCGATCAGCGTCTCGCGGCAGCTGGCACGGCAGATCGCCATTACCTGCTGGATGCCATCAAGATGGCCGCTAAGCGGCGTACGCGCATCGGTCCGGTCATTGGCGATCAGCTTGACGACCTGATGGATGGGCCATTCCACCGGGTTGTCAGCCAGTGCCGCTGGATCACCCTGCGGAAACTGCCGCGCCGTCCACAGGCCATTGGCTGCTGCATCAAACAGTGCCTGCCTGCCCAGAGCTCCCTCCAGAAACAGACCGTAGCCCTCACGTCCACTGGCCGCCCTGGTGCAGGCCTTCACCGCGAGGCTCTTGAAAAGCGCAATACGGGCAGGGTCCGCACCTGATGCCTCAGCTACCGGAACCAGATCCTGCGCACCGTGATCAATGGACAGGATACGCAGGCTGCCGGGGGCCGGGCGGCGCGTCGTGGCGTGGTGGATGTGGTTGAGGTCCTGATCATGCCGCAACTGGCGATGAGGCGAACCATTGGCAAGGAAATACCGCAACTCCGCAAAGCTCGGGCTTTCCGGCGAGCAGAGCAGGCGCGACACGGCGAAAGCCCCGCAGGCATTGGCGTAGGCGCAAGCCGTTGCAAGCGGCTCATCGCGCAGCCAGCCTCGCAGGAATCCCGACATGAAGGCATCCCCCGCGCCCAGCACATTATAGACCTCGACTGGAAAACCCGGACCGCGAACGCCCTGCTCGATATTGTCAGGAATGGCACCGGGAAACGCCACGCAGCCCATGGGGCCACGCTTGCAGACAATGAGAGCCTGTGGCGACAGGCGGCGGATGATCGCCAGGGTTTCCAGCGTGTCCTCGGAGCCGCCCGCGATATGCAGTTCCTCCTCGGTTCCCACGATCAGGTCACAGTCCGGCAGGATTGTTTGCAGATGCGCGGTAACGGTTTCGGAACGCACGTAGCGCTGTTCGCCCGCGCCATGCCCGGCAAGGCCCCACAGGTTGGGGCGGTAATCGATATCGAACACGACCTTGCGCCCATGCTGTTTCGCAATACGGATCGCCTTGCGCTGGGCGGCGGCCGTGTTGGCGCGGGCGAAATGCGTGCCGGTTACCACGATGGCTCCGGCCGAGGCGATGAAAGCCTCGTCGATATCGCTTTCATCAAGCGCGGCATCAGCACAGTTCTCCCGCATGAAAATCAGCGGGAAGGTCTTGTCGTCAGTGACGCCCAGCAGCACCAGCGCAGTCAGCCTTGCCGGATCGGTGTGGATGCCTTGCGTGGCCACGCCCTCGCGCCGCATCTGCTCGCGGATGAACCGGCCCATGTGTTCATCACCCACCCGGGTGATCAATCCAGACTTCAGGCCAAGTCGCGCCGTACCGATGGCGATATTGGCAGGGCACCCGCCAACAGCTTTGGAGAAACTGGCCATATCCTCCAGCCGTCCGCCTATCTGCTGGCCATAGAGGTCAACCGAGGACCTGCCGATGCAGATCACATCGAGGGAAGGGGCAGTGCTGGGTATTTCAGGGCTCAAGCGAATCGGCCCCCGTGCCCATGATGGTCTGGTCAAAATCGATGTTTGCTCCGGTCATCAGGCCGGATTCAGGGGATGCAAGATAGACGCAGGCGCGCGCCACCTCATCCGGGTCAATCAGGCGTCCGAAGGGCCTCGTCTTGACGGCCTCATCCAGCCAGCCGTCCTTTGCGCCATGATATTCACGCATCACACGCTCCTCACCCGGTGTATGCATCCAGCCAATGTTGAGGCCATTGACGCGGATGCGGTGACGCACCAACGAATGGGCCGCATTGCGTGTAAGCGTGGCCAGCGCCCCCTTGCTGGTACTGTAGGCAGCCAGAAAGGATTGGCCACCATGGGCTGACATGGACTGAATGTTGATGATCGAGCCTTGTATTTTCTCGCGCACCATGATCCGCGCGGCCTCCTGAATCAGGAAGAAGGGGGCTCGCACATTGACGTTGAACAATTCGTTATAACGCTCCTGCGTTGTGTCGAGGATGGTGCCACGGTCTGTCAGGCCAGCGGCGTTGACCAATACATCGACGCGGCCAAAGTGCTTGTCAGCGGCATTGACCACGGCACGGGCGGCTTCGACGCTGGCAAGGTCTGCCTGCACGAACAGGGTGGCTGTGCCCAAGGTTTCAAGGGATTTCCGTACGGCCTCGCCACGTTCCGCATTGCGTCCGCAGATGACGATACCGGATACACCCCGCTGCGCGAACAATCGGGCGATGGCCTCGCCCAATCCTTGCGTTCCGCCGGTTATAACCGCGATCTTGCCCTCGAGTCGTGCAACCGAAATCGAATCCATGTTTTACTCCCTTGCCAGGATTAAACCAGAAGCTAGGCTATACGGCAAAACATGATGATGAGCCGACACAATAAACATGCTTCGCGGATCTGTTTCCTGTGTTCAGCGCCGCGCACCGTCACATCGGGGAGGTTTCGTTGATCAAGGTCGGATTGCTGGGCGCGGGCCGGATTGGTCGCATCCATGGTGGAAATGTCGCCGCATCGGGCAAGGCGCGGCTTGTTGCCGTGGCGGATGCCCTGCCGGAAGCGGCGGGGTCTCTCGCCAATGAGCTTGGTGCCCGTGTTGAGAGCGCGGAGGCCATCATCGCCGCCGGTGACCTTGATGCCGTCCTGATCTGCTCGCCAACCGATACCCACGCTGATCTGATCGAGGCGGCAGTGAAAGCGGGCAAGGCCGTTTTCTGCGAGAAGCCGGTAGACCTGTCGTCGGAGCGTATCCTGCGCTGCCTTCAGGTGGTGAAGGCTTCTGGAAAACCGCTGATGATCGGTTTTAACCGGCGTTTTGACCCGAATTTTGCCGAAGCGCAGCGGCGTATTCGGGCAGGAGTCATCGGTGCAGTGGAACTCGTGAGTATCATCTCGCGTGATCCCTCGCCGCCGCCGCCAAGTTATGTCGCACGATCAGGCGGGTTGTTTCGCGACATGATGATCCACGATCTCGACATGGCGCGGTTTCTGTTGGGTGAGGAGCCGGTGGAGGTACATGCCGTCGGCTCCTGTCTGGTCGATCCCGACATTGGCGCGGCGGGTGATGTCGATACCGCCGCCGTGCTTCTCAAGACGGCCACGGGCAAGATCGCGCAAATCACCAACTCGCGCCGCGCCACCTATGGTTACGACCAGCGCTTCGAGGTGCATGGCGCCAAGGGCATGGTGCGGGCGCAGAACGTGCCGATGACCACTGTCGAGACGGTAACGGAAGCCGGTTTCATGGCTGATCCCGTGCTTCCGTTCTTTCTGGAACGCTATGCTGCCGCCTACCGGGCCGAGCTGGCGCACTTTCTGTATGCCATCGCGACAGGCATACAGCCCTCACCCTCCGGCGAGGATGGATTGCGGGCGCAACTGCTGGCCGATGCCGCCACACGCTCGCACCAGACGGGTCAACCCGTAAGACTGGAGCGTTGAAATCATGCCACAGAGCCCGCTTTCTTCCGCTGATTTGACCGCACGTTTCCATGCCATGGCAGGCATCGCCACCGAGCTTGGCCATCTGGCCAACCGCTATTTCAACGATCAGGCCTCGCTCGGCACCCGCATGAAGGGCTTTCAGGACTTCCTGACCGAGGCAGATGGCGCGGTCGAGGCGCTGTTTCGCCAGCGCATCGCCGAGGCTTTCCCGTCCGATGCCGTTATGGGCGAGGAGATGGGCGGCGCAAACAGCGCGCAGTTGTGGATCATTGATCCGATTGACGGCACCGCCAACTTCGCCCGGGGTGACCGGCAGTGGTGCATCTCCATCGGCTTCGTGATGGACGGCGTGCCGGAACTTGGTGTCATTTATTCGCCTGCCCTTTGCGAGATGTATCTGGCGCAGCGTGGCAAGGGCGCGACGATGAATGGCAAAACGATCAATGTGGCATCCACAACTGATCTGCGGCAGTCCACGGTCGAGTTTGGCTGGTCGCCAAGATTGCCCGCCGGGCCCTATCTTGAGGCATTGGGCCGACTTTATGCCGGGGGAGCCAATGTCAAGCGCAGTGCATCGGGGGCGCTTGGCCTCGCCCATGTCGCACTGGGGCGAACAGATGCCTACGGTGAATTGCACATCAATTCCTGGGACGTTGCGGCAGGACTGGTCATTGCGGCAGAGGCGGGTGCCCGCATCAATGCCTTCTGCACGGGTGATTGGGTGACGAAGGGCAACCCGATCCTTGTCGTCACACCGTCACTTTGGGATGCTGTGCATGAAGCCAGCGGAATTGCCCACGCAAAGCGACCGCACGATTGACACAAAGGGCCATATTCGCCCACATCATAGCCAACTAAAAAATTCAGGGAGGAGTCTCGCCATGATTTCAGGATCATCCATCAAGGCACTGGTTTTTGCTGCCGTCGCACTGACCGGATTGACCCGGCCTGCTGCCGCGCAGGGCGAAGTGACTGTCTACTGCTCGGTTCAGGAGGAATGGTGCCGCCCGATGATGCAGGCATTCGAGCGCAGCACCGGCATCAAGGTGGCGATGACGCGCAAATCCTCGGGCGAAACCTACGCGCAGATAAAGGCGGAATCCGCCAATCCACGCGGCGATGTCTGGTGGGGTGGCACAGGCGATCCGCATTTGCAGGCGGCTGAGGAAAACCTCAGCGAGCCTTACAAATCACCCATGCTGGATAAATTGCTGCCTTGGGCACGCAAGCAGGCTGAACAATCCGGCTTCAAGACGGTTGGCATCTACGCCGGAGCGTTGGGTTATTCCTACAACACGCAGCAGCTGACGCGGCGCAATCTGGCCGTACCAAAGTGTTGGGCGGACCTCGCCAAACCGGAATACCGCGATGAAGTGCAGGTGGCTGATCCAAATTCGTCCGGCACGGCCTACACCAAGGTTGCCACGCTGGTGCAATTGATGGGTGAGGACAAGGCTTTCGCCTTCATGCGCGAGATGCACCGCAATGTGAACCAGTACACACGGTCCGGCGCTGCTCCGGCGCGCGCGGCAGCCACAGGCGAAAGCCTGATCGGCATCACCTTCCTGCATGATGCCGTGACCATGGCGGTGACAGGCGCACCAGTTGCCATCGTGGCCCCGTGCGAAGGCACCGGCTATGAGATAGGCTCGATGTCGATCATCAAGGGTGGGCGGAACCTGGCCAATGCCAAGCGTTTCTATGACTGGGCCTTGACTCCCGAAGCACAGGCCATCGCGGTGGAAGCCAAATCCTATCAGGTGCCATCAAACACCGAGTCTGTTGTGCCGCCACAATCACCCAAGCTCGCGGATATCAAATTGATCGACTATGATTTCGCCAAGTATGGCTCCTCAGCCGAACGTACCCGGTTGCTTGCCCGTTGGGATGCTGAAATCCGCAACGCTCCAAGACGGTGATTGAGAACGGGCGGTGCGTGAGAACTGCGCCTTGAAAGCGGTGTGAAACCATGCGCAGGCGCAGTGCAGACCGGGGAACCATGGATATGCTGGCGGCAGCGGTCGCTGTCATCGCGTTCCTTGTGCTGCCCTGGGCCTTTGTCGATGACCTTCGCTCCGGCCTGTCGTGGGCCATGGCAGGCCGGTGGCCTTTGATCCTCCCTGTGCTTTCAGCCCTTATCACGGGCTGGCTGGGCACACGCGGCGTGGTCAGCGGGCGTTACCGCGTCATTGTCTCGGGCTTCGGCCTTGCCGCACTGCTTTTTTACGGGTTCGCACCCGCCCTGTTTGATGGCAGACCGTCGCTGCCCATGGGACTGGGGGCCGCATTGACTGCCGCTGCACTGACCCTGCAACTGGCGCGGGGCTTTGCGGCATCGGGGGCCTTCAAGGCTGACCGCTGGGTTGCCACCACCACAGTCTCGATTTTCGGGCTGGTGCTGATGTTCGTATTCTTTCCCGTAGTGAAGGTGCTGGCCAGCGCTTTTCTTGACAAGACGGGGGCGCTTGATCTGGGCCTGGCCTGGACACGGCTTTCGGCTCCTGACATCTGGTCGCTGGCCTGCCTGACCTCCAATGCGAGCTGCGGCGTGGTCGCCAATACCGTCATTCTGGGTGTGCTCAGCGGTGCGCTGGCAACCTTTCTGGGGCTTGCTTTCGCACTGCTGGCGCAACGGGGTGGGTTGAAGAACACAAAGCTGTTTGATGCGCTCTCGATCCTGCCGATCATCACGCCACCTTTTGTCATTGCACTGGCACTGGTCGTGCTGTTCGGTCGCACCGGCATCATCACGACATTCCTCGATACCTGGTTCAACATGCCTCGCTCGCGCTGGATCTACGGC
>JANMLW010000132.1:0-7947 GCA_031372765.1 Hyphomicrobiales bacterium
TGTACTGCCAGCCGCTGCGGCTTTCAACATCGTGCGGGTCTGGGCCGCCATGAATATCGACATCGACGGCGCGCCGATCCTTGGCGAAATGCCCGGCGCTCCAGATTTCTACAACTGCGTGACCTCGAACGGCTATTCCCTTGCACCAATCGTCGCGCGGATCACCGCTGATTTGATGCTGCGAGGAAAATCAGATTTTCCAAGCGACATCTTCTCATTGGCGCGCTTTGGCAGCGGGAAGATCTAGCGCAATACACGGCCCCTGTTCAGGCGACGTGCAGCTGCGAGAACCAATCCGGCTGCAACATTGTCCTCGAAGCCGCGCCCGTCGGACAGGAACACGCAATGACCGCTGGCAATTGCAGGAAATTCGCCGCCAAGGATGTCCGCCAATGGCACAAGTCGTTCTGGAGCGAGGTTTGCAACCATGGGGTTTCCGGCCCATTGCTGCCGAAGCCGGTCTGGATGATCAGATACAATCAATGCTGCATCTGCCAGAAGACCTGGTTCGATCTCATGCGAATGGGGCAGGAACGGACCAATGCAGGCAAGAAGCTGGTCTGGTCGCAAAGATTTGCTGAACACTGGTAAATCCGAAAGGCTTGCTGTCACAATGATCGGTGCATCTGCAACCGCCTCAGGGCTGCGCAGCGGCTTCGCATTCAACCCCGTTGTCGTTGATATCTGTCTTGCCAGCGCCTGTGTCCTCGCAATGTCGCCTGCTGCAGAAGCGACCACAAAACTGGACGCAAGCCCCGTTGCCGCAAGAACGCGGGCATGTGCATGAGCCTGCCTGCCGGTACCAATCAGGCCGATCGTTTCCGGCTGTGTCTGGCCCGAGAGCCGGGTCAATGCCCGGATGGCCAGCGCAGTCGTCGCGGCCGTTCTGAGCGCTGTCATACCGCGCGCCTCGACAAGGGCAACGAGCGCACCGGTGATGGTATCAGCAATGGCCACGACCGCGTCTATCTCGGGTTTGCCAACATGCCTGCGGGCTGGATCACCAAACAGAACTTTTGCTGTCGCAAGCCTGGTGACAGCATCATGTGCCGGAAACAGGGTCAGGTAGCCGCTGCCCGCACCCAGCCCGTTCATGCGTACCGAGGCCGGCTCATCAATAGTACCATGGGACAGCCGTGCAAAACCCAGCGCCAGTGCAGCCATCAGTTCTACAGGATCCAGGAGGTCCTCCACGTCCTGATCAGAGAGAAAAATCATGCGCCTCTCGCCATATGCCGGAATGGACTGTGCCTGAAGTCTGCCAAAAGATACAACCGGCAATGAAGTCACCATCAACTGCACATTTTGGACCAGTCCTGCTGCACTGCAATTGACATCACGCGGTATCGATGATTGCTTGTATATGTATCGTATACAAAAGAGTTGGTTGTCGCTATTGCCTTTCCTGTCATGACCAAAACACTGGAGCCGCGCATGAAATTCTCATGTTTTCGATCCCTGGGCGATTTTACTATGGGTGGCATTGCGATCCTTGCCACAGTGATCGCAACAATGGCTGTTCCGGCATTTAACGGCACGGCCCAGGCCAAGAACCTTGACGATATTCTCAAAGCCCGCGAGATCCGGATCGGTGTCAATCCGACTTTGCCGCCCAGAGCCCTTTTCAATGACAAGAACGAGATTGATGGTTTCGAGCCCGATCTTGCCAAGGCACTTGCTGAGAAACTCGGTGTCAAGCTGACGCTGGTTCCGACCGGCTCTCCGGACCGCATTCCGTTTGTGGCTACCGACAAAGTAGACCTCGTGATGGGGGCCATGAGCCGCACATCCGAGAGGGCCAAGGTGATCGACTTCACAGTGCCAATCCATTCCGAAAACTACGGCATCATCACTACGGAGGGAAAGCCATTCGCAAAGCTGTCGGACCTCGACAACGAGGGCATCACGCTCGTACAGGTTCGCGGCACGACGGCTATTCCCTACATCCAGAAAAACTTGCCCAAGGCGAAGCTGCTGCTGCTCGACAACTATAATGATCGCGACAGGGCGCTGGCACAAGGGCGCGCTGATGCTGCCTTTGATGGCATTGATGCTGCTGCCTACCGCTTGAAAATCTATCCGAACGTGAAGTTCAAGATCATCTCCACGCCGGAATTCGGTGTCACATATTCCAGTTTTGGAGTGGCCAAGGGCAATCATACCTTGCGCGATTGGGTCAATATCGCGCTTTATGAATTGCACACGACAGGCGTTGTCGAGCAGCTTTGGGAAAAATGGTTTCTCAGGCCTATGGACACCAAGGTTCCTGTCACGCCCTACTTCTGAGCGGAAGTTGATATGGCCTACACGCTTCAGTTCGGACAGGTTACGCCTTATCTGGACTATCTGGCCGGCGGGGCATGGCTGGCCTTGCAACTGGCGGCCATCGCGTTTGTCGTCGGCTGGGCCATCGGGCTTTTCTGTGCATCGATCATTCAATATGGCTCATGGCTTCCCCGCAAGTTGGTGCGTGCTTATGTCATCTTCTTCCTGAACACGCCGCTGCTCGTGCAGATCTTCTTCATTTTCTTTGCCTTGGCGGATTGGGGCATCGTGCTGACGTCTTTCCAGGCTGTCGTCATTGGCATGTCGCTCAATGCCGGAGCGTATCTTACCGAAATTCAACGGGCGGGATTCAATTCGATCAAGCGCTCGGAACTGGATGCTGCTGAAACGCTTGGGTTTTCGCGTCTGCAGACCATCCGCCATGTCATCGTGCCGCACATCTGCAAGGTGCTGTTTCCACCGCTGTCGAACCAGTACATCATTCTGACCATGACCACATCGATTGCAGCCATTTTCGGTGTCGAGGAACTGACGGGCCGCACTTACAACGTCAACGCCCAGACATTCAGGGCGCTGGAAATCTTCTCGATTGCGGCACTTTACTACGTAGCGCTCACGCTTGTCGCCAGTACGGTGCTTTACGGCTTCGGACGCTACGCCTTCCGGATCAAGGGAAAGGTGTTCTGATGCACTCTTTCCTCGACGAGGCTTCTCGCTTCTTTGGCTATTACAACGTGCTTTTTCTGGGCCGGGCCTTCCTTTTAACGGCAACTCTGTCGCTTGTTGGCTGCACCCTTGGTCTTCTTGCTGGTTTCGGATTGGCGATCTTGCGCAGTGAACGCGTTACCCGCTTTGCGCCCCTGAGATGGCTGGCGACCCTTTATGTCGAATTGATGCGCCGGATACCGTTTCTGGTGAAATTGATGGTCGTGTTTTTCGCTGCGCAGCTTTCAGGTGCCGATATCAGCACTTTCACTGTGGCAGCCATAACGGTGGCGCTGTCGTCATCAGCTTTCTGCGCTGAAAACATCCGGGCAGGGCTGGAATCGGTTCATCAGAACCAATGGGATGCCGCAGAGGCCATGAACATGGGAGGCCTTACCGCCATTCGCCGGGTGATACTGCCCCAGGCATGGACTGTGATCATTCCGCCTTCGATGACATATTCGGTCGGTCTGATCAAAAGCACATCCATCGCCTCGCAGATAGGTGTCTTCGAATTGACATATGCCGCCAAGATCATGAACCAGAAGGGCTTTTCGGCAAGTCTGAGTTTCGGCACTATCCTCATCCTGTACTTTGTCCTGTGCTATCCGCTGAATCGGCTGGCGGCACATCTGGAGACCAAACTTGCCCCATCTCGTCATCGCTAATCTCAGTGCCGACTACGGTTCGACGCCTGTCCTTCAGGAGGTCGACCTGTCAGTCGAACGCGGCGAAATCATTGCCATCATCGGTCCTTCAGGTTCTGGCAAGAGCACCCTTTTGAGGGTTCTGACCGGACTTCTGAAACCGAGTGCGGGAACGGTACAAGTTGCCGGTGAGATGGTCGACTACAGCAGCGCTGCGGCCCTGAGGAAAGTGCGCGACAGGTTCGCGATTGTCTTCCAGCAATACAACCTGTTTCAGAACATGACGGCCCTGAGAAACGTCACAATTGCGCCGACGATTGTAAAGAAGCGCAGCGCCAGCGAGGTCGAGAGCGAGGCCAGGGCATTGCTCACCAAGGTTGGTCTGGCCCACCGGATTGATGCCTATCCGGACGAGATGTCTGGTGGACAGCAGCAGCGCGTGGCGATTGCCCGTGCGCTGGCGCTCAATCCGGACATTCTGTTGCTTGACGAGGTGACGTCGGCACTTGACCCCGAACTTGTGGCGGAAGTGCTCGACACCATCCGTCTTCTGGCCGGCGACGGCATGACGATGCTGATCGTCAGCCATGAAATGGGCTTCGTTCGTGAGGTTGCCAGCAAGGTCGTGTTCATGGCTGATGGCCGCATTGTCGAGGTCGGCCCACCGGCACAGATATTCGATGCGCCACAGACCGCGCGCTGCACGGAATTTGTCCGCCGCATCCTGCGGCACTGAACTGAAGGTCGACAATCATGAGTTACGGCATGCACTACCTCAAAGGCGCGATTGATTGTCATGTGCACACTTGCCCGCACCTCAATGGTCGCAGTGCCAATATCTTCGAGTCCGTCAGGCAAGCCGCTGCGGTCGGCATGCGTGCCCTAGGGTTAATGGACAATTTCCAGAATTCGTCAGGGTATGCAGCGCTGGCGATGGAGGAACTTGGCCACCTCGGCGTCGAGGTCTTTGGCGGATTGATCATGCAGCCAACGGCGGGAGGTGTCACCTACGAGGCTGCCCGCAATGCCGTGGATTATGGTTATGGGCCGGGAACAGGGGCGCGGTTCGTGTCGCTGCCGACGCATCACACCCGTGCCGTTGCCGTACGGGAACATCGCAGCGCGGCTTATCTGGAAACCACGTTCTCTGTTCCAACTTCTGGCAAGGTTCCTGAACCAGTCCCCGCCATCATGGAGCTGTGCGCCGAGCGCGACATTGTCTTCGATTGCGGTCATGTCGCTGGCCACGAAGCCATCTCGCTGGCGCAAGAGGCCAAGCGACGCGGCGTCAACCGGCTCAGAACCCATTGCGGCGGCTATGATGAAGCGACAATTGCCGAGATCGTCAAACTGGGTGGCTACTGCGAGTTCTCGTTTTTCGTGCTGACCCATGCCACCCAGGTCGGCTTGACGCATGTCGATCAGGAAAAGCACCGCGCTCCGGGCCGTACAATTCAGGATCTTTCACCACGCATCCGGGCAGCGGGCGACAAAGCTATCGTCTCTGGAGATGCCGGTATCTTCCTTCTGGCACCGCCTGCTGAGTCGTTCAGGCAATTCATGCTTTTGCTGGAAGCGGAGGGTTTTGACGAAAATGCAATACGCCGCATGAACACTGACAATCCGGCCGCCCTGTTCAAAGTTGGCTCTGGCGCGATTGCCAACCGCCAGTAGCGAATGTCAATACTACGCGGTCCCGCCATCAAGCAGGTGGCAGGCGACTTCGCCACCACCGTCCTTGATCAACAACGGTCGTTCACGGGTGCAGCGCGGCCCGGCATGGGCGCAGCGCGGATGGAAGGCACAGCCCGTGGGTGGCGAAATTGCGCTTGGCGCTTCGCCGCTGATCAGTGTGCCATGCGCTGCGTCCCCGAGTGCTCCCGTCGCCGCAAGCAGCGCCTGCGTGTAGGGATGGCGTGGCCGCGCCCATACATCACCTGCCTGGCCGATCTCGACGATCCGGCCAAGATACATGACAGCGATCCTATCGCAGAGCCAGCGCACCAGCGCGAGATCGTGGCTGATGAACAGATAGGTCAGCGCCATGTCTTGCTGCAACGTGAGCAAAAGATTGATGACT
Organism: Hyphomicrobiales bacterium; assembly: GCA_031372765.1. Lineage (GTDB taxonomy): Bacteria > Pseudomonadota > Alphaproteobacteria > Rhizobiales > Beijerinckiaceae > JADCCX01. Next base: position 5,719 of record JANMLW010000132.1, read on the forward strand.
TGCGCCTGGATGGAAACATCCAGAGCGGAGGTCGGCTCATCAAGCACCAGAAACTCTGGCTGGACCGCCAGCGCCCGGGCGATGCCAACACGCTGGCGCTGGCCACCCGAAAGCTCGTGCGGATAACGGCCCGCCATGGCGGCACGCAGGCCGACCATTTCCAGTAACTCCCCCACACGCGCCCGGCGCTGCTCGCGCGAAAGCGTTGAAGCGTGAACCAGCAGGGGGCTCTCGACGCTTCTGCCGATACTGAGCGAGCGATTGAGCGATGATTGCGGATCCTGAAACACCATCTGCGCCTGCCGCCGATGGTGTTTCAGCGCATCACGCGGCAATCCGGTGATATCCTCGCCCAGGAAGCGTAGGCGTCCGCTGCTCGGTGGTTCAAGCATCAGCTCCACCCGGCCGAGCGTCGACTTGCCGGAGCCGCTTTCGCCGACCAGTCCGAGGATTTCACCTTTGTGAATGGTCAGCGACACGTCACTGACCGCCTTCACCATGAGCCGGTTACGGCCAAGGCCACCGAGCAGGCCTGTCTTGACGGGATAGTGCCGGTTGACGGCCTCAAGCTCAAGCTGTGGCGCTATCGTCATCCGATCATCTCCGAAGCGCGCCAGCACGCCGCCTCGCGCATAGGACCGACAGCAAGCAACGGCTGCGGCTCGGCGCAGCGATCACTTGCCTGTGGGCAACGCGGCTGAAATGCGCAACCCGTGGGCAGGCGTGCCAGATCCGGTGGCTCACCCGGTATGGCGGGTAAAAAGCCATCCGCCTTTGTGCCGCGTGGTACCGAACCCAGCAGAGCCAACGTGTAAGGGTGCCGAGGTTGGCCGAGTACGTCTGCGGTTTTGCCAAGCTCTACGATGCGACCCGCATACATCACCGCCACTCTCGAGCATTGGCCAGCAATAAGGGCCAGATCATGGGAGATCAGCAGCATCGCCATGCCCAGGTCACGCCTCATCTCGCCCAGGAGCGCCAGAATGTCGGCAGCGACCGTGATGTCCAGCGCCGTCGTCGGCTCATCGGCTATCAGCAGCGCTGGCCGACGGATCAGTGCCATGGCGATCAGTACCCGCTGCTTCATACCGCCCGAAAGCTGATGGGGATAGGCTGCCAGCCGCCGCTCTGGTTCGGCTATCCTGAGACGACTCAGCAATTCAATCGCGCTCCGGCGTGCTGCCTCGGGACCAGGATCAATCTTCCCGAGCCTTGCGATGCGCATGATCTGCGCACCCACCGTCATCACCGGGTTGAGCGCTGCGGCAGGGTCCTGCACCACGATAGCGATGCCGCCACCCCTGATCTCAGTCAGATCATGACCGGATAACCCCAAAAGGTCATGCCCCTGAAATGTAATGGAACCAGCATGCAGTGCGCTGGGTGGCGCAACAAGCCGCGCCAGCGCCCTCGCCGTGACACTCTTGCCGGAACCACTTTCCCCGACCAGTCCCACAACCTCACCCGGATAGATGTCAAGATTGACACCCTGCGAGGGCCAGATTGCCCCGGCCTCGGTCATGAAGCGCGTTGTCACACCCCGCGCGCTGAGCAGTGCAGCGCCCTCAGACATCGGCTCGCCGGGAAATCTGGGCCGGATCAAGCAGATCGCGCAAAAGATCGCCAGCAAGGTTGAACGAGGCAACAGTGATGAAGATAAGCAGACCGGGGAAAACGGTCAGCCACCACTCGCCCGACATGACGTAAGTGCGGCTGTCAGCCAGCATACCGCCCCACGAAGGCGCTGGCGGCTGAATGCCAAGTCCGAGGAAAGACAGGGCAGCTTCCGCGAGGATTGTACTTGCAACAAGCAGCGTGGCGTAGACGACGACGGGCGATGAACAATTGCGCAGGATGTGGACGAACATGATCCGTGCCTCCGATGATCCGATCGCACGTTCGGCCAATACATACTGCTCATTCCGTTCGACCAGAACCGCCGCCCGCACGATGCGTGCAACCTTCGGTCCATTGAGCATTGCGATGACCATCAAGAGCTTGACGATGTGCGGAATCGTGAACGGTCCAATCTCGATGTCTTTTGTGCCCAGTGCCGCAACAACCGCGATGGCGAGAATGATTGGCGGGAAGGCCATCAGCACATCCATCACGCGCATGATGGCCGCATCAGTAAAAGAAGGGCTGCGCAATCCGGCGATCGCTCCCAGTGGTACCCCGATCAGCAAGGCTATCGCGACTGTCACGAGCCCGACTGTCAGCGAAACGCGC
>JANMLW010000140.1:0-2925 GCA_031372765.1 Hyphomicrobiales bacterium
CTGCAGATGGCGGTCGTGCTGACCTATGCCGCCTCATCGCCTGTCGTTAAGGTGGGGCGCGTGGCGGGCCAGTTTGCCAAACCGCGTTCATCCAACATGGAAAAGTTGAACGGTGTTGAATTGCCGTCCTACCGTGGGGACATCATCAACGACATCAACTTCACGGAAGCTGGCCGCACGCCCGATCCGCAACGGCAGTTGATGGCCTACCGTCAGTCTGCCGCGACATTGAACCTGATCCGAGCTTTTGCGACCGGCGGTTATGCCAATCTCGACAACGCGCACAAGTGGATGCTGGGCTTTGTGAAAGACTCACCACAGGTGGGGCGATACCGTGAGCTGGCGGAAAAGATCACCGAATCGCTCGACTTTCTGCGTGCCATCGGCATCGATCCCGAGGTGCATCCCGAAATGCGGATAACGGACTTTTACACCAGCCATGAAGCTCTGCTACTTGGCTATGAACAGGCCATGACCCGCGTCGATTCAACCAGCGGTGACTGGTATGCCACATCCGGTCACATGATCTGGATCGGAGATCGCACGCGCCAGCTTGACCATGCGCATGTCGAGTATTTCCGTGGCATCAAGAATCCCGTTGGCCTTAAATGCGGGCCATCCCTGAAGCCCGACGAACTGCTCAAGCTGATCGACATTCTCAATCCTGAGAATGAGGCTGGTCGCCTGACATTGATCTGCCGGTTTGGTTCCGACAAGGTATTTGACCATTTACCGGCGCTTGTGCGTGCCGTGAAGAGTGCCGGCCGTACCGTTGTCTGGTCTTGTGATCCCATGCATGGCAACACGATCACGTCAGCCAGCAACTACAAGACGCGTCCTTTCGAGCGCATCATTGGCGAGGTGAAAAACTTCTTCGCCGTGCATGAGGGCGAAGGAACTTATGCTGGCGGTATTCACCTTGAGATGACCGGTAACAACGTGACGGAATGCACCGGCGGTGCGCGCGCCATAACGGATATCGACCTCGGTGATCGCTATCACACCCATTGTGATCCGCGACTCAATGCCGAACAAGCCATTGAAATGGCATTTCTTGTGGCAGACCTGCTCAAACGGCAGCGAGCCGCAAGGGGGCCTGTCAGACGTGTCGAGGCTGCCGAATAGCAGTTCTGCTTGTATTCCCCATTACTGGATGTTTAAACATCCAGTAATGGACCTTTCCAGCGGATAAAATACCCTCTGGACTGTTGCGTAGCAGGTAAGCTGGCTGTAAACGCAGCGCATATCCTGTAATGTTCGTTGCCTACGAAAGTTTGAATATGCCGACACTTATTGAGCGCTTCCGCAGTGGCAATGCCACAGTTGGTATTGTTGGTCTTGGATATGTGGGTATTCCACTGGCTCTTACAGCCATCCGCAGCGGCTTCAAGGTGCTCGGCATCGACATTGACAAGCAGCGCGTCCAACAGCTGAACCGCGGTGAAAGCTCTATCAAGCATATTCCATCTTCTGATATCGCCGAGGCTGTGAAGACGGGAAAATTCGAGGCAACTGCGGATTTTGAGCGTCTTGGTGAGCCTGATGCGATCCTTATTGCCGTTCCCACACCCCTTTCCAAGCAGCGCGAGCCTGATCTTTCCTATGTGGTCAAGACGACGGAAGAGATTGCCAAACGTCTGCGCAAGGGCCAGCTTGTCGTGCTGGAGTCGACCACTTATCCTGGCACCACCCGCGATGTGATGAAGCCCATTCTGGAGCGGGGCGGCCTTAAGAGTGGTGTGGATTTCTTTCTGGCCTTCTCGCCCGAGCGTGAAGATCCCGGCAACGAACATCACAACACGCGCTCCATTCCAAAGGTTATCGGCGGCGATGGAGCGGAAGCACTGGCGCTGACCGACGCGCTTTACAGCCGTATCGTTGACAGGACTGTACCCGTGTCTTCGCCTGAGGCTGCCGAAGCGGTCAAATTGACCGAGAATATCTTCCGTGCCGTCAATATCGCGCTCGTCAATGAGCTCAAGGGTATTTACTCCGCCATGGGCGTGGATATCTGGGAAGTGATCGATGCAGCCAAAACCAAGCCTTTCGGTTTCATGCCGTTCTATCCAGGCCCCGGTCTTGGTGGTCACTGCATCCCGATTGATCCGTTCTACCTGACGTGGAAAGCCCGCGAGTATGATATTGCCACGCGGTTCATCGAGCTTGCGGGTCAGATCAATACGCGCATGCCCTATATAGTGGTTGCCAAACTTGTTGAATCGCTCGACCGCAAGGTTGGCAAGCCCATGAGCGCCTCAAAAATCCTGTTGCTGGGTGTCGCCTACAAGAAGAACGTCGATGACATGCGCGAGAGCCCTTCGCTCAAGCTGATTGAACTGATTGAGGGGCGTGGCGCAAAAACGGATTACCATGATCCTTTCATCCCGGTCATTCCGATGACGCGTGAGCATGCCGAACTTGCCGGGCGCGTATCCGTGGCACTGACACCGGAATCCATTGCAAGCTATGATGCCGTACTGATTGCGACCGATCACGATGATGTCGATTACGGCATGATTACCAAACATGCCAAGCTGGTGATTGACACGCGCAATGCCACTGTGCGCGCCGGAGTGATGAACGACAAGGTTGTCAAGGCATGATCGAAGGGTCTTCTGCTGCGCGCGTCGCTGTCATTGGTTGCGGTTATTGGGGCAAGAACCTTGTCCGCAACTTCGCGGAACTGGGAGCGCTTGAAGCTCTGGTGGACGGCAATAGCGCTGTCGCCACCGCACTGTCTGAAAAGCATGGGGGACGGGTCCTTTCGCTTGAACAGGCACTAGCCGATCCCAAGGTAACAGGTGTTGCCATTGCGGCACCCGCGGTTTTGCATGCTGATATTGCCCGCAAGGCGATGGCCGCAGGAAAGCACGTCTTTGTTGAGAAGCCATTGGCGCTGACCGTTGATGATGCCACTGATCTGGT
>JANMLW010000214.1:0-33591 GCA_031372765.1 Hyphomicrobiales bacterium
TTGCCGCGCCTGGTGCAGGCCCGCCTGATCCAGACCTTCGAGAACACGGGCCGTGCCGCCGTTGGCCGACCGGGGGACCGTTTGTCGGGCAGTTTTTCCCTGCTGATGGACATCCGGGCCTTTGAGGTGCGTGAGACCATGCGGGATGCTTATGTCGAGGTGGCCTGCAAGCTGGTGGGGGCAGGGTCAGGCAATCTTGTTACAGCTCGCCAGTTCAGCGCTTCGGTTGCCGTCGGTGCCATTGAAGGAGCATCCGCAACGCAAGCACTGGATCAGGCCTTGTCCCGCGTCATGGCCGATATCACCAGCTGGGCGCAGGTCTGAGCCCTTCTTGATCCTCCCCACTTGGGGGAGGTGGCCTGAAAGGCCGGAGGGGGCTTCGGATCTGTCCGGTTAGACCGTAAGCCCCACCCGTCACGCTACCGAAAGTCTTTTGAGTAGAACTTGCCACCCTCCCCAAGAGGCAGGGATCAGGTGCCAGTCAACGGCAATTTTATACCCTCGAAAAACGTCGGAATTTGTTAACCTTACCATTTTGTTTAACACGGAAACTATTGAAATTGCTGCATATCCATGGTGCCTAAACCGTTAACGGCACCCTTTTAACACCTAATTCATCATTAATATTTTCCCGGGGGTAACCCTACCCCGCTCGTAACCATACTTCCTAACGGTTGTTTACTGACGCTGCGTCACTTTGAGCCCGTCAAGCCGGTACAGAACGTATCCGGCGCCCCAAAAGGGGCACAAGCGAAACAGGAGTTTCACAATGTCTATTTCTCTCTCGGCTTCCCTTCGTAGCGGTGTCAACGCGCTCCAGGACATCGAAAGCGTCTTTGCAATCACCAATAACCGTTTGCAGACAGGCAAGAAGGTCAACTCGGCCCTCGACAATGCGAACAGCTATTTCCAGGCCGCCGGTTTCCGCAAGGAATCACGCGACCTGAGTGGTCTTCTCGAGAAGCTGATCCTCGGTAAGAACACCATCGACAAGGCTGCCAAGGCTCTCGACGCTTCTTCCAAACTGGTTGAATCAGTACAGGCGCTTGCCCGTACGGCTCTTGCTTCAACCGACAGCGCTACCCGCAACCGTCTTGGTGCCGATATCGCAGGCCTTCTGACCCAAGGCACAAGACTGATCCGCGATTCAGCCTTTGACGGAAAGGGTGTTCTGGTAACAGATTCGACTACCGGCGTCGTTGTGGCTGGTACTCTTACGGCACCCGTCAAGACAGCAGGCACACTGACACTCCAGACAAGCACGGATGCAACCAACTTCACCAGCATAGTGGTGAACCCTGCAGACGTCCGTTTTGGTTCGACAGTAGCAGATGGCGGTTTGGGTCTTGGTGTAGCGGCAAACGGTTTCACACTGACTGGTGTTGGTACATCGGCGGCCTCGTTCGCCGCCACTGCAGCAACCACCTTTGACGTTGGTGTTGCCGGTGATGCAAACTTGAACGCCTTGCTGACAGCCTCCACAACGGCTCTCAGTGGTCTTCAGGCCCGTGCCGCCGTTGTTGCAACACAGGCATCGGTTGTTGATATCCGCGTTCAGTTCAACAAGGACAGCTCACGCATCCTGAACTCGTCCGCTGATTCACTGACCCTGGCTGATATCAACGAAGAAGGTGCAAACCTGACAACACTGCAGACACGTCAGCAGCTGGCTGTTCAGGCCCTGTCGCTCGCTTCACGTTCGGACCAGGCTATCCTGCGTCTGTTCTAAGATATTCTCGACCCGTAAATACGGGCCGGAGACAATCACAAAGCGCCGCAATCCTCATGGTTGCGGCGTTTTGTTGTTCAAGGCTTGATCACAACCCGGTAAGTCATGACGCCACCGCGCACATCTCTGCGTATTTCATAGTTCGGCACATCATCCACCTTGCCCGCGATGACATCCTCATCGGGTGTCACGATGATCAGGTGAATACGGTCATCAACAAACAGCGTCACGCCGCCGCCAAGCAACTGGCCCGACATGCGCTTAAGACCGGTGTAATAAGGTTCCTGCTTCCAGGCCGTGCGATGGCCGGGGTCAACCGTTACGGCGAATGTGCCATTGGGCTGATAGTTCATGACAAACTTGCAGGTCTCTGGCTTCCACTCTGGGCCAAAGTTTGGATCAATCATGTACCGGCAGAAGAATTCACGACAGAATTCCGGGCGCTCAAGCCAGATTCCGCAGCCTTGTCCGGGCTTGCAATGCTGGCACCATTTGCCAGCCGGCTTGGAAAGCACAGGCACCGGATAGACCTTGCAGCACATGGTGCATGTCCCGCAGGATTTGCCGGGTGCCGGTGTGCTCATTTCAGACATTTTGTAGTCGCATGCCGCAGGAAAATCATCGCAACGCACCCTGCGGCAACATGGTTAATGCAAGGTTTCAATTCTTGCGTTCGCGCATGGGGTGAGAAGAGTATGGCCCCTTGTCAGCGCAACAATTCCCCGTCAGAAGCACGTAATGTCTGATGATAAGCTCAACACTTACACCCATCGTCCCAAACCCTATGGTGGTGGATCTATCTTCACGCTTGGGGAAGACCGGTTGAATATCCTTCAGGGACCGGTGGAGAGCGAGATGCTGTACGGCGATATCAAGAGCATCACGCTGGTCTATCGGCCACGCAACTCCACAAGCGAGGGCTATTACGCCACCATCCGCAACGCCAACAACCACACGGCGACGGTGACGAACCTTACTTTTCGCAATGCCATGAGTGTGGATAGGCAGGACAGCGAATACCATCGGTTCATGTCAGCGCTGATAGCTTCTGCAGCCAAGGCCAATCCTGCAGTCGTGCTGCAAGCGGGTCTACCGCGCTGGATGAACATCCTGTCGGCTATTTCGGGAATGGCTGCCATTGGTGCGTTGGTGATGCTGACCTTTAACGCCCTCATTGCCCGCAATTTTCCCATTGCTTTCCTTATGACTTTGCTCGGCGTCTATTTCAGCTGGTGGATCTGGCGGTATGTCAAGCACAACCGGCCGCAGTTTTTCAAAGCGGGTGAAATACCGCCTGAGGTGATGCCGCCTGTTGGGAAGAGCAAATAGGGAGTTGCGAGCAGGCAATTGTATTGCGGCGCAATGCTAACAGACGTACTGTTTTCTGCTTGCCGCTTCCTACTCCTGGTGACCATGCCCCCCGCAAAACAGTCTTTTCTGGAAAATCCTACCGTTTTCCTGATGTCCATCAATTTCGTCAACTGGCTGTCTTTTGCCTGCTGGGCGGCCTTGATCAACAATTTCAGCGTTGAAAGTGCCGGATTCACCTTCAAGGACAATGGATTGATGCAGTCCGTGCGGGAAATTCCCGGGTTTCTGGCTTTCACCGCCATTTTCTTTATCCTGTTTCTGCGTGAGCAAACCTTTGCTTATGTCAGCATGCTTGTGCTGTGTTTCGGTGTCGCCATTTCGGGCTATTTTCCATCCCTGACCGGCATCCTGATCACCACTTTCATCATGTCGGTGGGCTATCATTATCTGGAAACGATGCAGCAGTCCTTGGCCTTGCAGTTGCTGCCAAAGGCAACAGCAGCAAAGGAAATGGGCAAGGTTGCAGGCTCCACAGCCGCTGCACAGTTTGTCGCTTACGGTGGAGTCGCAATTCTGGCGTGGTTCGGTATCCAGAATTATGCGTATCTTTATCTGATCGTGGGTGGTGTGGCCTTGGCTCTTGGTATTCTTGTGGTGCTGACTTTCAAGCGCTTTGAGGGGCCGGTTGTACAGCGCAAGCAGATCGTCCTGCGCAAGCGTTACTGGCTTTATTACGCGCTTACCTTCATGAGCGGGGCGCGCAGGCAGATATTCACGGCTTTTGCCGCATTTCTGCTGGTCAAGACCTTTGGCTATACCATCAGCCAGGTAGCGATGCTTATGCTGGTAACCTCAGGGATTAACACCATCCTTGCCCCACAGCTTGGCAGTTACATCTCCAGAAAGGGTGAACGGCCCTCAATCATGTTTGAAAACATCTCCCTGATCGTGATTTTTGCCGGTTATGCGCTGGCCGCCAATGGAACGCTTGGAGCAGCTGGCATATGGATCGTCGCCGGATTGTTTATTGCAGACGGTGTCTTCACAACTTTTACCATTGCGCAGAAAACCTACTTCCAAAAAATCGGCGATCCAGCGGATATGGCACCCACGGCAGCTGTGGCCTTCACCATCAATCACATCATGGCCGTTATCATTCCGGTAATCTTCGGCATTCTGGCCTATCAGAGGCCAGATCCATCAATCATCTTCTGGCTTGGTTGCGGTATCGCGTCCATCTCGCTCAGTCTGGCGTTTCTCGTGCCACGTCATCCCGAGGAAGGCGCCGAAACCACGCTTCAGCCTGCATTGAAGCGTCAATCAGCTGAATAGGGGCCTGATTGCCCCTTTTTGCGGTTCAGCCCTGTTTGGCAGGTGTTGTTACGGTCAGGCCATCAAGCTCTGCCTTCACCTTTATCTGGCAACAAAGGCGTGAATTGGCCCGGACATCAAAGGCAAAATCCAGCATGTCATCTTCCATCGGTTGAGGCTTGCCCACCTTGTCCGTCCAGTCTTCGGAAACATAGACATGGCAGGTTGCGCATGCGCATGCGCCGCCGCATTCCGCCTCTATGCCTGGGATATTGTTGCGAATGGCGGTTTCCATGATCGTGGAGCCGTTATCGGCCTCAACAGTGCGTGCCAGACCATTGGCATCGATAAACGTGATCTTTGGCATCAGACTGTCCTTGGCGGGCGAAACGGCAATTAGCGCGCCTGTTTAGCGAAGCCAGCGCCATCTGGCGAGTGCTCAGAAGGGCTATTCCTGTAAAAGTTGTACAACGGCCTGCTGTGTCTTGTCGCAGAGAAGATGAAGTGTGTGCAATGCAGCACTGTCAGTTGGCATTCTCTCCAGCGCATCAGCGGCTTCAGCAAGCTGCGTAGCGCCGATTGCAAGCGCCGAGCCCTTGAGCCGGTGGGCCGTGTCGCTCCGCGCCTGGCCTGACTGCGCGTCAAGCGCGGCCAGCAAAACGATTGACTGTTCCTTGAACATCAACAGAATCTCGCGTTTGAGATCGGGATCATCGAATGTTTGCTGGTTGAGATGATCAGTATCAATGATCGGATTGATCATGCAGAAAATGGCCTTGCTTGATGGTCTGCGCAAACGCACCATGTGTTACCATGCTTACCATCGCGTTAACGAAGTTTGCGAAAAGATTAACGAGTCGTTTGCACGCCACACCTGTTCCCGGTTAAAGAGGAAGCTGGTTTTCATGGATCAGGGCGCTCCTGCGGTATATTCAGGACGAACCTGAACCGGATTGACCGGTTTGTTGCGTAAGCCTCGAGCCACCCAGTTGGGTGAGGCCTTCGTCAAGGATCGGTTGATCAAAAAGTGGCGTTATCAGACGAGGCGAAAACATGGCCAAGGCAAACAAGACACCGGACCCTGCGGAAGCTGCGTTCTCGGCGATCGAGGAAGCGTTGAACGGCAAGGCAACAGGGACCGACGGACCGGTCATGCGGCCCCGCCTGCCCAAGGCAAAGTTGCCCAAAGTCGAGGACGCGGCTTCAAATTTCGACTCTGGGCCAGCGGGTCCATCGGTTGATGCCGCAGTGTCTGTCCCATCTTTGCAAGTGCCTGTTGCAGCCAACATGCAGGCAACCCCAGCTGCTTCGGCTGCTTTCCCGTCCCCTGTTGCACCATCGCGCCCCGCTGCCAATGATGACAGGCGCAACTCAGCCATGCTGCTGACGGCCATGCAGGAGCGTCCATCTCGCGGGCCACTGTGGGTTGCGGGACTGTTGTCGCTTCTCTGGCTTGGACTCGTCGGCTACTTCTCCACGACCACCTACGCTGCACAGATCGAGTTAAATGGCGGTTATCTGGCGCAGGCCAATCTGCCATTGCTGGTTTCCATTGCTGTTGCCGCCTTGCTGCCGGTCATTTTCATGTTCAGTGTCGCTGGCATGGTTCGCCGTGCGCAGGAGATGCGTATTGCAGCCCGCGCCATGACGGAGGCAGCACTTCGTCTGGCGCAGCCTGAGGCCATGGCATCAGAATCCGTCTTCACGCTTGGTCAGGCAATCCGCCGTGAGGTCGCCTCCATGGGAGATGGCATAGAGCGGGCCGTGGCACGCGCCAGCGAACTTGAAGCGCTGGTGCACAGCGAGGTTTCACAGCTCGAGCGTTCCTACACGGATAATGAATTGAAAATTCGCATGCTTCTTGATGAATTGGCCAGTCAGCGCGATGCCATCAACAATAATGCAGCCTCTGTTCGCACCGCCATCATGGGAGCGCATGAAGCCTTGACCAGTGACATGCAATCCGTGTCGCAGCGTATCACCGATTCCGTTTCAGAAGCGGGAAACCGTGTCACCAATGCGCTTGATGAACGGCGTGACCAGATCGCGATGTCATTGACCCGCAGTGGCGATCAGATGATCGACCAGATAACATTGCGCTCCTCAGAACTGATTGATCGCCTTGTTACCACCGGAGAAAGCGTAAACGACAAGATTGCCGCCACAAGTGCGGATGTCACGCAGACAATCACACAAAGCGGCGCACAGCTTGTGGCTGAAATCGCCGAGCGCGGACAGATCGTTACCCAACAGATCGAGCATACGGGTTCGTCCGTGACCAGCCGATTCAGCGAAAGTGCCGAGATCGTCAACACCTCGCTCAACGCCACCGGCAATAACCTTGTGACCGCCATTGCCGAGCGCTCAAATCAGGTAACGCAGACCCTGGATGAGACAGGCCGTTCGCTGATTGGCGCGATTGGCGACAGTGCCGATCGTGTCACCACATCATTGAACGACACAGGAAATACGCTCATCAGCTCCATCACGGAGCGTTCTGAGCTTGTTACACAAACACTGGATCAGACCGGCCGCTCGTTGATCGACGCCATCGGCGAGCGAGGCACGGAGGTGAGCACCACCATGCGCTCCACGGGCGAAGCGCTGGTGATCGAGCTTGGCATTCGCGGTGCCGAAGTGACCCAAAGGCTCGAGGAAACAGGCTCGCGGATTGCTGAAACGGTGACATCCCGTGGCGATAGTCTTGCTACGCGCCTTGTCGAAACCAGTGACCGGATCAACAACTCCATCACAGTCCACGGCAAATCACTGGAGGACAGCATCGCCGCGACCGGACAGGAAGCCGCAACGCTCATCTCGCAGCAGGTCGTGCATGCGCGCACGGCCTTTGAAGGGGCTGGGCAGGTTATTGCAAATGTCATCGACGGACGCAGCATGCAGGCTGAAAGCATGCTCAAGGACCATGCTGATGAGGTTGAAGGCCGTCTTAACACACATGCCGATCAGGTTGTTTTCCGCCTTGGTCAAACCGGCAAGGACATCGTGCTTGCAATTGCCACCCAGGGTAACCGCGTTAACGAAGCACTGGCTGACAATGCCCGTGGCCTCTCCAACACGCTGGAGCAACATGCGGTTGGCGTCACCAACCAGCTGCGCAATTTTGATGAAACCGTAGGCGCACGCCTGCAAAGCGTGGAGAATGTCGTTACCATTCACGGTGATGCGCTGGTTGACCGACTTGGTGCACGCACCGATGAAACGGCAATGACACTGGAAGCGCAGATCAATGCCTTTGATGCCCGTACTGCCGAGCGTGCGGCGATCATCTCTGGTTCGTTCCAGGAACTCATTACCCGTGTTGACACAGGCCTTGAGCGTCGCAGTCTGCAACTGAATGAAACCCTGTCGCAGCGCACGATTGACCTGGCCAAACTGATGGGTGAAGGCAGCCGCGACATTACGCGGGCGCTGGAAGAAAAAGCCGGCGAGATTGACCGGACGATCAATGAGCGGTCACTGGCCATGGCCGACCAGCTTGGCGCGCGCGCAGAGCAAATCAACACCATCCTCACGCTCAAGAGCGAGCATATTGCTGGTGTGCTGGCTGACAAGACGAGCGAAATAAACGATACGCTTGGCAACCGTGCTGCAGAAATCGCCAATACGCTCGATACGCGTGTGACTGATTTTGAGGACCGTGTGGTCCGTCGTCTCGACGGTGTGTCAGAAGTCATCGACCAGAAGGGCATGCAGATATCGGCTGCTCTTGTGCAGCGCACGGAAGACCTCAACAAGCTGTTCATAGAGCGTGGTGCTAACCTCGTTGGTGAAATGGGCGCGCGCGGGGAAGCCATTGCCCGCGAAGTGGCGGATGTCGGCGAGGCGGTGGTCCGGACCATCGAATCCCGAGGTTCTGCCATTGCCGATACCATCGAGCGCAATGCTTCTATGGTTGCCAACCTTGTTGAAACCCGTGGTGGCGAAATGACGACGCGGATTGACGCCTCGACGGAGGCATTCCGCTTGGTGATTGGCGAGAACGCCGAGAAATCGGTTGCAGGCCTAACTACAGTGCATAAGTTACTCACAGGTGAGATCGCACAGGTTCTCAAGCAGCTCAATGATGCTAACGGTGTCCTGAACAATATCCTGTCCTCTGCAACCAACAATCTGGAAGCGGTAGAGACAGGTCTGACAAGCCGCGTGATGGAGCTTGGCTCCACCATGGGACAGATCGTGGCAGATACGGCCCGTACCTCGGACAGGGTCGAGCAGCAGGTCGCTGTTCTCAAGGATGTGTCGGGCGGTGTGCTGCGTGAGGCAGCCAATCTCTCCGAGCAGATCCAGGACCGTGGAGCCGCTCTGGCCCGAGCAGCCCAGGACCTTGCTTCTGCGCAGTCACGTGTAGATTCTGCTCTTGCCAACAAACAGGCCGACATCGAGCAGCTCATCACAACGATCGAGCAGCGTGGCAGCGAGATGGAAGTGGTGATGCAGTCCTTCAATGGCCTGCTGAACGAGAGCCTGAATGTCGCTGAGCAGCGTGCGCGCGATGTCAGCACCACCTTGCTTGGCAGCAGTGAATCCGCTTCCGCCGCCATCAAGGACCAGTATGACCTGATCCGTACCCTTTCCAGCAAGGAACGTGATCGTACAGCCATTGCGCTGCGCACCTCGCATGAGCAGACGATGGGCGAAATGCAGCAGGTGATGACTGAATCGACCGATCGTTTCCGTGAAACTGCCGAGCAGTTACGGGGTCTGACAGCGGAGGTCGCACAGGAACTGGAAGCCACACGGGCAGAGATCAGCCGTGGCGCTTCGGCTATGCCGCGGGACCTGAAAGCGCAAACAGGCGCAATCAAGCGAGCTGTTGGTGATCAGATCAAAGCTCTGGACGAGTTGAATGCACTGGTTGATCGCACCGGTATGGATGTGGTTTCAGCAACCGCTGCTCCTCGCGCTGAAAGGCCTGTTCCGGGCCGCCCGGTTGCCCCCTCACTGGCACCACGTGTGGTGACACCGGCACCGCGTAGTGTTGCACCGCGTCCGGTATCCGCGCCTTCACCTGCAAGGGGAAATGGTGGCTGGTTGTCTGATCTTCTCAGCAAAGCCTCGGATGATGACATGGGCAAATCACGTACCGCCGTTCGCAGCAAGCCAACGGAACAGGGGCTGGAGGCTCTTGATGTCATTTCCAGCGATATTGCCCGCCTTGTCGATGGTGAAGCGCTGTCGGATGCCTGGGACCGTGTGACAGCTGGAGAACGCAACGCGTTTACCCGCAGGCTCTATACCCTTCAGGGGCAGCAGACCTTTGACGAGGTACGCCGTCGCTATCGTCGGGAAGCAGATTTCCGCGAGACCGTTGACCGGTATGTCGAAGAGTTCGAGCGGCTCCTGAAGGAAGTCGCGAATGAAGACCGGGATGGGGCCATTGCCCGTTCCTATCTCGTATCGGATACCGGGAAGGTCTATACTTTGCTGGCCCATGCAGCCGAGCGTTTCGAGTAAGCCAACGTACTTGCCATCAGCATCAACGGTCCGTTGTTTTCATGCAGCGGACCGGTATGTCTTGTATCTTCTCGGGTCAGTCGCCACCTTTCATTCCTGCGCCGCAATGAGAATGAAAGAACGCTGGATATGACTGCTGGGGATAATCGCCATGCCATGAAGGATGTCCCTTGAGCATTGCCGACGACGCCTGGCTGGCATTGAAGAACCTGACGCAGTTTGCCACCGGCATGGTCAATCCGTCCCTTCGTCTGGGTGTCACCGGCCTGTCGCGATCGGGCAAGACGGTGTTCATTACCGCACTTGTGCATGCGCTGATGGCTGGGGGCAAAATGCCCATGTTTGCTGCGCAGGCGGAAGGGCGCATCCGCCGCGCCTATCTGGCACCCCAGCCTGATGATACCGTTCCGCGCTTTCCTTTTGAAGATCATCTCGCGTCCCTCACAGGCGCAGACCGGCACTGGCCGCAATCTACACGCCGGATTTCCGAACTGCGTCTGATGGTGGAGTATGAAAGCAAGGCAAGCTGGACTGGCGGTGTTTCCACTCTGGCCATCGATATCGTTGATTATCCGGGCGAATGGTTGCTGGACCTGCCTCTGCTCGAAAAATCCTATGCCACCTGGGCCGCTGAAACCATCGCACTGGTTCGCCAAAATCCACGCGCGCCACTGGCCGGTGCGTTTCTGTCGCTGCTTGCAACGACAGATGCAAATGTCGAAGCCGAGGAGGCACAAGCGCGTATCCTTGCCGAGCAGTTCACGCAATTTTTGCGCAGCTGCCGGGATGAGAACGTCTCGCTTTCCTCATTGCCACCGGGGCGTTTTCTGCTGCCGGGGGATCTTGAGGGATCACCTGCACTGACCTTTGCCCCACTCGAAACGCCAGAAGTACGACCATCCTCCGCCTCTCTCTATGCCATGATGGAGCGGCGGTACGAGGCATACAAAAGCCATATCGTGCGCCCGTTCTTTCGTGATCATTTCGCCAGACTGGACAGGCAGATCGTGCTGGTAGACGCGTTGGCTGCTCTCAATGCCGGGCCAGCGGCGGTTGCTGATCTTGAAGCAGCACTTTCGGATGTGTTGAAGGCTTTCAACGCCGGGCGTAACAGTTTGCTGGCCCAGATGTTTGCTCCGCGCATTGACCGCGTGCTGTTTGCTGCAACCAAAGCCGATCACCTGCACCATACCAACCATGATGCGCTTGAGGTTATCATTCGTGAATTGGTGGATATGGCGGCAGCAAAAGCTGAAAATGCAGGAGCCGGTGTCGATGTTGCAGCTATAGCAGCTGTGCGCGCCACCCGCGAGGTTATCGCGAAAGAAGGTCGTCGTACGGTGCCCTGCATTGCGGGCGTGCCGCTTAAAGGCGAAACACTGGGCAAGGAAATCTTCGACGGTGTAGCCGAAGCCGCTGTCTTCCCCGGTGACTTGCCCACGTCGCTTGAATCTGTACTGGAGCCCGCCGCTAAACCGCTCAACCTGCGCTTCCTGCGTTTCCGGCCCCCTCTGCCCGAACGCAGTGCAGATGGTCGATTGAAGCCCCTGCCGCATATCCGGCTAGACCGCACTCTGGAATTCCTGCTGGCTGACAGGTTGAAATGATGAGCAACAACCGCTCTCCCAAGGTTTTTCGCATTGATACGGACCAGTCTTCAGAAGATGCGGAGATAACCTTGAAGCCGTTGGCGAAATCGGTTTCTCTCACCCTGGAGCCTGATGCCTTTGCCACTCCGACCCTGAAGGAAGCTCTGTCTGAGCC
This sequence comes from Hyphomicrobiales bacterium, assembly GCA_031372765.1. Lineage (GTDB taxonomy): Bacteria > Pseudomonadota > Alphaproteobacteria > Rhizobiales > Beijerinckiaceae > JADCCX01. The sequence goes on from JANMLW010000214.1 coordinate 11,591, forward strand.
TATGCAGGTGAAGCCTCCGCGCTCTTCATTCTGGAGCAGGTTGTTCTGGTCAGCACTGGGTGGCCTGATATCGCTGGCAGTTGGCTTGTGGTTTTGGCAACTGGTGGATGAACTGTCCCGTGCCCACCCCGTCATGGGCTGGATTGGCATTGGATTGCTTGCCCTTGCCGGATTGGCCCTGCTTGTTATTCTGGTACGTGAAATACGCGGCCTCATGCGCCTAGGGGCCGCAACTGCACTGCGTGATGATGCCCTTGCCGCTTATGCCAGAGACGATGGTGCAAAGGCCAAGGATGTCATCCGCCGTCTGATAAATCACCAGTCAGCTGATCCCGCCACCGCCCGTCAGCGCGCCGAAATGAGTGGTCATCTCAACGAAATCATTGACGGCAAGGGTCTGCTGGCTCTGGCAGAACGCACGCTGGTGCTACCGCAGGATGAGCGCGCCAAACAGGCAATCGCATCCGCCGCCAAGCGTGTATCCATGGTCACGGCCATATCGCCCCGCGCGCTTGTAGATGTACTGTTCGTTGCGGCGCAGTCGATTATGCTGATGCGCCGCATTGCCGATATCTATGGTGCTCGCCCCGGTCCACTGGGCTTCTGGCGTCTGGGGCGTCGCATCCTGTCGCATCTCGCCATCACTGGCGGCGTCGCCATGACTGACAGTGTGCTGTCGCAGCTTGTAGGGCATGGCATGGCAGCAAGGCTGTCCGCCAAATTGGGGGAGGGCGTGCTGAATGGCTTGCTGACAGCGCGTGTTGGGCTCGCCTGCATCGCAGCCTGTCGTCCGCTGCCGTTCCTCACGGATGACGAACCAAAATTACAGGATGTGGCGGGTGAGATTCTCAGCAATCCTTTTGGCAAGCAGGAATAATCCTGCACGCTCTCCATGCCAGTCACCCGGCAGAAACTGCCGCATGACTCTCCAGAAGCTGACAAAAACTGCCGGAAAAATATGGTAAACACAACTTTACCCATTGAAATCGCTTGCGGTTTATCTTGGCACGACCCTTGCCGTACCTGATGTCACCGGGGCGTGTTTCAGGTGCCTGCGTACGCGCCCCGTATTCTGTCGTTGACAGGATCAATCGCGTTGCAGGCGTAAAGGGAAGCGTATTATGGGTATCTTCGGAGCATTGACCACTGCGGTTTCTGGTCTCAAGTCGCAATCTTATGCGATGGAGAATATCTCGGGAAACATTGCCAATTCTCGCACCACCGGCTTCAAGCGTGTGGATACGAGCTTTGTCGATCTGATCCCGGATACGCCCCGCAAGCGTGAGCTTGCCGGTTCCGTGGCGGCTTACAGCCAGTCCACCAACACCATTCAGGGTGATCTGAACACCACGGGCATTGGCACCAACGTTGCCATCAACGGCGAGGGCTTCTTCGTCGTTCAGGCCCGCACAGGCCTTGCGGGCGGCATACCAACTTTTGCGGGTTCCGATGCCTATACACGTCGTGGTGACTTCGAGCAGGATGCATCAGGCTTTCTGGTCAATGGCGCCGGGTTTTATCTCAAGGGCATTCCGCTTGATCCGGTAACGCAGGACCAGATTGGCTCACAGTCATCGGTTGTGCGCATCAACGGCGATAACCTGCCAGCCCGCGCCACGACTGATCTGGAATATCGAGCCAACCTGCCAACGATTCCATCAACTGCTGATTATGTGGTTGGAACACCCGGATCAGAGCTTCTGACTGCACCCTTCAATGCTGCGGCCATTCCGGCTACATCGGAAACCGGGTTTTTGAGCAAGACAATCTCCGGCGGTGCAGTTTCCGTATACAACGCATCGGGCGCTCGCATCGATGTCCAGTTGCGCTTCGGCAAGACGACCAACGCTCCTCCAACATGGCAGGCGTATTATCTGTCGGATTCAAATGCCACGGGCGCGACAACAAAATGGACGCAGATTCCAGGCGCATTTGTTTTCAGCAATACGGCACCGACAACGGGCCAATTGGTATCCAGTCCGGCAGCTCCCGTCACATTCAATGTCAACGGCACAGCCAGTGATCCCATCACCATCTCCACAGGTGGCGCACTGGGCTTGACGCAGTACACCCAGGGCGCTGTCGGTGAAGGGGGCAATGTCAGTGTCAACTCGCTGCGGCAGGATGGCTATCCATCGGGTGAACTGACTACCGTCGTCGTGGGTGACGGAGGACGCCTGCAGGGCAATTATACCAACGGCCAGGTGGTTGGGCTCTATCAGCTCTCCATTGCTCAGTTCTCGAATGACAATGGTTTGAAGCGCGGGGATGGCGGCACCTTCGAGCAGACAATCGATTCTGGGCCTCCTGTCATTCAGGATATCGGACGCGCCATCGTCGGTGGCACACTGGAAAATTCCAACACTGACATCGCCGATGAATTCGCCAAGATGATCGTCACGCAGCAGGCCTATTCCGCCAATACCCGGGTCATTTCCACATCGTCTGACATGCTGCGCGATGTGATCAATATCGTGCGTTGATTGCGGTTGAGTGTGAAACGCTGACAGGAGGCTGCCATGAGTCTGACGGGAGCACTGAATTCCTCACTCTCGGGATTGCGCGTATCGCAAGCCCAGCTTGAGATTATTTCAGGCAACATCGCCAATGTTGATACCGCTGGCTATTCCCGTCGCAGGCTCAACATCGAGCAGCAGGTCACCGGCTCGCGTACCAGTGGTGCCAGAGCCACCGGCATTCAGCGCACGCTTGATGTGCTTGTACAAAAGCAGATGCGGATCGAGGCAGGTGGTGCTGCCTACACGAACGTTCGAGCGGCCTATGCGCGGCAACTGGACCAGTTGTTCGGTACGCTTGGCACACCGGGATCGCTTGACGGTTCGGTCAATGCTTTTGCCTCCTCGTTGCAAGCGCTCACCGCTAATCCGTCTGACTACACCGCCCGTGCGCAGGTTTTGACCTATGGCCAACAATTGGCCAGCAGCCTCAACGGGTTATCTGCTGATATCCAGCAATTGCGCGAAGGGGCCGAAGTCAATATCGCTGCCGGTGTTGATCAGGCCAACCGCGCTCTCGCACGCATCGCCAATATCGAGGGAAAACTATATTCGAGCGGCCTTGATGCATCATCATCACCGGCCCTTCTCGATGAGCGGGACAAGGCCATTCAGGAGCTTGCAACGCTGATCGATATTCGCGTTGTCCCACAGGACAATGGTAAAGTCAGTATTTTCACCACGGGTGGCTTGCAGCTTTACACGGGCCATGCCGTTAGCCTGAGCTTTGACGCCCGCTCGCCCATTACGGCCACCAGCCAGTTTACCGCTGATCCGCTGGCACGTGGTGTCGGCACGATCCGTGTCAATGGCGCTGGCGGTATTGATGTCATTGCCAATAACCTGTTCCGTTCGGGTTCGATTGCAGCCGAGATCAACATCCGCGACAAGGTGCTGGTTGAGGCGCAGGCGCAACTTGATGATCTGGCCGCTGGTCTGGCTGCTGCCCTGGGAGATCGTAACCCGTCCACATCCGTGACAACGGGCCTGAACGCCGGCTTTGACGTGGAACTTGCCGATGTGCTGGTGCCGGGCAATCTGGCGATGAAGGCGGGCAACACCCTGTCTGTCGAGGTCAATACGCCGACTGGCCCACGCCGGTTCCAGTTTATCGCAACAGATGGCGCGGCTCCAAACCCCATCCCGCCTGCTGATGGCGAAGGTGGTGCGACAATCATCCGCTACGATCGCGCCGGTGGTTTTGCAGGTTTGCAGGCTGCTGTCAGCGGGGCACTTGGTGGTGGTTTCAATGTAACGCTGCAACCCGGCAATGTGCTGCGCGTGATTGATGCTGGCGGCGGCAACACGGTCTCCGCCGTAAGGGCCAGCTTCTCCGTATCAGGTCTGACAGGGGAGGGCGCTGAGCTTCAGATGTTTGTCGATTCCGCTGCGGGCAATCTGCCTTACACAGGTACTCTCGACGGCGCGAATCCGCAAAAACTGGGTTTTGCGGGACGCATTGGCATCAATGCCAATCTCCTTGCTGATAACTCCCGTCTTGTTATCTACAACACCACACCGGGCGCCGTGACACCGCAAGGTGACAGCACCCGCCCCCGTATGTTGCTGGATCGGCTGACCAACGCACAGAGGGGCTTTTCGCCAGCTTCCGGCATTGGTGACAGTGTGACGGGCTATCGTTCCTCGGTGGTTAGTTTTGCCCGCCGCGTTGTTGAAGACCAGGGTGCCAATGCGGCCGCCGCCATCAACATTGATGAAGGCCAGCAACTGGTTTTGCGCTCAGTGGAAGCCCGCTTCTCGGAAACATCCGGTGTTACCATCGATCAGGAAATGTCTGATCTCGTACAGATACAGAATGCCTACGCCGCTAACGCCCGGGTCGTTTCAGCGGTAAAGGAACTGTTTGATGTGCTTCTGAGAATTGGAGGATAAGCCATGGCCATTGCTCCTTTCGCTGCGGGCACGTTCCGCGCAACCAACGCTACGCGGCTTTTGACGGATACGCGTCTGGCTCTTGACAATCTTCAGCGTCAGCTTGCTACCGGCAAAAAATCCGAGACCTTTGGTGGTTTGGGCACGGCTCGCATCACCTCGCTCGATATGCGTGCCAAACTGTCAGAGTTGCAGGGCTTTCAGGCTACAATCACCACATTTCAGATCCGGGCCAGACAGCTTGATCTCGGACTGAACCAGTTGGGCAAGATTTCTGATGAAGTGCGTTCTGCGACTATCCTTCCGCAGTTTAATCCGGATTCGACCGGCAAGACATCCATGCAGAAATATGCCCGTACCCGGTTTGACGAAGCCATTGATCTTTTGAATACCGAAACCAACGGCGTACGGCTCTATTCCGGCCGCACGACTGATGTGCGCCCCGTGCTTGATGCAAATACCCTTTTGGCCGGTGATTCTGCCGGGCGGGCCGGATTGCAGCAAGTGATTGTCGAGCGCAAGGCTGCTGACTTTGGTGTGGCACTCAACCCCGGCCGTGTTGTGCAGGGCGGCGCTGGCGCAACGGCGACACTGACGGAGGACGGCACACATCCCTTCGGCTTCAAACTGACCGCGGCCTCCTCATCATCGGCTGGCATTACCGCAACGCTGACAGCGGGGCCGCCTGCCAACATCAATCTCAACATTGCTGCCAACCCGGCAAACGGCGATGAAGTGCGGTTTGAATTGACTTTGCCTGATGGAACACGACAGTCCATCGCGCTTGCTGCCCGTACTGGTCCGTTGCTGCCTGCTGGCGATGCAGGAAACTTCGAGATTGGCGTGACGCCCGCAGCGACAGCAGCCAACCTGCGTCTGGCGATAACTGCCGTCATGAACCGAGAAGCCAGCACAAGCCTGCCAGCCGCTTCTGCCAATATAGCCGCTGACGCTTTCTTTGCCGGATCAATCAACAATCCACCCATGCGCGTTTCGGGTCCGCCAGCCACTGCGACTGCGCTCGTTGCGGGTACGGCGGCCAACACAGTTATCTGGTATCAGGGTGATGATCAGTCGCCCTCGGCCCGCATGACCGCACAGGGCAAGATCGACACGGGTATCACCGTTGGAGTTGGTGTGCAGGCCAACGAGGAAGGCATCCGCCGTGTCCTTTCCAACCTGGCCGTTTTTTCCATAGAGACGTTCAGCGCAGCCAATCCCGCCGATCAGGGTCGCTATCAGGCTATGTCCGATCGTATGCGGGCTGATCTTGGCCAGACAGCCGGTGTGCAGCGTGTTCAGGATATCCAGATGGAGATTGCGCTATCCGCGACATCGATGAAACTGGCAGATGAGCGCCATCGCACCAAGGTCGGCTTTGTTCAGTCGATTATCAGCGATGTCGAGGATGTGAACCAGGAGGAGACAGCAGCGCGGCTGCTCTCCTTGCAGACAAAGTTACAGGCTGCTTACCAGTCAACGGCTATCATCAGCCGCCTCAACCTGACGGACTATTTACGATAGTTGATTACTACACGGTTATTTGAACTGACTGCGCTTTCAGCGTTAGGAAATTGTTTACGACGCTGTCGCTAGCGTGGGCACTCAATCAGATCAGAGAATGTCGTGTTTCCACGTTCCTTCAAAGGCAATATCCGGCAACGTATGATGGTGTGGGGCATGACCCTGCTTTTCATTGTGGCGATCTATGCGGGCGTTGAAGTGATCCACACTGCCAAGTTGCAGAGCTTTCTTGAAGATATGAATAAGGCTGCAAAGGCTTTGGGCGGATCGGATAGTGCAGCAGCCATCACGGCATTATCGGATACTCATGGGCACATGCTGGAACACGCTGCCAGCAATGCGCGCAACAAGATGCTGATTGCCATGTTGCTGGTTTTTACCATTGCGCAGATTGGCTTTCTCGAATTTCGCTGGCTGGTACGTCCATTGTCACAGATGTCTGCAACATTGGCCCGCAATGACGGCAATACATCTGCATTGGAAGCAGCGGCCATGCGGCGAGACGATATCGGTGTTCTGGGCCGCGCTTTGCTGGTCCATTATCGATCAGCGCAGCAGCGTGATATCGAGGCTCAAGATCAGATATCCAGCATGGATGACAAACTGCAAGCGCAGCAGGCATTGCACGTGGCAAGCCTTGATTTTCGTCAGCAGATCACGGGCGTCGTGCAGTCGCTGGAGGATAATGCAAGCCGTATGTCAGCCGCATCCGGCAATCTTTCGACTTTGGCTGGTGATGTGGCGAACAATGCCGAAGAAGCGGCCACTTCCACAAAGACGGCATCCGGCCATGTCGCTGACATTGCGGCCTCAGTTGATGCTTTTGCCTCCGGTATTGCCCGCATATCAGAGAAAACGGAACGAACGACACGAGTGTCCGCTGATGCGCGCTCCATGGTCAATGCAGCGAGCGAAGACACTGCAGCACTCAAGGAAGCCGTTGTGCTTATCGAGCAGATGGTTGCCCTGATTGGTGAAGTGGCTACGAAAACAAATCTTCTGGCCTTGAATGCCACAATAGAGGCCGCGCGTGTAGGCGAGCATGGCAGAGGGTTCGCCGTAGTCGCCTCAGAGGTGAAGCAACTGGCGCAGCAGACTTCAATTGCCACCAGCGATGCCAAGGTGCGGCTCGAGGCAGTCACATCTGCTGCCAACCGCATCGCCCAGCGCGTCCAGGCACTGGTCACATCTGTGGAGGATGTCGATCAGGTTGCGGCTGACATTGCAACACTGATGCAACAGCAGGGCGCCGCTTCGCGATCAATCAATGCGGACACCGCTCATACCGCTGATACCATGCGGATTGTTTCGCAAAAGGTAGGCTCAGTCGCCATCATGGTGGAGCAGACCAATCAGGCCGCCAGCACTGTCACGGATGTGTCGGGCGACCTCACACGGCAGGCTGTCAAACTGCGCACGGCAGTCGATGCGTTTATCAACATCACACATCAGGTGGCGGCATGAGCCTCTCAGAGACACCGTCACATATCAATCCTGCGCAGCTGAATGAACAGGATGGCACTGGATCGATTCTCGTACATCTTCCCGTCGCCAAGATATTTCACTGGACAACGACGGTACTTGTTCTGGCCATGTTTGTATCTGGTATTGTCATGACTCAACTGGGCGGTGGCTGGTTTGGTGACCTGCTTTTTGCTGCGCACAAACTGTTTGGTGTCTGCGTCCTGTTGCTGGTTGTCTCTCGTCTTGCCTACCGGTTTGTGTCACGCCTGCGAGGGCTATGGCAGCCACAAATTGGCAATCGCCTCATCCATCGCATGCTCTACGGCGCGTGTATTCTCGTACCGCTCCTGGGCTGGGCAGGCATATCCGACTTTGGTGCAAGAGGGACGCTGTTTGGCCTTACCCTGCCATCGATCTGGCCGGAGGGAGCCGGATATTCGGGCGCCTTGCTGTCGGCGCATACTTGGCTGGCATTTGGCCTGATAGCAGCCGTTGTGCTCCATATCGGCATGGCTTTGCAGGATTATGTCCTGCGCGGTGCCGCTGGTCAGTCAGGCAACGAACGGATCAGTAATTCCTGATCCAGGTAAGCAGATCAAACCGCTTTGGCCTTGCCATCGTCTCCGCGCAAACCGGCTGCGATATTGCGGTTGATGTCAATCAGCACGTTCAGTTGCTGGGGTGCCGGATCAACCGTCATCTGGATGGTGCGGTTGAAAATGAACATCCCGAGATTAATCATGTTGGCGCGCAAAGTGCTGGGCAGTTCGCAGGTTTCAGCGGACATGCCCGAGACGAAGATCGTCCATATCTTGCGGTTTGCACGCAGCGCCTCGTCAAGTTCGCCCTGACGCTTGTCCCAGTTATCGCGGATCCCTTGCAGACGTGCTGCCGATTTGATCAGCACATGCGCTTCAAGATCACGTCCCTGAAGGGTCTGCTGTGCTGTTCTGGCGTAAGCCTGTGCCGGATTGTTCATTAACGCCCCCACTCGTGGTCAAGCTGCTGATGAGCTTTTGTTCATAGGCAACCAGTTCTTTTGCTGCCTTGAGGGCTTTATAATAGTCACCACTTAAGATGCGGTTATTAATCTCCGCCACTATGACCGTGGAACTGGGAGCAGCCTGAACAAAGTCTTTCACGAACTGGAAATACAGATCGTGATGTTTTGAAATGCTGCCTTCGATATACATCAGTTGCACGGCAAAATAGATGCACTTTGCGGGTGAATCGGCGGAATCCGCGTTGAGAATGTCCTTCTCTCGCAGGATAGGGGCTTGCCCTTCAATAAAGAACCGCGCCCTTTGCTCGCCGTTGCGTATGGCAACCTTGCCGATGATGATCTTCTCGCCGGGTTTGAGTTCAACTTTGAGAGCCATGTTGCGCCCCTTAGCCGAAGAGCCGCAGCACGGTCTGGTCTGCCTGGTTGGCTAGGCTGAGAGCCTGTGTCGAGAGCTGTTGCCGGGTTTGCAGGGCGAGGAGCTTGGCACCTTCCTCATTCTGATCAGACAGCACAAGGCCATCAGCACCGACATTGAGGGTCAACACCGACGCTCTGGTGAACTCCTGCCGGTTTTGCAGGATTGTCAGGTTTATGCCGAAGTTGGAGGCTTGGCTGCGGACTTCAGAGATGTAGCTCTGGAGATAGGCAAGATCGCGCTGCATGGTTGCATCGCCAAGCGCGCCTGAATCATAATCCGTCACCAAACCACGCGCAGGAAAACCTGCCGTGAGTGCATCAGGGGCAACGCCGGTCACAGGGGCAGGGTCAGTTCCGCCAATAGCACCGGTTCCGGTCGCGCGCAGGTTAATAGCCTTCACATCGAGCTGTGTTGTCAGGTTCTCGTTGAAGGAAACGCGCAGGTCAAAGCGGCTGTCATAGGCACCGGGCACACCCCCGTTGAGAAGATTGCGACCGTTGAAGCTGGCATCCTGCACCAGCTGGTTCATCTGGTTCTTGATTTCCTCAAACGACGTACGGGCCTGATTGCGGATATTGTTGTCTGTGGTTGCCGCTGCATTGCGCAGAATTCCAACAGCGGATTCGGCCAGCCGTTGCAGCGCTTCAATGGCTTTTCCGGTAATCTTGAGCGTTTCGGTGGCGATACCCATCTGATCAAGCAGATTGGTCAGATCCTTGCCGCGCTGGCGCAAACCATCCGCCTGGAAGAAGTTGAGCGGATTATCGAGTGCGGAATTGACACGCTTGCCAGTAGCGAGCCGCTCCTGGCTTATTTCAAGATTGGCCGAATGGCTTTGCAGGGAGAGGAGGTTGGTCCTTATCCCACGCGAAAGAACAATATCACCAGGCATGTTGGTCGCCTTTGTTGTAAACCCTATTCTGGGCTCCGAACGGATTTCTCCCGTCGGATCAATTAACGACCATGAAGAAGTATGGTTAACGATAGGTTACATTTTTCTGGAAGAATCAGTTGCTGAAAGAATCAGATGGCATCTCCCGTAACGTTCCGAAGTGCGAAAGCGGCTGATGTTGAACCCCTGATCGAGTTGATGCTGATTTCGAGCTGGGGGGCGATCCGCAATGCCTGGGGCATGAGCACGCAGCCTGGTGAAACATGGCGTGATCGCGCCCGGGCGGAACTGGGTGATGCGCAATGTGAAATTGGCTATAGCCGCTTTATCATCGCTGACCGCGAAGGTGATATCGCAGGCATGGTTCTACTCAATGCCATGGGGAGCACCGATGGACTTTCCATAGTCGGCGCGCCGGCTGAACACGCCGGCGCAATCATGCTCATGAAAGAGGCCCGCTATTCGGTTTTCATCCGCGAGCTTGCCGTGCACACCTGGGCCAGAGGACAGGGGTTGGCATCCGATTTTCTGCTTCTGGCTGAACGTGTGGCCCGCACCAATGAAAGCTCCCGCATCACGCTGATCGTCAACGATGCCAACGGCTCAGCGCACAAGCTCTATCGCAAGCATGGCTTCAGGCAGGTCGCCGAGGCTCCAAGCATCGGGCATCCAGAATTTGACGATGGCTCGATGATGCTGTTGCTGGAAAAAATGGTACAGGCACCTTAGATCTGCCTTCTCAAAGAAAAAGGCGTCGGTTGCCCGACGCCAGTTGCCTGAAATTGTATTCCCCGGTCGCCCACGACAGGGTTGAACTTCAAGAGATATTGAAAATGGTTTCAGGTCGTACGCAATACCAGTTTCGACCTGAAAGGCTGGCCCCGCGCCGTACGCGATACAAGTTTCGGCGAGGGAAGGAGAGGTTGCCCGCGCCGTACGCGATACAAGTTTCGGCGCGGGGAGAAGGTTGGGCGACGGCGTGTTTGGTCAGAGCCGCCGCCCGCGTTGCACCTTGCGCTGCAACGTGTTGTTGAAGCCTTAGAACAGACGCAGGATGCTCTGGTCAGCCTGATTGGCGAGGCTTAGAGCCTGCACCGCGATCTGCTGGCGGGTCTGGAGAGCAGCCAGGTTGGCGCCTTCCTCGTTGACATCAGCCAGGGTCAGGATGTCGCTTGTTGAAGCCAGTGTTCGCTGCTGTGACCGCGAATAATCAATCCTGACCTGAAGGATCGAGAGGTTGACTGAATACTGGGAAGCGTTGGCCTGAAGCCTGGACAATGCAGTCTGAGATTGGGTGATGAGTGTATCGATACGCGCGTTGCCTGCAACGTCGTTGGTCCACTGTCCGGCCGTGTACGCTATGACGTCCGGCGTAGGTGCTGCGTTGATGGTCGTTGTGAAACCTTGTGCAACGGTACCAAAAGCAAGCTGTGCACCATTGGGTGTGAGGCTCACGCCGGTAACATTGAGGCTGGTCAGGTTAACACCCGTCTCGGCATTCCAGTCAATACGCAGATTGTCGGGTGTTTCACCAATCAGGTTTTTGCCATTGAAGCCAGAATCGCGCGTCAGTTCCGTAATCTGGTTGAGCGTTGTTGCAATCTGACCGCCAAGTGTGTCGCGGACGCCGTTGGCAACATCATCGCTGCTCTGCCGGGCCTGACGGGCAAGTGCCTGCACCTGCTCAACCAGCTTGGTGATGCTTTCGATCGACTTGATGACCTTTTGAACCGTGCTCAGGGCAATGTTCTGCGAGTCGAGAAGGTTACCCAAGTCGGCTTTGTTCTTGTCAAAACCTTTGGCAAGAAAATAATTCAGTGGATTGTCAATGGCGTCATTGACCTTTTTTCCGGTCGAAAGACGTTTGTTGGCAATCGAAGTAAGGCCTGCGATATCTCCGAGTGAAAACAGGGATGTGCGCATTCCAAGAGAGAGGGCAACTGACATTGGGCGAACCTTTCTGGCTCTATTGCAATTCTTGCCTCCAACCTTCTGGCTGGAGTTTCGCAGGCTTTCTGCCCGTCGATGAGATAAGAATGCCTTGTTAAGGTTGATACCTGGTTAACAGCTGTCAGAGTTTGGTAAGGTTAACCGATAACGTGTTGTTATGGTTAATGAAACGTAAATTCCCATTAGCATTGCAACACGCAGCAAAAACCCCGGATCTTCATCCGGGGTTCTGGCGTTATAATCGATGGCTCCTGGCCTTCAATCGTCGCGGTAAATCCGCTCACGGCGCTCGTGCCGTTCCTGTGCCTCGATGGTAAGGGTGGCGATCGGACGGGCATCCAGACGTCTGAGCGCTATTGGCTCGCCGGTTTCCTCGCAAAAGCCATAGGAACCATCACTGAGCCTTGCCAGTGCTGAATCGATCTTCGAAATCAGTTTGCGCTGACGATCCCGTGCCCGTAACTCGATGGCGCGGTCTGTCTCGGAAGAAGCCCTGTCAGCCAGATCAGGGTGATTGTCGTTTTCATTCTGCAATGTGAGGATTGTTTCGGAAGCCTCACGGAGTATTTCTTCTTTCCAAGCTACGAGCTTGCGGCGGAAATAATCGCGTTGACGCTCATTCATGAAGGGTTCGTCCTCGTTGGGGCGATAACCTTCCGCTAGATCGATTCTTCCCCCAAGCATGAAAACCCTCCGATTCCGTACTTACCTGTCCGGGCCTATACGCCGAAAGTATGGGCCTCTCAACAGACAACACGAAGATTTCAGAACTTTCTAAATCGTGATTTACCCGGCTGGGCTATCGACCTTTGGCCATCAGGCTGGATATCTGGCCCTCGATGATCGCAGCCATACCGGTGCGATAATGATCATGATCAAAAAACAAGGTCCTGTTGCGGGTATTCTCGTCATCAACCCAGGCATCAATCAGTTGCGTGCCAGGTCGTGTGGTTACGGCCTGCACAATCTCCGACTTGCAGGCAGCAATGGCCTCACGACCTTGCGGTGTCATCTGTGGGGGATCAGGTGAGAAGATCGGCGGATGTACCAAAAGCACGGTCATGTCTTTCGGTAGCGTATTCAAGAGCGACACCAATGCCGAGGCAGCGGATTTATGCGGACCCGTTTTGGTAGGCACTTCAGGCACAACAAGATTGCGTGCGCTAAACTTCTGATAACCGTCCGGAATAAGCTCATAATCCCAGTAGCCGTCCTTGCGGGCAGGCTTTTCCCGGCCCAGCAGCAGGCCGATACGCCGTGGCAATGCTTCCATCGTGTCCATGCGAAACAGACCCCTGAGATAGACAAGTGCGCTGCTGTCATAAAGCCAGTAGGGGAAAGGGCTTACCTCCCGCACCGCGCGGTCGGGGTCGCACCAGGCATAGCCAAGACCAAGCACAAGTGTCTTGATATCACTCCCGCGCCGCCACAACAGATGTTCGATGATTGCGACATGCTCTTTCGGCCCGGTACCGGGAACAGACAGCTGCACAAAGCGCTGGCCTGTTAGGACGTTGAGACGGTCAGGACTAAGAAGCTGGATGGTTGAATTGCCGATGATGGCAGCATTGAAGGATTTATCCCGCGCGCGGCTGGCATGTGCCATGCGGGGGCCGGTGTCATACATACCGGGGCGGTCAAAAGGTGTCAGACGTCCCGTGCCATAGGCGTCAAGCGCCAGGATAAGCGCAAGGATGCCCAGCACGAGACAGACCACGCAGCCGCAAAACAGCCGCAGGAAAGCGCGGAAGCCTGAGGCGTCAGAACTGGAAGTAGATGAACTCATAGTTCGCGTCGTCACCAATCTTCAGAAGGACAAATACGAAAAGAACGGCAAACAGCGCTGCCATCCAGCGTGTGGCCGGAATTTTCTGCACCAGTTGCCAGCTGGTGGGACCGATGATGGCGAAGCTGCCCGCAATCGCCAATGCGCGCCATTTGAAACCGGTACCTAGGGGCGCGAAGCCAAGCATGGCCTTGTAGATGACGATAGCTGCCTGAAAGCTGTTGGCGCGAAACAGCACCCAGCACAAAGTGACGAACAGGAAAGTGAGGATTGCACCCGGTACGGCCGGGAAAGGCAGGTTGCGGCGACGCCAGAGCACACCAACGCACAACCCTACGCCGTGGGCGACTCCCCAGGCCACGAATGTCCAACCCGCACCATGCCACAAGCCGCCAAGGGCCATGGTCGTGAACAAGGCAACTAACTGGATGTTGATGCCGCGTTTGCTGCCACCAAGCGGAATATAGAGATAATCCCGCAGGAAGCGCGACAGTGTCATGTGCCAGCGCCGCCAGAACTCCTGTAGAGATGTGGCGCGGTAGGGCGCGTCAAAGTTCTGCGGCAGCATGATGCCAAAGAGCAGGGCTATGCCAAGGGCCATGTCTGTGTAGCCCGAGAAATCAAAATAGATCTGGAAAGCGAATCCCAGCACCGCCTGCCAGGCCTGCATTACGGTGATGACCCCGCCATCTGCCGCAAGTTTGAATACGGGATTGACGTATTCTGCCAGAGGATCGCCGATCAGCACTTTCTTTGCCAGCCCAAGCGTCAGCAGCATGATGCCCTGAGCCGCCCGGATTTCCCACCCCTCACGGTAGGGGCGCTCTTCCAGCTGATGCATCAATTCTGTCCAGCGAACCAGCGGACCAGCCAATACCTGCGGGAAGAAGCCGATATAAAGCGCATACCGGTTGAGATCATAGCCCTGTGCGCGACCGGCTTTCAGATCCGTCAGATACATCACATGGTGAAACGTGAAGAAGGATATGCCCAGCGGCAGGGCGATTTCCGGCCGGATAATGCCAGTGCCGGACAGGCCATTGACGGCGTCAACCAAAAAACCGGTATATTTGAACAGACCCAGCACAAACAGGTTGGCGGCAATGGCGGCTATGATGATCCAGCCTTGCTCTGCCCCTGCCATCCGGGTTTTCAGGAAAGCCCTTGCAATCAGCCAGTTGATGCCGATGGAGAGTGCCAGCAGCGGCGCAAAGCGCCAGTCCCAGTAGCCATAAAACAGGAATGACAGCAGCGTCAGCAACAGGAGCCGATACTCTGGGCGATACCGCTCGACAGCAGCATGCACCAGCAGCGCCAGAGGCAGAAACACAAGGAGGAAAGCAAAGGAGTTGAAAAGCATCAGTACGCTTCGAAGGCAGAAACCATAATACTTATGCGTTTAGCGGATGATTGTCTCCAGCGCTACCCTTTGAGCTACGCGCCTTCGTCAGCTTGGCCAGTTCCACCTCGGCCCGCAAATCAATATGCGCCAGCAACTCATCGAGACGTGGATCATCGACATTTTCGCGTCTCTGCCGCAACTGGCTTGAAAGGTTGGTGAGTGAATCCTCGGATACACGGCCAGAGAGGAGCGCGATCTTTAGTTGATCCAGACCGTCCAGCAACCCACGCCCGCGGCGCGTGGCGCGTTTACGACGTTCAAGTGAGTCCCCGGCGGCCTGTAGCGCGATCAGACCGTCGAGCGCACCTGCCGGCGCGGCAGCATGGGTGGCCGAAGGTCCTGTGGCCGTGTCGCTGGATCCCAGACTGAAGCGCGATCCTGCAGCGGCTGTACGGCGTGGTGCGGTTGAGCCACTGACAGGTGCTGCTGGATTTTTATCTGTGACGCGCATGAGCGCAGGTATCCTTTGCAGTCAGAACCGCGTGCGGCAAAACTGGCCCTGCGTGGTTAAGCAATGGTAAATGGCCCGGCAGATTTTTCCCAGTCTGGCAGAAATTCCAATGTAAAATTCTCTTTTTGAATAATAAAACTAAATTATATCAACATATTAGACGCCATTACCGTTATGGCATGCTCCTCGCTTCAGTGGGGTTTCGATTGTGTGGAGCGTTGTGAAATGTTGGCTTTGCCGCAGATTGTCCGATCCGTAATGGTGGTGATTCTCGTCTTGTTCACGTGGCTGTATGTCCAGCCGGTCAAGGCAATGTCCCGGATCAAGGATCTGGCATCTGTTGAAGGTGTCCGCGAAAACCAGCTGGTTGGATACGGCCTCATGGTCGGTTTGAACGGCACTGGAGATACGCTTAACAATTCGCCCTTCACCCGGCAATCGGCGCAAGCCATGCTGGAGCGCCTCGGTTTGAACACCCGTGGTGCCAACATGCGCACAGCCAATATGGCTGCGGTCATCGTCACGGCAAACCTGGCGGCATTCGCCACACAGGGCACGCGTCTTGATGTGACAGTATCATCCCTTGGTGATGCCAAATCCCTGCAAGGCGGTACCTTGCTTGTCACCCCGCTTCTTGGTGCTGACGGCGAGGTTTATGCCGTGGCGCAGGGGTCTGTCGCTATAGCCGGTTTTTCTGCACAGGGTGATGCCACCTCCATCACGCGCGGCGTGCCAACCGTCGGGCGCATTGCCAACGGTGCCTTGATCGAACGCGAAATCGAGTTTCAGCTGAATCGCCAGAAAGGTTTGCGGCTCGCCTTGCGCAATCCAGATTTGACCACAGCGCGTCGAATGGCTGCCGCCATCAATGATTTCATCGGTGATTCAACCGCCGAACCAACCGATCCGTCCACGGTCACTGTGCAGATACCCAAGAATTACAAAGGCAACATGATCCAGTTGCTGACCGAGATCGAACAGTTGCGTGTAGAACCGGACCAGCGCGCCCGCATCATCGTGGACGAGCGCTCCGGCGTCATTGTCATGGGGCGTGATGTCCGTGTCTCAAATGTCGCTGTGGCACAGGGCAATCTCACCGTTACCATTTCCGAGCAGCCTCAGGTATCCCAGCCAGCGCCCTTTTCTGGCGGGCAGACCACGGTTGTACCGCGCACCGGCGTCAAGGTGGATACGGGCGATGCGGCCCGCCTTGCCATCGTCCGGGAAGGTGTAACCCTGCGCGAGGTTGTTGATGGCCTCAATGCCCTCGGCATCGGTCCGCGTGATCTGATTTCCATCCTGCAGGCCATCAAGGCTGCGGGTGCGTTGCAAGCCGATATCGAGGTGATGTGATGAGCGTTGCAAACACGATTCCAGCCCGCAAGGCCATTGATGCCTACGCCGCTGCCGCCGGCGCCAGACCGGGCAGCCGCGAGGCCAAGGCGCGGACATCGGCACAGGGTTTTGAAGGTGTTTTCCTGCAGAACATGCTGGAAAACATGGTGGCCAGCGTCGGCAAGGACGGCCCGCTTGGCTCCGGCGAGGCTGGTGGTGGTGCCTGGCGCGGGTTTCTGATGGATGAGATGTCAAAAGGTATGATCAAGAAGGGCTCAATCGGCATTGCGCCGCAAGTTTACCGTGAAATGATGCGTTTGCAGGAAAACGGCGTGCCAGGAAAGGCTAACTGATGCGTTTTATCCAGACGCCTGAACCTGCTGGCATGGACACGCGCCCCCGCATTGTGACCGCTGATGACGCCGAGACGCTGGTGATCGCGGCCCTTGACGCGCTTGAGGCGCTTGATCCGGTAATTGTCGAGGAAACGGTGCTGATGCGGGACGGCCATATGAAGGCCGCACTTGATCTCGCCGACCGGAAGAACGCCGCTTCGCAGCATTATCAGCGTGTGCTGGAGGATCTGAAAGCCAATGCCATTGCTTTGGGCCGGTTCGCACCGCCCTCACTGGCTCTGCTGCGCAAGCGGCATGAGGCTTTCGCTGAATTGATGGCGCTCAACATGGCTGTGCTGGGAACCGCCAAAACTGTGTCGGAAAGCATCGTTCGCGAATTGGCGGTTGATGTTGGCTTGGCCCGCTCTCCGCAAGGCTACGGTGCATATGGCCAGCAGGTCGCGGGATATCGCACACCGGCCGCTTCACTGGCAGTTTCCAAGTCTCTGTAAAAATCGCACATAAAAGTGAACATCGTTAAAAATTGAATGTTTGCGGTAAGCCAACGATAGTTACTTCGGCGTATTAAGGTGAAATGCGGTCAGAAGGATCGCGTTGAACAAGGATTTGAACCATGGATACCGGATTGAATATCCGGCCGGTTCAGGCACCTTCTGCCGCCCCTGTGCGCCCTCAACCCGCGCCCGAGCGTCAGGTCGTGAGGACCGAGCTGCCGGAAACACAGAGCGTACAGCCCGCTGCCAAGGCGGATTCCGTTTCCTTCGGGAATGATGACGCGCAAAGCAGGCTCCGCGCTCAGATCAGTTCTGCAATCGACACCCGTTCAGCCGAACCAACCCGCAAGGTTGAACGTGATGCCGTGACGCAGGAACTGGTGTTTCGCAAGGTGAGCGCAGAAACCGGGCAGATTGTATCGCAGTTTCCCGATGAGGCTATTTTACGTCAAAGAGCCTATGCCGTTCAGCAGCGACGTGCCGAGCTTAACACATCTCTTCAGATCACGCCTGATGCAAGCCTTGGAAAGGTTGCTTGAGGAGGGCTGCCAGATCGGAATCCGCTCTAGACATCCACCTTATGCTTGCTGCGCCCGGCAGCGCCAAACACGCGGACGTAGCGCTCCACTTCGGCCTTCGGTCCGGTGGCCTTGGCCAGATTATCCGACAGCTTCACAGCGGGACGGCCATCGACCGCCGTGATCTTGCAGACGAGGCTGATGGGATCAAGCAGTGGCGCATCCTCAGTGGCGCAACCCCTGAAATCATTGGTGAGATTGGTGCCCCAGCCGTAACCGACACGGATGCGACCATGAAAACGCTTGTGCGCTTCCTCGATGCTGTCGATGTCGAGCCCGTCCGAGAAGATGGCTATCTTCTGCTTCGGATCACGCCCGCGCGATGTGTACCAGTCGATGATCTCTTCCCCCGCTTCGATGATCGGCTTTGAATCAGGTCGCAAGCCGGTCCAGTCCGCCACCCAGTCCGGAGCCTGTTCCAGAAAAGCCGCTGTGCCGAAGGTGTCAGGCAGCACGATCAGAAGGTTGCCGTCATAGAAGTCCTTCCACATCTCCAGCACTTTGTAGGGCGAGGCGCGCAAGGCTTGATCGTCCTTGGCAAGAGCGGCGTAGACCATGGGTAGCTCATGCGCATTGGTGCCAATGGATTCCAGATCGTTTTCCATCGCGAGAAAAACATTCGATGTGCCGGTGAAGGCGCTGCCGATGCCTTCTTTCATGGCCTCGATGCACCATTTCTGCCACAGGAACGAGTGCCGCCGCCGCGTGCCGAAATCCGAAATCCTCAGGCCTTCCAGTTTGCGCAGCCGCTCGATCTTGGACCACAGCTTAGCCTTTGCGCGGGCATAAAGCACATCAAGCTCGAAGCGGCCCTTGTTGCGCAAGGTGGCGCGGGATTTCAACTCATTGATGATGGAGAGGGCCGGAATTTCCCAAAGCGTCGTTTCCTGCCATGGGCCTTCGAAATGCAACTGGTATTCACCGTTCACTGTGCGCAGATCGTATTCCGGTAACTGGAAATGCTGTAACCAGTCCAGAAACTCCGGCTTGAAAATCTGTTTCTTGCCATAGAACGTGTTGCCGGCAAGCCAGATAAGCTCCTTCTTGGCAAAGCGCAGACTGCGGGCGTAGTCCAGCTGCTCACGCAGCTCCCGCTCGTCGATGATGGCTGCCAGATTGACCGACTTCGTCCTGTTGATGACGCTGAATGTGGTGCGCACATCCGCATGGCGTGCGTGAATAGCCTGCAACATCAATAGTTTGTAGAAATCTGTATCCAGCAGAGACCGAACGATGGGGTCCAGCTTCCAGGTGTGGTCATAGACCCGTTTAGCGATGTCGATGTTCATGGATGAGGCAACGGAACTCGAGGAAACGGGCGGTCGAAAGAAGCCTTCCGGTTAGAAACCAAATTTCCTTGCCAGACAACATGAAATCAAAGTTTCAATTTGCCTGCTAACAGCGCTGCTTGGCCGATGGCAGGCAATGCCTTGGAATATGGAGCTGTTGGAAATTCCGACCAGCAGCGTTCCATTCTGAACGCAACATCAGCGGAACATTCAGCATCATAGGAATGAATCCGGAAGTTGCTGTTGTGATTTATCGTTGACCCGCCGATACCAAATCGTCAGCAGCGAGGCGTTGATCACAATAAACAGTGAATAAAGTGCTGGAACAGCGATAATCTGCTGTTGCTGCACTCCCGTGAAACTCAGTGCGACAATGGCAACTGCCAGAGGACCATTCTGAATTCCTATTTCCATGGAGATGGTTTGCGCATTGCGCGGATGCAGTTTGAGAAGGGTGCTGAAAATATATCCAGCGGCAAAACCCAGCAATCCCAGTCCAATGACCGCTGCAAAAACAGCCAGCGGTGTACTCATCAGGAATTGCCAGTTGCGCGGCACCCACGAGGCCATCAGGAACAAAATGAAAAATATGCCAAGTGCGCCGCCAACCAGTTCAACAATGGCTCCGACATTGGCATTCCACCGGCGAAGACCCATACCGATCAGCACAGGCACCAGCAGAATGATGAGGGTGCGGATAATATTTTCGGCGGGAACGCTGATGCCGAGGCCTGAAGCATAAAGAACAATGAGCAGCGGGATCAGAACCACACCAAAAATCGTTGAGTTGACGGTCATCAGCATGGATAGCGCGAGATTGCCCTTGGCGAAGTAAGTGAAAATATTCGATGTGGTGCCGCCCGGCATGCAGGACATGATGACAAGTCCGATCTTGACCTCTGGGCTTAACGGCAGGCTCAGCGCCAGCAAAAAGCCGATCAAGGGAAGAAATCCATATTGCGAGATAAGACCAATAAACAGGCCAAAGGGGCGCTTGAGCGATGTCTTGAAATCTTGTGGTGTGAGCGCCGCGCCCATTCCAAGCATTATGACGCCCATCATGACAGCCAGAAGAGTCTGTTCAAAAGCACTGACCATTTCAGAAACTCCCCTTCAGTGCGCCATTTGTGGCTGCTTCAGCCCGGAGGTTTTTCCGCAGGATTTTTCCGACGTTGGATTTGGGCAGTTCCTTGCGGAATTCTATCAGCTTTGGGACTTTGTAAGCCGTGAGTGATATCTTGCAGTGTGCCTTGATGTCATCAATCGATAGCGTTTCGTCGCGGGCCACAATGTAAGCCTTCACGGCCTCGCCAGCCGCGCCGTCCGGTACGCCAACAACCGCGACCTCGACAACGCCGGGATGGCGCGCCAGACAATCCTCCACCTCGTTGGGATAAACATTGAAGCCCGAAACAAGGATCATATCCTTCTTGCGGTCGACGATGCGAAAATACCCATCGTCGTCCATTGTGGCGATGTCCCCCGTCAGGAAATAGCCATCGGCCGTCATGACTTTTTTCGTCTCTTCGGGGCGCTGCCAGTAGCCAGTCATCACCTGCGGCCCGCGCACAGCCAGCTCGCCCGGTTGACCGTTTGGAACCAGCTTCCCTGCATCATCAAGAA
The DNA here is from genome assembly GCA_031372765.1 of Hyphomicrobiales bacterium. Lineage (GTDB taxonomy): Bacteria > Pseudomonadota > Alphaproteobacteria > Rhizobiales > Beijerinckiaceae > JADCCX01. Next base: position 32,565 of record JANMLW010000214.1, read on the forward strand.
TAAGCACGTCGGTTGAAGGAACCGGAATACCGATCGACCCTTCGCGCGCCTTGCCAATGGGATTGCCTGTGACAACGGGGGACGTTTCCGTCAGTCCGTAACCTTCGATAACATGGGTGCCGGTCATTGCCAGCCATCGCTCGGCCACAGCACCCTGGAGCGCCATTCCGCCTGCAAAGGAGGCCTTCAGATGCTTGGGCGGTGTCTCAACAAACCAGAACTCGTTCATAAGCCCGTTGAAAAGCGTGTTCACCCCCACGATCCAAGTGATCTTGTAGTTCTCGAAGGCGCGCTTCAAGTTGGCAAGAGGCCGCGGATTTGGGATAAGGATATTGCGGTTTCCAAGCCAGAAAAACCCCAGCAAATTGAGCGTGAACGCCAGAATATGGTAGGTGGGGATTGCCGTCAGAACGACCTCCTCGCCCTTTTTTACATGCTGCTCGATGAACGACATGGTCTGTGCCATGTTGATGACGATATTACCGTGGGTCAGCATAGCCCCTTTGCTCACCCCGGTGGTGCCGCCGGTGTATTGCAGCGCCGCCAGGGATGCGCCGTCGAGTGCAGCGGTATAGCTTTCAACCGCAACCTTTTTCGATTGACGCTGGCTTTCACCCGAAGCCAGTGCTTCCGGAAGCCTGATATGCGGCACTTGGACAGCCGGAACCGTGCGGTCCCAGTATTTCTGCACCAGACCAACCACACCTTTGACCATGCCCGGCATGAACTCGCCCACGCGCGTTATGATCACATTGGGAATGGCATGAGCTTTCAACGCTTCGGGGAGCTTGTCGGCAAACATGTCCACGATCACCAGCGCCTTGGGCGAGGCATCCTTGAACAAGGCGCCCATTTCCGCTGCTGTGTAGAGCGGATTGACATTCACCAGCACGCAGCCGGCCTTGAAGACGCCGAAGGCGACAACCGGGATAGGCAAACTGTTGGGAGCCTGCAGGGCAACCCGATCACCCGGCTGCAAGCCCGCAACCTCACGCAGATACACCGCGAAAGCATCCGACATGCGGTC
>JANMLW010000234.1:0-7913 GCA_031372765.1 Hyphomicrobiales bacterium
TGCCTTGAAGATAGGGTCCAGACGATCAACTGAAGCCTTGTCGCCGCCAATCATCAGGCAGTAACCACGCTCAAGGCCCCAGACGCCGCCGCTTGTGCCAATATCAATATAGATGATTCCTTTGCCAGTCAGTTCCTTGGCGCGACGGATATCATCCTTCCAGAAGGTGTTGCCGCCATCAATGATTGTGTCGCCGGGAGATAGCAATTTGGCCAATTCTGCGATCGTGTCTTCAGTGATCTTTCCGGCCGGCAACATGATCCAGACCGTGCGGGGACATGGCAATTTTCGCACGAGATCGGCAAGTGATGCAGCGGCTGTTGCGCCGACTTCTGCCAGTACGGCACCGGGCTTGGGGTTGCTGTCATAGACCACTGCGCCATGGCCGTGCTGAAGCAACCGGCGCACCAGATTGGCCCCCATGCGACCAAGCCCAACCATTCCGATCTGCATGTTAAACCTGTGTTTTTTGATTTTCTGGATTTTGCAAGTGAACCATTAAGCGATCAGAACGTAACGACCGAGCGGATCGACTTGCCTTCATGCATCAGATCGAAAGCGGTGTTGATCTCGTTCAGCGGCATGGTGTGGGTTATCAGATCATCAATGTTGATCTTGCCCTCCATGTACCAGTCGACGATCTTGGGCACGTCCGTGCGGCCGCGCGCGCCGCCAAAGGCCGAGCCTTTCCAGACGCGGCCCGTTACCAATTGGAAGGGGCGGGTGGAAATTTCCTGCCCTGAAGGCGCTACACCGATGAGGATGCTTTCGCCCCAGCCGCGATGGCAGCATTCAAGCGACTGCCGCATGGTGTGGACATTGCCGATACACTCGAACGAGAAGTCCGCACCGCCGCCGGTGAGGTCAACGATGGCTTGCACGACTTTGTCGCGGCCCACTTCATCGGGGTTGATGAAATGGGTCATGCCAAATTTCTTGGCCATCGCCACCTTTGAAGGATTGATGTCAACGCCGATGATCTTGTCGGCACACACCATGCGTGCGCCCTGAATGACATTGAGTCAGATGCCGCCAAGGCCGAAGACCACGACATTGGCGCCCGGCCAGACCTTGGCCGTGTAGATCACCGCTCCGATTCCGGTTGTTACCCCGCAGCCTATATAGCAGATCTTGTCGAAGGGCGCGTCCTCGCGCACTTTCGCGAGCGCGATCTCGGGCAGCACAGTGAAGTTCGAGAAGGTCGAGCAGCCCATGTAGTGGAACACTTCATCACGCTTGCCACCCACGCTCTCGCAGGAAAAGCGAGAGGTTCCGTCGGGCATGATGCCTTGGCCTTGCGTGCTCCGGATGGAGGTGCAGAGATTGGAGCGTTGCGACAGGCAGGTTTTGCAGGCGCGGCATTCCGGCGTGTAGAGCGGGATGACATGATCTCCCGGTTTCAGCGATGTAACACCCTTCCCGACCTCGCGAACGATACCAGCGCCTTCATGGCCGAGAATGGCGGGAAACTTGCCTTCAGAATCAAGGCCTGACAGGGTGTAAGCATCGGTATGGCAAACACCCGTCGCCATGATTTCCACCAGCACTTCACCAGGCTTTGGCCCTGCAATATCGATGGTCTCGATGGTGAGGGGTTTGTTGGCCTCCCAGGCCACCGCAGCGCGTGTTTTCATTGGGGATTCTTGCTCCGTCTTGGTGTCAGACGGTTGCCGAGCCATGCGCCATTGTCAACGCGAGACTTGTTCAGGCTTCGCTTTCGCGCGATCAGGCCGCAGCCTGATCGGCAACCGGGGCAATGGCCTGCATCACGCGCTCTGGCGGGAAAACCACGATGACTTCGGTGCCTTCTCGCAGTTTCGAGCGCAGCACAAACTGGCCTCCGTGGAGATCGACCAGACCCTTGACAATGGGCAAGCCAAGGCCGGTGCCCTGTTCTGCTGTCTTGATGGCCATCGAGCCACGGCCGAAGGTTTCCAGCACCGTTGACAACTCTTCTTCGGGAATGCCTGGTCCCGTGTCCTTGATGGAAAGATACTGCCCACCGGCAGCCGTCCAGCCGACCTTGATCATCACCTCGCCGCCCTGCGGCGTGAACTTGATGGCGTTGGCCAGCAGATTGATGGTTATCTGCCGCACGGCGCGTTCGTCCGCCCACAGTCTCGGCAGGCCCTGTTCCAGTGCTGTGTGCAGCGTAATGGATTTGCTGCGGGCACGCATGTCCAGCATATGGCGGGAATCATCGACAGCAGCGCGGAAATCAACGGCTTCTTCCTGCAATTCGTAACGACCAGCCTCGATGCGAGAGAGATCGAGAATCTCGTTGATGATGTTGAGGAGGTGCTCACCGGAAGAATGCACATCCGAGGCATAATCCTTGTACTGCGGCACAGAGTGCGGGCCGAACAATTCGCTTTTCATCACTTCGGAGAAACCCAGGATGGCATTCAGCGGCGTGCGCAATTCATGACTCATCGTGGCGAGAAACCGCGATTTTGCCAGATTAGCCTCCTCGGCTCGGCGGCGCGCCTCGTCGTGCTTGGCATTGGCTTCTTCAAGGGCGCCAAAAAGAGCGTCCTTTTCGGCGCGAAAACCCATGGTCTGCAAGGTCATGTCATGGGCCCGCTGGGCCAGAATCAGATGGAACACGCAAGAGCCAAGGGCCAGCAGGGCCAGCACGGCGTTGGTCATTTCGGTGGAGAGCACCGGGAGCATCAGGATAGCGCACATAACCGGTATGATGGCGGCATGGATGGCCTTGCGAATGCTGGAGGCAAGCATGCTTGCGGCGCTGGCGTAAACCAGCAAGGCAACGATGACAAAAATGCTGAGGAAGCTGTTGGGTGCCATGATGGTCAACAGGATGATCGTTGACCAGATCAGGCTTTGAATCGTCTCGAGGATGACAAACCACCTCTGCCATTTATTGATCGATGTCTCTGAGCCATCCGCATTCAGGAACCTGCGGCCGACAATGGCACCCAGTACAAGGCTGCTGGTGGCGGTGGTGCACCAGATGACAGCCATTACCGGCGGGAGCCAGACAGCAAGACTCGCGGCTACAAGCAATGTGTAAAGGCCAAGGATAATGCAGGCTGAAGATTTGGCCTCGGCAAAAAGCCGCAGCGTTTCGTATTCGAAAGCGCGGTCAAGGCCTGTTGTCGACGTCAGCTTTTCACGCGCAGTCTGGATAGCCGAGCGTGTGATGACCTTTTCGCTTTTGCGACGGTCATCATAGGCCTTCCGGCGATCAACGATATCGGCGGTGAGTTGTGTCATGGACAGATACGCGGCCCTAAAGTCGCAGCCGGAACACAACTGCGTGGAAGACACTCTGCCACGAGATCGTTAAAGCGTTCCTGACATGATGAAAGAATCTTTGATCTATTTCGGTGCTTTTTCAGTTTTTTTGCTGCGACTGCACATCTTTGGCGGAGGACGGGCTTGAACCGCCGGACATCTGTGTTTTTGTCATCCATTCTCGTGCTTTTTGTCTCGTGTGGTCTGCTCTGGATTCTGCGCGGGGTACCGCAGAAGGAATTAACGGGTGTCGCAGAGGTGATCGACGGCGATTCCCTGCGCATCAGCAGTGTGGAGATGCGCCTCAAGGGCATAGATGCACCGGAATTTACGCAGACCTGTTCTGTCAGCGGGCGTGAGACAGCCTGCGGCAGGGAGGCCCGCGATGCGTTGCGCAAACTGGTGCAGCGTGGTCTTGTCACCTGTGTGGGGGATGAGCGCGACCGGTATGGCCGGCTTCTGGTTGTCTGCCGTGTGCGTGGTGCCGAAATCAATGCTGCCATGGTGCGTGAGGGGCATGCGGTGGCCTTTGGAAACTATGAAAGCGAGGAGGCGCAGGCAAAGGCCGCTTTTGCAGGATTGTGGGCCGGCCAGTTTGAACGTCCTCGTGCCTGGCGTGCCAGAAAAGGCGAAATACGACCTTAGCGTGTATTTGGCGGCGTTTTCTTCAGCAGTTGTTAGACTGTTTTCACTATGTTGCAGTCTTAACGCACCAATCAAGAGCCCTCAAAGCCATGGTACTGACAGCGGTTTTCCGGACAATCCTGCGCCGACCGTCCGATATGACAGGGCGGGACCTCAAGGTTTATTCCAACCTCATTGACCATCTGCACGCTGATATCGGGTCGGTCATTGGCGGTATTGTCGGTATCATGATCCTTGCCTGGATCAGCTTTCGCTATGATCAGGACAATGGTTTTGACCTTATGCTGCTGCTGTTCGGGCTCGTTGGTTTTGTCCGTCTTGTCGGCATCATGGCTTACAGCAAATACATGGCCGGGCGACAGAACACCTTTCGCAAGGTTCGCCGGTGGGAACTGATGTATGGCTCTGGTGCGGTCCTCTTCGCTGTCCTGCTGGGCGTTTTTGGGGCCATGGTTTTTCTCGATTCCAGTACCGCCGATCTCAGAACCCTTACAGCGGCTACTATCGTGGGATACTGCGGTGGAATAGCCGGGCGAAATGCCGGTCGGCCTGTCGTTGCCCTTTCACAGGTGATCGGAGCCTGCCTTCCGCTCGTATTCGTTCTGACCAGAGGGCTTGAGCCGCTCAATCTGGGGCTTGCTGCCTTGCTGGTCATCTATGCCCTGACACTGGCCAAGATTGTCCGTTCCCTCAAGTTGATCGTCAGCAAGGCATTCGTCACCGAGCGCGATGTCGGTGAGGTCAATGTACGCCTCGATACGGCAATCACCCATATGATGAGCGGACTGTGCATGATCGATGCCGATGGCCGCATTCAGGTACTGAACAGCCGCTTCTGCACTTTGCTGGAATTGCCTGAACTTCGGTACGAACGTCTGCATGAGCTGCTTGTCGCTGCCCTGCCGCAGGGCAGTCTGCGCCATGGCGAGATCGGGCAAATTCAAACCAGCCTCAACAATGGCGCAAGTCTGGTGCTTAAGTTCGTCACTGATGCCGGTGCCGTTCTTGTGATGAAAACCTCGACGACACCGACAGGCGGACAAATTCTCACGATTGATGATGTGACCGAGCAGAGCAAGGCTGCGGCGGACGTCGAGCGGATGGCGAAGTTTGATCCGCTGACCGGGCTTGCAAACCGGACAACGATCCTGGCGCGCCTCTCCACAAGCCTCGCCGGGATAAAGGCGGGCGCGAGCGGTGATGTCGCGGATCTCAAAAGGTGTACGGCGTTGATGCTTCTCGATCTCGACAAGTTCAAGGAGGTCAATGACTCTCTCGGACATGACGCGGGGGATCAACTGCTGATCAAGGTTGCCGAGCGTATCAAAGGCATTGTGCCGACATCTGCAACCGTAGGCCGCCTTGGAGGCGACGAGTTTGTTGTTGTAGTGGATGATCTGTCGGCACGGGATGCCGAAGCAATGGCGGGGCGCATTGTCAAGGCGCTGGCCAAGCCAGTCCGTGTGGGTGCGCACCAATGCCAGACAACGGTGTCCATAGGCGTCGCCATGGGCCCCAGCCAGGCAGGGGACGTCGTCAGTCTAATGAAAGCCGCCGACATCGCGCTCTATGCCCGCAAGGGCAATGGCCGTAATGGCCACGACATGTTTGATGCCAGGATGGCTGAAGCATTGCACAAGCGCCGTCGCATGGAGCGGGACCTGGCGCAGGCCATCAAGGATGGCGCGATTGAACTCGCCTATCAGCCAATTGTCGCGGCTGACGACCGCAGAATCGTTGCTTTTGAAACGCTCGCCCGCTGGAATCATCCCGAATTTGGGGCTGTGCCACCGGATGTTTTCATTCCTATCGCTGAAAGCACGGGATTGATTGTTGATCTTGGCCGTTTCGTTCTTACGGCAGCCTGCCGTCAGGCGATGCAATGGCCCGAGCATATCAAGGTCAGTGTCAATGTCTCGCCTCTTCAGTTCAAGAACAGGGATGAGCTGTTTACCGATATCTGGCTGGCGCTGTCTGTCAGTGGCCTGCCAGCACGGCGCCTCGATCTTGAGGTGACGGAGTCAGTGCTGATTGATGATGCACAAGGCATGCTGCTGCTGATCGAGGCCCTCCGCAACATGGATATTTCTGTCAGTCTCGATGACTTTGGCACAGGCTATTCCTCGCTTGCCTACGTGCAGAACTACCGTTTCGACAAGATCAAGCTCGACAAGGCCTTTGCGCGCTCCATTGAATCCGACCGCACATCGCGGGCCACCATTTCGGCTCTGGCCAACATAGCGCAGGCAACAGGCAGTATCCTGTTGCTGGAAGGTGTGGAAACCGAGGAGCAGGCCAAGATTGCGGCTGCCCACGGTGTTAACGAAATGCAGGGTTTCCTGTTTAGCAGGCCGGTTCCAGCTCATGAAACTTTAAGTAAAATTATAGGTAAATTGTCGCAAAAACAGGTAGCTTAACGTTTTGTTAACCTAGAATTTTTGTTTTTTGTTAAGAAACTGGCTAAACCGGTAAAAATCAGTTAATTTCCCTTAACGAATAAAGGGCAAGAAGCTGATGTCAGTTGCGTTGAAAGCATTTGCTGCAAACTATGCTTCCGAGCATGTGCGGGTTGAGTTTCAGGAAGACCGCAAGACCGTTATCCTGTCGTTGTGCCCCAAGTTGCGCCCCTGCGTTACCCGGCAGGTGCTTGATGGTCTACAGACTGCAACCCAGTGGATCCGCGCCCTCAACACTGCCTATCCGGACTCCGTACGTCACATGATCCTGTCGAGTGACTGGGACGGCGTTTTTTCGCTGGGTGGTGATCTCGATCTCTTTGTCAGCTGCATCATGAACAGTGACCGCGAGCAACTCCTGACCTATGCGCTGGACTGCGTGCGGGTTGGCCATGTCTTTCACACCGGCTTTGAGGGGACCATCTCCACAACAGCCGTGATAGCTGGACAGGCAATGGGCGGTGGCCTTGAAGGGGCAGCCTGCTGCCAGACCATCATTGCCGAGAAGGGCAGTGTGTTGCAGTTGCCTGAAATCAAGTTCGGCATGTTTCCCGGTATGGGGGCCATCAGCTATCTCAGCCGTCGCTCACCCGGCATTCATGTGCGACGGATGGTTGAAACCGGCGAGGCGATTGATCTTGATGAAGCCTATAGCGTGCGTATGGTGGATGAACTGACACCCCATGGCCATGGCCTGCTGACAGCGCACAAGGTAAACGCTGCGCTCGCACAGGGGTTCCACGGCCGCATGGCCACACGCTTTGCGCTGGCACTGGCCCAAGGGCCTTCTCTCCACGAACTCGAAAGCATTGCCCGGGCCTGGGTTGATGTTGCCTTCAAGATCGATCTTCGGGACATGCGTCTCATGCACCGTCTCGCTAGTGTCCAGCTGCGCATGGCGGGAACAACTGAAAGCCGCAGGGCTGATGAGGTGCCGGTCCCGGCAGGCGGCATCTTTGCCTTTGCAGCCGCACGGTAACATTCGGCAGCAATTCTGATGTCTTTGCCTTGATCCTGCCTGAAACAATTCTAAATTGGTGTTGTCGGCGCAAATGGGTGTGCGGGCTACGCATCCGTGCGCTTTTCTGCGTGAGCTTTTCTTTATGAGCTTTTCTGGAAGTGCCCCTGATCATCAAGAGGTCTTTTCATGATACGCTTTTCCTTGAACGGGCAGACTAAAGACTTGAATGTCGAATCTGACATGCCTCTGCTGTGGGCAATCCGGGATGTCGTGGGCCTTACGGGTACAAAATTTGGCTGCGGTCAGGCATTGTGCGGTGCTTGCACTGTCTGGATCGACGGGCAGCCTATGCGCTCCTGCCAGACCCTGATGTCTGATGTGGCCGGCAAATCCATCACCACGATTGAAGGTGCTTCGGGACGCGTGGCTGAGGCCGTGCAGAAGGCTTGGGTCAGTCTGGATGTGCCGCAATGCGGCTACTGCCAGTCCGGGCAGGTGATGTCTGCCATTGCTTTGCTGGAAGCCAACAGGAAACCGACGGACGCTGACATTGATGCGGCTTTGAGTGGCAACATCTGCCGGTGCGCCACCTA
>JANMLW010000251.1:0-2571 GCA_031372765.1 Hyphomicrobiales bacterium
AACCGCTTGATCTGGCCGCCCGCCATCATCGGCTCGTTGGCCAGTGACTGGTTGGTTTCATCCACATGGGCGGCAATCAGATCATACACCTGCTGCATGCCTGCCAGTTCCTGATATCCGCCGTAGGAGACATTGTTGCGCTCGGCCCAGTTGCCAACGGCAATCTGGTCAATGTTGATGAAGCACGTCACGTAATCCTGGTCCTGCCCGTAGGCCACGACTTCCTTTATGTTGGGATAGAACTTCAGCTTGTTCTCGACGTATTTGGGGGCATAGAGCGCGCCGCTGTAGAGTTTACCCACATCCTTGGCGCGGTCGATGATGCGCAGATGGCCATTGGCATCAAAGAAGCCGGCATCGCCGGTTTTTACATAACCGTCAGCTGTCATGGTTTCGGCGGTCTTGTCCGGCTGCTTGTAGTAGCCGACGAACTGCCCGGGGCTCTTGTAGATGACCTCGCCGTCCTCAGCGATCCGGATATCGACATTCGGCGTGGGCGGCCCCACCGTATCGGAGCGTATCTGGCCGTCTGGCTGAGCCGTAACATAAAGGAAGGCCTCTGTCTGGCCATAGAGCTGCTTAAGGTTCAGGCCCAGTGAGCGATAGAACGAGAACAGCTCTGGCCCGATCGCCTCTCCAGCAGTGTAAGCCACACGGACATTGGAAAAGCCCAAGGCGTTTTTCAAAGGTGCATAGACCAGCAGATTGCCTATGGCGTAGGACAATCGCGCCATGAGCGGAACGCTTTCGCCATTGAGGATTTTCTCACCCCATTTTTTGGCCACGCCAATATAGTGATGGAACATCTTGCGCTTCAGGTTGCCAGCGTCTTCCATGCGGATCATGACGCGGGTGAGCAGATTCTCGAATACGCGCGGCGGCGCGAAATAGAAGCTGGGGCCAATCTCCTTCAGATCCCCTTGCGCGGTTTCGGCGCTTTCAGGACAAGCCACGCAGAAGCCCGCCACCAGTGCCTGCGCATAGTTGAGATAATGATCCCCCACCCAGGCAAGCGGCAAATAGGCCAGCACGGTGTCGTCATCATTCAGCTTGTCAAAAATCACGGTATCCGTCGCGGCATTGATGCAGCCACTAGCCGATAACATGACGCCCTTGGATCGCCCCGTCGTGCCTGATGTATAAAGTATGATCGAGATATCACTGCCCTTGCCTGCGGCAATATCAGCGTCAATTGCGCCGCTGGCCATACCGTCGCCCGAAAGCGCGGCTTTTCCAGAGGCAATCACAGCCTCGATCGGATGCAGCCGCGTGTGGTCGTATTCCTTCAGGCCGCGCTCCTCATCATAGATGATGTTCCTGAGGCGCGGCACCTGATCAGCCACGGAGATAATCTTGTCGACCTGCTCCTGATCCTGCACCGAGGCAAAGGTCACTTCCGCATTGTCAAGAACGTAAGCCAGTTCATCGGCGATAGCATCGGCATAGACGGGAACTGGAATGGCTCCCAAAATCTGCGCGGCCATGATCGACCAGTAGAGCCGCGGCCTGTTGCCCCCGACAATGGCGATCTTGTCCCCCCGGGCGAGGCCCAGTTGCTTGAAACCGGTCGCCAGGGCTCTTGTCTCGGTATTGACCTGCGCCCAGGTCCAGGTTTGCCAGATACCTTGTGTCTTGAACCGCATGGCGGGTTTATTGCCCCGCACACGGGCATTCTCGGCCAAGAGCTTGCCGAAGGTATCAAACGCGGACTCTGGTCGTGCCGTCAAATCCTGCTCATGGTGCCTTTGCACCATCTCCCTGTAGCCAGCCTGTCTTTTCAGACATCCCGCAGCGGTTGATCCGCTGTCGTGCTGAAAGTTGCATATGCAACTAACTTGTCAAAGATCAAGTCAGCCTTTCGTCGCGACGAATTGGCACACTCTCTTCCATTCCGGCTGTTAAGGTTAAACACTGGTAAAGAGCGCGCAAGAGGGAAAAGTTTGTTAATGTCCTGTTAGTCAGTGTTTCACATTCGTTAATGGGGTTGCGTAGCATGTTTGATAAAGCGGTCAGTGGTTCTGTCGAAAAGCCATTCGCGATCTCGTTCGCGGAGAAAATGGTTGCGTCGGAGGGGTTCAAGGCCCTTTTTTCCGAAGGCATGTCCCTCGTTGAGATGACTGCCAGCTATCTTGATGGCGATGGCCGCAAGGAATCGCGGGACCTGCAGCGCGGTGCGGCCCTTGCCTACGCCAGCGAGAGCATGCGCCTGACCACCCGCCTGATGCAGATCACCTCATGGCTGCTCCTGCAACGGGCCGTCAACGAGGGCGAACTGACCCGCATCGAGGCCGAACACGAGCACCGCAAGGTGAGGCTTGCGCCCTCCGAAACAGCCAGCACACCTGAAATGCTGGCTTTGCTACCGGTGAAGCTCAACGAGTTGATCCAGTCGTCGATCCGCTTGCAGGCCCGCATCATCAAGCTGGACGAATTACTGCGCGCCGAGGACAAGACAGACGACGCCGTGAATGACAATCCCGTAGCACGTCAACTGGGTCTTTTGCAGGCTGCCTTGGCCAAGGGCATGCGGTAACTGCCCTTTTTTGGCAGTCTTTGACATAACAAAAAACC
>JANMLW010000257.1:0-10274 GCA_031372765.1 Hyphomicrobiales bacterium
TATGAGTGATGCTGACAGGCACCTACAAGAAACGGCGGGGCGAACTCGAAACCTACTTCGACAGGACCGCTGTTGATGCATGGGCAAAACTCACCTCGACAGCACCTGTAGGCCGCGTTCGTGCCAAAGTGCGGGCTGGACGCGACGAAATGCGCGAAACACTGTTATCTTTCCTGCCAGATGATCTTACGGGTCGGCGCATCCTTGATGCCGGTTGTGGCACTGGCGCATTTGCGGTTGAGGCAGCGCGACGTGGTGCGCAAGTCGTTGCAATTGACCTTTCATCAACGCTCGTGGAACTGGCACGGGAGCGGCTTCCGCGTGATCTTGGCCACGGCTCCATTGATTTCCGCGTGGGTGATATGCTTGATCCATCCTTGGGACGGTTTGATCATGTTGTTGCGATGGATTCCCTGATCCATTATAAAACGACCGACGTTGCGCGGTCGCTGGCCGGTCTCAGCGCCATTACGAAAAACTCAATCATCTTTACGTTTGCACCTCTCAATCTTCTGATAGGCGGCCTTTATGCCGTCGGTAAGCTGTTTCCGAAGTCGGATCGTTCGCCACGGATCGTACCCGTATCCAAATGGGGCCTGTCCCGCAGTATCGCAGATGAGCCCTCTTTGAGCCAATGGTCGCAGGGGCGGACTCGCCGTATCTCCCGTAGTTTCTACATCTCCCAGGCCTTCGAGCTTGTAAACGGAGCTGCGGATCGTCCATGAAACGGGTCAACGAAATCATCATCAGGCGGCTGTCGCAGATCAATCTGCGCTATCTGCCGTTTGCTGATGCTGCAACTGTTGATCTGCCTTTGGCAAGGTTGCTCCGCCTGGCGCTGTTCCAGGTGTCTGTGGGCATGACCACCGTGCTGCTGCTGGGCACACTGAACCGCGTGATGATTGTTGAGCTTGGAGTATCCGCCGGGCTTGTTGCAGTCATGGTTTCGCTGCCATTTCTGTTTGCACCCTTGCGCGCTTTCATCGGCTTCAAGTCAGACATCCATAAATCGGCTTTCGGTTGGCGGCGCGTACCCTATCTGTGGATCGGCACAATGCTGCAATTTGGCGGTCTGGCCATTATGCCCTTTGCCTTGCTGATCCTGTCGGGTGATGGTGAAGGACACATCATCTTCGGACATATCGGAGCTGCCCTCGCCTTTCTTCTGGTGGGCGCAGGTCTTCACACAACGCAGACTGCAGGTCTTGCCCTGGCAACGGATCTGGCCCAGCCCGCAACACGGCCGCGCGTCGTGGCCTTGATGTATGTTGCTCTGCTGCTGGGCATGATCGCGAGCGGATTGATTTTTGCTGGACTGCTGGCGGATTTCAGCGCGCTGCGTCTGATACAGGTTATTCAGGGTGCGGCTGTCGTGACCGTGCTGTTGAATGTTGTGGCCATGTGGAAACAGGAGGCACGGCACTCAGCTGCGCCTGCTGACAAGACACGGCCGGCTGACTTCAGCACAGCATGGGCTGCCTTTGCCACCAACAGGCAGGCTTATCGCTTTTTGCTGGCAGTCGGGCTTGGAACTGCTGCTTTCAACATGCAGGATATCATTCTTGAGCCCTATGGTGCTGAAGTGCTGAAGATGACAGTCGGTGCCACGACATTGCTGACCGCACTCGTTGCCGCCGGTTCCTTGGCAGCTTTTGCCGTTGCGGCGCGTGCCCTCGCTTCTCAAGTCGATCCTATCCGACTTGCCGCGATAGGCGTGCTGGCGGGAATGATCGCTTTTCCCGCCGTGATTTTTGCCGGTGCGCTGACATCTGCCACCCTGTTCTGGATAGGTGTTTTCATGATCGGCTTTGGAGCTGGTCTTTTTGCTGTCAGCACGCTGACGGCCGCCATGAGTCTTGAAACCTGCGGCCTGACCGGGTTGGCCGTGGGAGCATGGGGGGCTGTGCAGGCAACGATGGCCGGGATTGCCATTGCAAGTGGTGGATTGATCCGTGATGGCGTGGCCGCGTTTGGTCGGCACGCCGGCGAAGGCTCGGTCTTCTCTGCTCCTGCCATGGCCTATTCGGTCATCTACTACATCGAAATCATCCTGCTGTTTGCCACTTTGGCGACCCTTGGGCCACTTGTGCGTCGCGCCAGTCAGGATACAATTCAGAAGACTGCTCCTGCCGCATCTGCGGGTATGGGGCTTGCCGAAATTCCAAGCTGACTTGTCAAGAAGGAGGACACACCATGCAATCATCCCTTTTGGAACATTACGATCTCGCTCAGGTGGTGCTTTACCTGTTCTGGATTTTCTTTGCCGGGCTCATCTTCTATCTGCAACGCGAGGCGCAGCGTGAAGGATACCCGCTTGAGGTGGACACACAGCCTGGCAGATTCAGGGCAAAAAGCCTGCTTTTCTATCCACCCGCAAAGACATTCGACATGCCCCACGGCGGTACACGGACAGCGCCGAACGGACTTGCTGACACCAGAAGCATTGCAGGCGCTCCTACCGGGAGGTTCCCCGGTGCTCCCCTTGAACCGACTGGGACCAATCCGATGCTTGACAGCATTGGACCTGGCTCCTGGGCAGAACGCTCGGATACACCGGACCTGACGCTTGAAGGCAGCAACAAGATCGTTCCCCTGAGGGTTGCCGGTAGCTACAGCCTTTCATCCCGCGATCCTGATCCGCGGGGCTTCTCTGTCATGGGATGTGACTACGAAAATGGTGGCAAGGTGGTTGACCTGTGGGTTGACCGTTCGGAATGCCTTATCCGCTATATCGAGATAGAGGTTCCTGATGGAAAGAAGACCAGGAATGTTCTGCTGCCAATGACATTTGCCGTTATCCAGACCAGCCCTGCCCGCGTAAAAGTGGAGGCAGTGACCGGGGCACAGCTGGCGCATGTTCCTGCAACCGCCAAACCTGACTCTGTAACCCTGCTCGAAGAGGACAAGATCTGCGCATATTATGGTGCAGGAACGCTTTACGCTCTCCGGAAGCGCCAGGAACCACTCATATGAGCCATGACGATTACGCAGCAGAGCCTGATCCATCTCTGCCGGGACAATTGCCAGCGGGTGAAAGCATCCTTTGGCAGGGCAAACCGGACTGGCTCAACCTAGCCTGGCGGGTATATCATCTGCGTGAAGTGACAATCTACTTTGGTATCCTGATGATCTGGCGCGGTTTCAGTGCCTGGTGGGAAACCGGAGTTCTTGCGCAGGCACCATTGGCAGTCACGCCTCTTTTGGTGCCTGCGGCGCTATGCGCGTTGATCCTTGGCTTGATGGCCTGGTTGAACGCCAGAACGACAGTTTACACAATTACGGACAACCGGCTGGTCCTCAAGATAGGCGTAGCCTTGCCGACAACGTTCAACTTGCCGTTTTCGGCGATTGGAGCGGCAGAGTTGCGTGAAACCGGTCACGGTTGTGGTGACATTGGTGTCACCTTGAGCGGCAATGACAAGCTGGCTTATTTGATGCTGTGGCCGCATGCCAGGCCCTGGCGGCTCATGAAGCCTGATCCGATGTTACGCTGCGTACCGGAAGCAGCTAAAGTAGCACAAATGCTATCCATAGGTCTGCACAAGGCATCGGGACAATCTGCCGCCTTGGCGCAGGCCATATCTCATGCTCAACCGGATTCAAGAAATCAGTCTGAAGATAAATCAGCTGAAAGTGTAGGTAGCTTGACGACGGTCAGTCGCTAGGGTTGTGAGAAAGGAGAGGCGTAATGAGTGAAAGATCTGTTGGAACAACATTCCCGCGCTGGTTTCTGATCGGCATCAGCACGCTGCTTCTGACGACACTGGTTTCTGTCGGTCTTGTGCAATGGACAGGGGTTGGCGCAAGCCGTGTTTCGGACACGCCAGCTGTCGCCAGTGTTGATATCTGGTTTGATCCGCAAAACGATGGAACCATGCTTGTACGGCGAGCCTCGGACGGCGATACACTTGAGGTTCTACCATCCGATGGTGGAGGCTTCATGCGCGGCGTAGCGCGCAGTCTTCTTCGTCAGCGTGCGCTCAGCAATTCCGACAAGGCACTCCCCTTCACGCTTTCACAGCGGGAAGATCAGCGCTACTTTATTTTAGATACGAAACTGGGCACTAAAATGGAACTTGACGGTTTTGGACCAAGCAACACGCAGTCAGTCGGCCGCGTCTTGAAAGCCGGCCTCGCGGCAGCTAAAAGTCTGGACAAGCAATCCCTTTTGAATCCAAACAAACTGGACGAAACGTCTACCGCAGCAATATGGATTGACAGAGGCTCAAAGTGATGTCTCAGGCCTCAGATAGCGTCGTGAACAACAATGCCAAACGGTTTGATGTCGGTTGTACGATTGAAGTTTCGCACACATTCGAAAGCCTGCACGCACATGTTGAACTTGATGGCAACATTGCGATTTACCCCGGTGACGAGGTGATTGTGCATGGCGCCCCCATCAAGGTACCGTATGGTGAGCAGGCCACGATCAAGCGCACTGCAACAATCGTTCGTGCAGGACCGATCGAGCGGTTGTGGACAAAGATGACAGGACGGTTCGAGATGATGGAGCTTCTGGAGTTCAGCTTCTCTGAAAGGACAAACCTGTGACAACAGCATTGGTGAACACCGATACACGCGGGGTAGACACCTCGGAAGCAACCCGTGTCGCCCAGCAGGATACCATGCTGACGCCGCGGTTCTACACCACGGATTTCGAGGAACTTGATCGCGTTGACGTCAGTTCCGTGCGCGAGGAATGGGATGCTCTTCTGGCGGAAATGAAGAGCGATCCCAACAAGAAACATTTTGTGCGCAACAAGGAATGGAACACCGACTTGGCGACGATCCGGGAGCCCTTGCGGAAGGAATTCATCGATTTTCTGATCAGTTCTTGCACGGCAGAGTTTTCAGGCTGCGTGCTGTACGCAGAAATGAAGAAGCGCGGAAAAAACCCTGATATCTGCGAGCTTTTCAAATACATGAGCCGCGATGAGGCCCGGCATGCCGGGTTCATCAATGATGCGCTGAAGGATTTCGGCATAGGTGTCGACCTGGGCTTTCTGACACGGGCCAAAAAATACACGTTCTTCAAGCCGAAATACATTTTTTACGCGACCTACCTCTCCGAGAAAATCGGCTACGCCCGCTACATCACGATCTTCCGCCATCTTGAGAAGCATCCAGAAAGGCGCATTCATGCTATTTTCAAATGGTTCGAGGAATGGTGCAACGATGAGTTCCGCCACGGTGAGGCTTTCTCGCTGCTGATGCGTTCAAATCCAAAGTTGACAAGTGGATACAATGTCTACTGGATCAGGTTCTTCCTGCTCGCGGTGTTTGCAACGATGTATGTGCGTGACCATGCCCGTCCGGAGTTTCATAAGGCCCTAGGCATTGATCCTTCGGATTACGGCTTCAGGGTATTCCGAATAACCAGCGAGATTTCGAGACAAGTGTTTCCGGTGTCGCTTGATCTTGATAATCCACGCTTCAAGGCCGGTCTTGAGCATCTCCTCATGTTGCACAGGGGTGTCGCGGCTGCTGATGCTCAGGGCAACATTATGGGTAAGCTGAAACGCTGGGGTTTCACGGCAAGAGCTGGCGTTACACTGGTGAAGATGTATTTCCAGCCAGTCATCCACCACACGCTTCCGGCCAAGAGCCGGTTGCAGCCAAGCTACTGAAACAGGGGGCAGGACGTTGCTGGATACCGTTACACCAGTGGTGGCGACACTTTTCATCTGGTGGTTCAGCACAGGTGCCATCCTGTATCTGGATGGCCTGCCACGCCGTACATTCAAATGGAGCATGTCGGCAGCGACGCTGATTGGCGTAGCGGCCCTTTTGGGCATCTGGATAACAGCCAACGACACAACCCCAACCTCAGCCTATATCGCCTGCGCCTGCGCCATTGCGGTCTGGGGATGGAACGAGATGGGATTTCTCATGGGCCATGTCACCGGCTCGAGACGCACACCCTGTCCGGAAGGCGCAAAGGGTTTTCAGCGGTTTGTCTATGCAAGCCAGAGCATCATTTATCATGAACTGCTGATCGTTCTTTCCGGCGCCGCAATTGCCTGGGCAACCTGGGGCGGAACCAATCTCTTCGCGCTATGGACCTTCCTGATACTCTGGGGCATGCGGCTCAGCACCAAACTGAACATTTTCCTGGGTGTTCCTAATATAACGATCAATTTTCTACCGGATCATCTTGATTATCTCAAAAGCTACTTCGCCCACAAGGCGATGAACCTGCTTTTTCCACTATCGGTGAGTATCTCGACAGTCATAACGGTCCTGTTGATACAGGCGGCGGGTGCCGCTGGGGCTGGCAGTCATGCCGCTATCGGTTTTTCATTACTGGCCACCCTGATGGCACTGGCTGTCATCGAGCATTGGTTTCTGGTCATCCCACTTCCGTTCGGGGACATGTGGTCATGGGGGCTCAAGTCCCGCCAGCACACTGCGCCGCAAACAGTGCAGGTATCTGAGGCGATCAGCCATGAGGCAATTCACTTTGCCGGTACGACACCCGCTTCAGCTTTGGTTTCAACCGTTGCAGCCCAAACTGTTCTACCCCAGACAATACCATCCAATAGTAATCTGTCTTCCAGCGATCCAGCGAGAGGCTGGTCGGAAGGCATATCTTGTGCAGGAGTAAGCCGATGAGCTTTGAAACCTTCTTCCGTAAGGAAATCAGCACACTACATGCTGAAGGACGCTATCGCGTTTTTGCCGATCTGGAGCGGCATAGGGGCAACTTTCCGCGCGCAACATACCACGGCGCTTCCGGTCCCCGCGACGTGACAGTGTGGTGCTCGAACGATTATCTCGGCATGGGCGAGAACCCGAAGGTTCTAACAGCGATGCATGACGCGCTTGACAAATGTGGAGCAGGCGCTGGCGGAACACGCAATATCGCGGGCACCAACCATTATCAGGTGCTGCTGGAAAAGGAATTGGCTGATCTGCACGGCAAGGAAGCCGCCCTGCTTTTCAACTCCGGCTATATGTCCAACTGGGCAGCACTGGGTACGATTGCCTCTCGCATGCCCAACTGCGTCGTTGTGTCCGATGCGCTCAACCATGCCTCGATGATCGAAGGTGTGCGTCACAGCCGGGCGCAAAAGGCAATCTTTGCCCATAATGATCCCGATGACCTGAGACGGCAGTTGGAGAAACTGGATCCAACAGTTCCAAAGCTGGTCATCTTTGAATCTGTCTACTCGATGGATGGTGATGTTGCCCCGATCAAGGAACTGGTTGAAATTGCCGAGGCCTATGGTGCCTATACCTATATTGACGAGGTACATTCGGTTGGTCTTTACGGCCCGCGGGGTGCAGGCATCGCCGCGCGGGACGGCATGGGTGATCGTATTGACATTATCGAGGGAACACTTGGCAAGGCATTCGGCGTGCTTGGCGGCTATATCGCCGGCTCAGCCGCAATGTGCGATTTCGTAAGAAGTTATTCGTCTGGCTTCATCTTTTCCACCGCCTTGCCACCCGCTATTGCGGCAGGAGCCCTGGCAAGCATCAAACATCTCAAAAACAGTGACGTCGAACGCCAGCAGCATCAATTACGTGTTCAGGAGTTGCGCGCCAGACTTGATTCTGCCGGACTGCCACACATGATGAACCCCAGCCATATCGTGCCTGTGATGGTCGGTGATGCCAGCCTTTGCAAGCGTATCAGCGATCAGCTGCTGGATGATTTTGATATCTACGTCCAGCCAATCAACTATCCCACAGTGCCTCGCGGGCTGGAGCGTTTGCGCTTCACACCGACACCCCTTCATGGATCAGAGGACATCAGGAAACTTGTGGAGGCACTGTCCTCGATATGGGCATCAATTGGTCTGCGCGCGGCAGCGTGATCCAATTACAGAGCCAGTGCGTATGAATGCCAAATAAAAGCGAACATAAGGAAACACCATGAAGTCCGTGATTTATTCTATCTTACCTGCCCTTTCCGCCCTGCTTATTGCGTCAGCTCCTGCTTCTTCCCAGGATATCGGAGCGGGTGAGAAGCTGTTCGCCCAGTGCCGCACATGTCATCAGATTGGCGAGACAGCCAAGAATGCAGTTGGCCCTCAGCTCAACGGCCTGTTTGGCCGCAAGGCTGGTTCTATCGAGGGCTACACCTATTCACCAGCCTACAAAACGCTGGACAAAACCTGGAGCATTGAGAACTTCACAATCTACATAAAGGACCCACGCGGTGTTACTCCAGGCACGAAAATGGTTTATCCCGGCCTGAAAGACGATGCCAAAATCGTCGACCTCGTGGCCTTCCTTAACCAGTATGGCAACGACGGCAAAAAGAAATAAGCCTCTCGAAAGTGGGACCCATTGATAGCCTGCCCAATTCTGTCTTCAATGCTGGGCAGGCTTATGCTGCTGTGTGTACACCTAAACCGCTCTCCATAACTTAATGGTTGTATGTACAGAGTGAGGCTTTTGGACGGTTCATGGCACTCATCAGCCTGCCTGTTTTATGATCAATTGCCCCAAGTCCCGCATTTAACTGGCGGAATTGACTGCTTTTTGTGCAGGTAACCAGAATCCACATTGTGTAATGCGTTATATTATTGCACTCGCCAGACTGGCTGAGCGGGATTTTAACATCATTCTGAGTGGAATACGACAATGGCACGGCCCTTGCTCATGAATTGTTGACCGCAGAGCGCGGACACACTTTCTGATCAGGAGATTTGCCATGACAATGACACGACGCAGCGTGCTTGGCGCTGCCATGGGCGGTGCTGCTGCCCTCACGACGGGAATCAAACCATCTTTCGCGCAGGGAGCCCCGATCAAGGTTGGTATCTTGCATTCGCTTTCAGGAACGATGGCGATTTCAGAGACAACGCTGAAAGATGTCATGCTGATGCTGATTGAACAGCAAAATGCCAAGGGTGGCCTTCTGGGTCGCAAGCTGGAAGCTGTTGTCGTTGATCCCGCCTCCAACTGGCCGCTGTTCGCCGAGAAGGCCCGCGAGCTGATTTCCAAGGACAAGGTCTCGGCCACATTCGGCTGCTGGACGTCCGTTTCACGCAAATCAGTTCTACCGGTCTTCAAGGAACTGAATAACATCCTGTTTTATCCTGTTCAGTACGAAGGTGAAGAGAGCGAGCGCAATGTGTTTTACACAGGTGCCGCACCCAACCAGCAGGCGATCCCCGCTGTTGACTATCTCATGTCCAAGGACGGCGGCGAAGCGAAGCGCTGGGTTCTGGCAGGCACGGACTATGTTTACCCGCGTACCACCAACAAGATCCTTGAGGCCTACCTGCTCGCCAAGGGCGTGGCTCCTGCCGATATTATGATCAACTACACACCGTTCGGCCACTCTGACTGGCAGACGATCGTTTCCAACATCAAGACCTTCGGTTCAGCTGGCAAGAAGACCGCCGTGGTATCTACGATCAACGGTGATGCCAACGTGCCATTCTACAAGGAACTCGGCAATCAAGGCGTCAAGGCAACGGATATTCCCGTTGTGGCCTTCTCGGTTGGCGAAGAGGAACTTGCTGGCATTGATACCAAGCCTCTTGTTGGTCACCTTGCCGCATGGAACTATTTCCAGTCAGTGAAAGACCCGACAAACGATGCCTTCATCAAGGCCTGGAAGGCCTACAAGAAGAACGACAAGGCTGTCACCAATGACCCTATGGAAGCCCATGTTATTGGCTTCAACATGTGGGTCAAGGCTGTCGAAAAGGCTGGTACCGTTGATGTGGATGCGGTCATCGCTGCCTTGCCTGGCATCACTTCGCCAAACCTGACCGGCGGCATTTCCACCATGCTGCCAAATCACCACATCACCAAGCCCGTCCTGATTGGTGAAATCCGTGGCGATGGCCAGATCGATACTGTCTGGAAGACGCCTGGCCTGGTTGCGGGCGATGCTTGGTCGAAGCATCTTGATGGATCGAAGGATCTCATCGGTGACTGGGTCGACAAGAAGTGCGGCAACTGGAACACCAAGACCAACAAGTGTGGTTGATGCACTCATCTGGTCCTGCCGCTTCTGCGGCTCAGCTAACAACGACCGGCGGCAATCAGCCCGCCGGTCAATTCCTTCACGATAGTTAGGGCGTGTAGTCAGTTAGGAACAGATGGTGGACGCGAGGAAAAATGATTCAGTGTGACGTGGTTCTGGCGAAGCAAACCATCCGGTTTGAGAGACAGAAGCACATAACAATGGGCCATTTTAACCGCGCCACACTGAGAAAGAGATTTCAACCAGCTGTGAGATGGAAATGCACTGACTGAAAAGACAAAAAACTTTCCGATAGCGCGGCTATCGGCGCGTCTTTTATCTTTCC
>JANMLW010000274.1:0-18288 GCA_031372765.1 Hyphomicrobiales bacterium
ACCAGCGGCAAGGCCTTGCCGCCTGCCTTATCGATGGCTGCAGCCGCTGAATAGATCGTACCTTCCAGCTTGGGATGCGGATCGGCTGTCTTGGCGGCCACCACGATGTTGGCACCGTCCTGCGCTGCCCTTAGCGCAATGGCAAGGCCGATGCCACGTGAAGCGCCGGTGATGAAAAGGGTCTTGTTTTTCAATGAGTGTGTCATGATCTCAACCTGCCTTGTTCAGAAATGCCATGAATGCTTTTTGTGCCTCGGCTGAGCGCAGCCGCTCGGCAAAGAGCAGTGCTTCCTCGTCAATCCTTTGCAGGATATCATCAGGTGAACCCTTTATCAGACGGCGCGACAGCCTGACCGCCTCACGTGGTTTGGCGGCGATCTCGACCGCAGCAGCCATGGCCGTCGCCTCAAGCGCATCACTGGCAACGACCGCGTTGGCAAGGCCTGCCGCAACCGCCTGTTCACCGCTGAAGGGCCTGCCCATCACCAGCATCTCGAAGGCGCGGGCATGGCCCATGATGCGTGGCGCCAGCAGGCTGGAGGCTGCTTCAGGCACCAGCGCCAGATTGACAAACGGGGTGGAGAGCCTGGCCTTGTCGCTGACCAGCACGTAGTCGCAATGCATCAGCATGGTGGTGCCCACGCCTACCGCAATGCCATCAACAGCAGCCACCAATGGTTTCTCGGAAATGGTCAAGGCCCGCAGGAAAGCCAGCACCTCCTGGCCCAGATTGCCCCGTGCTGCAAAGGCGGCAAAATCCTTCAGGTCATTGCCCGCTGAAAAGATGCCCGGCACACCCAGTATCAGCGTGGCGCCGATGCTGGTGTCACCATCAGCTGCGGCAATCGCCTCCGCCATCGCCGCGTACATCTCGGCCGTCAGGGCATTTTTCTTGTCGGGACGGTTCATGCGGATCGACAGAACGCCGTTTTGCCGCGTGATTTCAATATGTTCGATCATGGGGCTTTATTCCGCAGCATCAAGATAAGCGCCGTTGACGGCAGCTGCGCCATCAATGACAGAATGTTCAATGCCAAGAGCGATCGACGCCGTATTCTCGGCATAGAAACGACAATCACGGATACGGCGGTCATGCGCCGGGTTGCTGTCGCCGTCCTGCATGGCGGCGCGGGCTGCAAGGGCTGCTTCTGCCAGATAAGCACCGCCGGCGGCCAGGCCGAACAGACGCAGATAAGGTGTGGCACCTGCCATGGCATCAGCCGGTGATGGCCCCATGGTTTTCAGCATCCACTCCGTGGTGCGTTCTAGGCTGTCAATGGCCTCGCGCAGGCGCTGGCCGGAGCGGCCAAAAGCGGGATCGTTGAGTTTTGCCACTGCATCCGCCGCTTGCCTGTAGCGGGCAATGACGGCTTTCACGGTTTCACCGCCCGCCAATGGCAATTTGCGCATCACCAGATCAATCGACTGGATGCCGTTGGTGCCTTCATAGATCGTCAGGATACGGGCATCGCGGTAATGCTGTGCTGCACCGGTTTCTTCTACAAACCCCATGCCGCCATGGATCTGCACGCCGGTAGATGCCACCTCGATGCCCATGTCGGTGCCATAGGCCTTTGCAACAGGGGTCAGCAATGAAGCTTCCTCATGCGCAGCCTTGCGCAAGGCCGGGTCCGTTTCGCGGTGGTAGCGATCAAGGGCGGCTGCCGTGACATAGCAGATGGCGCGGGCTGCCGCTGTCTTTGTGCGCATATCAATGAGCATGCGCTTGACATCGGGATGCTCGATGATCGGGCTCATGCCTTTTTCGGTTGAACCGGGCGCCTTGCCCTGTTTGCGGTCCTGCGCGAATTTCAAGGCCTGCTGATAGGCCCGGTCCGCGATGGCCACACCCTGCAGCGCCACACCCAGACGCGCATTGTTCATCATTGTGAACATGCAGGCCAGTCCCTTGTTTTCCTCACCGATGACCCAGCCGATGGCACCGCCCTTGTCTCCAAAGATCATGGTGCAGGTCGGCGAGGCATGAATGCCCAGTTTGTGCTCGATGCTGCTGCATCGCACATCGTTCAGTGTGCCGTCCGGCAGGAACTTCGGCACCAGAAACAGCGAAATTCCGCGTGTACCCACCGGTGCATCCGGCAGACGGGCCAGCACGAGATGCACGATGTTATCGGTCATGTCATGGTCGCCGTAGGTGATGAATATCTTCTGCCCGCTGATCCTGTAACTGCCATCGCCCTGCGGTTCCGCCTTGGACCTGAGCGCTGCCAGATCAGAGCCAGCCTGAGGCTCGGTCAGGTTCATTGTGCCGGTCCATTCACCCGCGATCAATTTGGCAAGGTAACGGTCCTGCAAATCTTTCGATCCATGGGCCGACAGGGCTTCGATGGCCCCCATGGTCAGCAGCGGATTCAAGGCGAAAGCCAGATTGGCCGCATTCCAGATTTCAGTGCAGGCGGAATTAAGCAGGATGGGGAGTTCCTGACCGCCGAAATCTGCGCGGGCAGGCAGTGCAAGCCAGCCGGAGGCGGCCCAGTCCGTATATGCCGCTTTCCAGCCGGGTGCCGTCTTCACGCCGTCGCTTTCGAGCTTCGCGCCGCTGCGATCGCCTGTCCAGTTCAGGGGGGCCAGACGATCCTGCGCAAATTTGGCGGCTTCCGCCAGGATGGCATCCGAAGTCTCGGTATCGAGATCAGCATATATGCCACTGGTCTGCCCACGACCGAGACCGGCCACATGCTGCATCATGAAGGCGATGTCTTCAACCGGCGCACGATAGCTCATCGTGTCTCTCCCCTTCGCTTCAGCTTTTTTTCTTGCGCTTCAGCGTTTGTTCTTGAACAGTCGTTATTGACCAGACGTACCATTGACCTGTCATGATATTGACTCAGCACGCTACCGTCCCGTACCGGCAGCGGCAATCCCTGATTGTCATAGTTCATATATAAACTAAAGTCACGTCACCAACGTTGGATTCACATATGTCCGGGTCAGCACCCTGTATCGCCGGAAACCGCGGAAAAATTCTGCCCGCCAGTAGCGCTGCCATTGATGCTGCGGTGGTGGCGCTGGCAGCGGGCGATATCGTGGGCATGCCAACTGAAACCGTCTATGGATTGGCGGCGGATGCCACAAACGGGCTTGCCGTTGCACGCATATACCAGACCAAGGGCAGGCCGTCTTTCAATCCCCTGATCAGTCATGTCGCCAGCCTGGAACAGGCCGAGAAATATGGCATGTTCAACGATACAGCGCGAAAACTGGCCAAAGCCTTCTGGCCCGGTCCGCTGACATTGGTTGTGCCCTACAGGGAAAGTTCAGGGGTATCGGAGCTTGCCCGCGCAGGACTGGACAGCATTGCCTTGCGTGTGCCATCCCACCCCGTGGCGCGGGCTATTATCGAGCGTTTTGGCAGGCCTGTCGCAGCACCATCTGCCAATCTTTCAGGGCGTGTCAGCCCCACAACACCTGAAGATGTCGCGCGCGATCTGGTCGACGGTGTCGCCATGATCCTTGATGGCGGAGCATGTACAGTGGGTATTGAGTCAACTGTTATCCGTTGTATCGGCAAGGACATCCTCCAGTTGCGTGCCGGTGGCGTGACCCGCGAATCGCTTGCAGGCCTTCTCGGTCATGAAGTTGCCATCAAAACCGGTGACAACCATGTCCAATCACCGGGAATGCTTGCGTCGCACTACGCTCCGTTTGCGCCAATGCGAATGAACGTGCTTGAACCAAGAGCCGGTGACGCCATTCTTGCATTCGGCACCATTAATTTGCACCATTATTCACATGCTACCCCCCTGTTGAACCTTTCACCGGAGGGCGATCTGCTGCAAGCTGCAGCACGCCTATTTTCTGCACTTCGAGAGCTTGATGCGCACAGACCTGCCGCAATTGCCGTGGCCCCTATCCCTGATCACGGACTTGGTGAAGCGATCAACGATCGATTGTCACGCGCTTGTGCGCCGCGGGATGAAGTGCATTAGATTCAGATTTTATCAATTGTCTCTGCAACCTCTGGTTTGCTTGATCCCGGACGCGAGGTAGTATCCAATCATGCCAAACGTTTCGTGGGATGAATTTCGCCTTGTCAAGGCCATAGCGGAAACCGGCTCACTGGCCGGGGCCGGGGATGTGCTGGCCTTGAACCACTCAACGGTCTTTCGACGCCTGAATGCCCTTGAAAACGACCTGGGCAGTCGCCTGTTCGAGCGCTCGCGCACAGGCTACGTGCCTACACCGGCAGGCGAGGAAATGGTCGCCATCGCGGCCCGCATGTTTGAGGACATCACGGATTTCGAACGGCGTGTTGCCGGTCGTGATGTCAAGCCATCTGGCGAGCTGCGGGTGACAACCAATGATTCACTGGTTGCACATCTTGCCACACCTCTGTTCGGGGCATTCTGCCGTCAGTTTCCTGAAATCAAGCTCGATGTCGTCATCGAAAACCGTGCCCTTAACCTCTCGCGCCGCGATGCCGATGTCGCCATCAGGGCAACGGCGGAGCCACCTGAAACACTGGTTGGACGCCGCATCGCTTCCATCGCGTGGTCGGTTTATGGTGCCAAAGGCTCCCATATCCAGCCCACGGACGATCCTTCCGATCTCGCGGATCATTGCTGGATTGGCTTTGGCGATGCCATTGGCACTATCGGTCCTGCACGTTGGATGGTACGGGCTGTCGCGCCAACAAAGATTTTTTACCGCCTGAACACCGTTCTTGGCCTTTCACAGGCGGTTGAATCCGGTCTGGGTATCGGCTTCGTGCCCTGTTTCATTGGCGACAAGGCACCGGGTCTGACGCGTCTGTTGCGCTCTCCCATGGTGTTTGATGCCTCACTCTGGCTGCTGACCCATCCTGATCTGAAGAACTCGGCCCGCGTGCGCGCCTTTGTCGATTTTATGGGCCGCGAATTGATGAAGCACAAACCGCTGATTGAAGGTCACGCGGGATAGCGTTCTCAGGCTGGCGTTCTATTGCAAAAGAACGCATGACTTGTCGCAATCATTGCGGAGCAAATCATGTCCAGCCAGGCCGTCAGTCCCCTCCCTTTGCGCGAACTGGCGCATATGTCGGGCCTGCAAATGCTGCGCGGCATGATTGAAGGCACTCTGCCAGCCCCGCCTTTTGCCATTACCACTGCCATCACGCTCGTTTCAGCCGAGGAAGGTAAGGTCACGTTCACCGGTGAGCCCAAGGCGGAGTTCTACAATCCGCTGGGGACGATCCATGGGGGTTGGACAGCGACCATCATGGACAGTGTCATGGCTTGCGCCGTGCATTCCACGCTGAAGCCCGGTGAAGGCTACACCACACTGGAGTTCAAGTTAAACTTCTGCCGCCCCATCCTGCCATCAACCGGCATTCTGCGGGCAGAGGGCGTGGTGCTTTCGCGGGGTCGACGTGCCGCGACATCCGAGGGGCGGTTGTATGACACTGCCGGAAAACTTGTCGCTCACGGGACCGAAACCTGCATGATCTTCGATATGCCGCAAAAGGAAATTGCCTGAAAGAGTCTGGCTTAACGCTTCCTTCGCGGGAGTTTGATACAAAGTTGCTGGAAACAGATCAGCGCCATGCTTGTTATCACGACATTCCTCATCAACTCGGTCTTCAACTTCGCGCTGGGACTGCTGATTGCCCGCTTTCTCGGGCCGCAGGGTTTCGGGCAATTTGCCATCGCGGCTGCCCTTGCGGTTGTTCTCAACACGCTGTTTCTCGACTGGATCAGACTGGCTGCGACGCGCTTCTACTCAGAACGCACGCGGCAGGATGCGCCGGAGGTCCGCGGCACGCTGGATGCCCTTTTTGTGCTGTCATCCCTTGGTATTGTCCTGACAGCGGGCATTGCGATCTGGCTTGACAGGGACTTCGGCCTCATGCTCGGTCTGGCCGCTCTGGCACCCGCCATGGGCATCTGTAACGGCCTGTTTGATTATCACGCCGCCCTGGTGCGGGCCCGTTTCGAGGAAAAGAGCTACAGCCTTTTTGTCATCCTGAAAAATGCGCTTTCCCTCATGCTGATGGTAGGCGGAGCCTGGTATTTCCAATCTCCGACGATGGTTGCGCTTGGATTTGTCATCACCGTCATCACCACATTGATGATCGGTCGCAAGCGCCTGCTTGACCCTGATGTGCAGATCATGAAACCGGACTGGACCAAGGCAAGGGGATTTTTCCTCTATGGCTTTCCCATCATCGTCGCGACCATGATTTATTATATCATCCCGTTGTGGAACCGAACTGCCATTTCTGGACATCTTGGTTTTGCCGCCTCCGGTCAGTTCTCGCTAAGTTATGATATTGCCATTCGCGTCGTGCAGACCGTTGGTTCGGCGCTCGATATCATCCTCTTCCAGATTGCCCTGAAAGCTGAGGACGAAAGTGGCATGAGCGAGGCCAAACGTCAGCTTTCCAGCAACATGGGCATGGTGCTGGCGGGTATCGCCGCCGTTGCCACGGGATACTGGCTTGTACTGCCAGCCTTCGAGGCAACGCTGGTTCCGGAGGCTTTTCGGGGCAGCTTTGCTTCCATAACCACAGTTCTGTTGCCGGGCCTTGTCTGCTTTGCCCTTGTCCAGTTTGCCATAACGCCTGTCTTTCAGCTGAAACAAGGAACCTGGCCCTTGGTGCTGGCAGGACTCGCGGCTCTGACCATCAATGCGGCACTGACCTGGAATCTGGATGCTGCGGCCACCATTCATGATTATGCCAGAGCCCAGGCCTTCAGCTATGGTGCGGCCTTGCTTGTGGCACTCCTCATGGCGCTTCGGGAAATGTGGGTGATGCCATCCCTGCGGGATGTCTTGGCCACTACGCTTGCAACCGCTGCCATGATTGGCGCGGTCTGGCCCATCCGAAGCCTGACGCCGGGTTTTATCCCGCTGCTACTGAGCGCCATTGCTGGCGGGCTTGCCTTCGGGGCAGTTGCTTACTTCATGAATCTGGCCGACTGTCGCACCGTGATCAGGCAGCGTCTGGAGCGCAGACAGGCTTGAGCGTCCTGCCTCTTGCAACTGCGAGACAGCCGATGATCACCAGCGATCCGCCGATCCAGACCATGGCACGCGGTGTTTCCGCGAAGAAAGCATAGCCTATCAGCGCGGCCCAGATCAGGCCGGTGTATTCGGCAACAGCCACCTTGGCAGCTTCCGCTTTGGAGAAGGCTGTCGTGAGAGCGAAGTTACCGGCTGTACCAATCACCCCGATGGCGATGACCTTGTAGAAATCCGTCTCCTGCGGGAACGGCGTGCGCCATGCCACAAGCGGAAGGATGACGCAGCCAATCAGCAGGGATTGCATGAAAATGATGCGGGACACAGGCTCCGATCCCGCTTGCTTGCGCAACAGCACCATGCCGAGGGCATAGGTTATCGGCGACAGTATGCCCGCTATCTGGCCATCAAGGCTGCTGCCGCCAAACCGGGCCGTAGGGTCTGTCAGCAGGATGACCAGAATGCCCGCAAAGCCGAATGCAAGGCCCGCGACAACGGGACCTGACAATCGCTCTTTCAGGATCTGGCTTCCAAACAGCGCCACAAACACCGGTGCGGTGAAAGTGTAGACGAACAATTCTGCCAGCGGCATGCGGCCAAGGGCATGAAAGAACATCAGGCCCGTTACCATCATGATAGCGGAGCGCAGCGCATGGGCCTTCACCTGTTTCCAGGTAGGCCAGCCCGGCTTCAACAGTGCAAACAATAGGGCGGTGCAGATCAGGCCGACACAGGTGCGAAAGTACATGATCTGGAAGGCATCAAACCGCACGGCAATGCTCTTGATCAGCGCATCCATGACCGTCAGCAACAGGATGGCAAGCGTCGCGAGCGCTATGGCGGAACGGTCAAGAGACAAGGGAATGATCCGGCAGGAAGCAAAAAAGGCAATACAGGGCTCATCAGCGAGCGATGTAACAGTCGCATGCGCACATCGCCCTTGTCACCTTCCCAATGATGATGGCACCGATGATAAAATCTGCTGGCAGCCGTGGGCTGCATCCGGCATATTTACTGTCTCAAGTTCCGGAGAATCGCCATGCGCCTGCCATTGACTGTCTTCACCATTGCCTTGGCGGTAACGTCAACCGCAGCGTTGGCGCAGTCACCCACAACCGATGAACTGATTGGCCGTTGGGGCGTTGCTGCCTACTGGAATGCCGCTGATGCCGCCAAGACAACCGCGCAAGCCCGTAGTTTCTGTACCCAGCCCTATATCATCAGCAAGGGCCCCAGGGGTGGGGCTGTAATGTTCGAGCCCTTTGATGGCAAGCGCCGGGAGTATGTTGTGCAATCCGGACAGATCGTGGCGGCGGATGGCGCAGATGCCAAAACAACCAAGGCGATTGCATCGTGGACAGGCCAGGCGCTGGTGTTCAGTTATGTCGAGGAAGAAGCCAGGCGCAAATATGGCAACATGGTCTTTGTCAAATGTGGGCGATAGTTAGGGTCTTGCAGGCGCGCGCAGGAAGAGCAGCAGCACAAGCAGGACGGTAATACCGATGCCACCATGGAGGATGCTGTAGGCCTCGGCGGGCGGAACACCCGAGAGCAGGGCCCTTTCCATCGATTTGCCGGTGACGGCCTGCATCAGGCCTGCACCGCCAATCGCCAGAAAATTCAGGAACGTGACGCCCCGGCCCAGAAGATAATCCGGCAGGAATGGCCTCCCGTGGCTTAGCAGCAGGCTGTATGTGAGGCCAAAGAACCCGATTCCGGTCAATACGGCGGCAACAATCGGAACCGGGAGTTGCGGGAAAAATGCCAGTGTCAGAAAGAGCGCAGCCGTTATGGCCGTTGCAATAACGGCGGGTGTCTTGGGACCGTTCAGGTAGCGTGAGACCGGTCCGCAGGCCAAGGCACCGCACGCCATGCCAACCGACATGGCAAAGGCGATATGCCCGCGCAGGATAGCCTCAAGCCCGTGCACAGATTGCAGGAAGGGCCCTATCCATAATCCACGCTCCGTCGCTACGGCGGCATAGCCAAAGAGATGGATGGGAAAGGCAAACCACAGGGCACGGATTTTAACCACCGTGAGGATATCGCCCAGCATGCTGGCTTTGCCGTCCTTGCGCTCGATCTGCGGTGGGTCCTTCAACAGGAGCAGGACCAATGCCGCAGCAAGTGCCATGGCGACACTGACTGCGGCCATGCTCATACGCCAGCCGATGCTGCTTGCGGCAAAGGCCAACGGTGTTGCAGCCACCAGATTGCCGATATTGCCAAAACCAACCAGCATTGATGAAAGCACAGCAAAACGCTCGGGTGGGCTGGTTCGTCCAAAAATATACAGGCCTGCCATCAGCATGGGCGAGCAGCCGATGCCGACCAGTGCCATGCCAATGACGCTCAAGGTAAGACCATTGGAAACGGAAAACAACAATCCACCGACAACCCCTGCTGTCATCAGCCAGCCCATGGTGCGGCGCGGCCCTTTGGTATCAAGCAGATAGCCCACCGGGAATTGGGACAAGGCAAAGGCCAGGAACCAGGCAGATGAAATCCAGCCCAGCTCCGCCGGGCCAAAGCCCAGATCGCGGGTCAAGTCAGCCGCAATGATCGCCACGAACGAGCGGAAGAATTGGCTGAACAGATAGGCAAAAAGGAGGACAAGAAAGGTTTGCATGATGCCTTTGCGGCAGTTCTGTCAGGGATCACACACGACCAGCCCCACTGATGCAGTGTTAGGAGCGTTGCAGCAGTTCAGCCAGTTGATTTGAAGAATGACTGTCGTGAATGCGGGGAATGGATATCACCCCCCGCAAATTGCCTTGTCAGACGCCACGATGCCGCTGAACTTGAGATTCTGTCCGCGCTTGACACGAAAAACAGGGGCTTCTGTCACGCCAGCAGCCAACGGGATCACACCTGTTGCAAGATAGCTGCCGGGCGAATCGGGCTCCATCGTGGAAGCAACGATGCCCGCAGCAGCCTGCGCCATTGGAATGTAGAGCGTGTCAGAGCTGAGGGTGATCTGCCGGGTGGAAAGTGAGGCTTTCAAGGTCTGGTCCGGGTTGATGTTCTCACGGCCCGCCGTCGCCGCCACGGCCTCAAGGGCATAGGCATCCACATTCAGTCTTGTGCCGGTAGGCATGTGGCAAAGGGCGACGCCTTGCAGGCGCAGGCGCTCTGTGACCACCTCTGTTGCGCCCGTCACAAGATAACCGGCAGCCCGCACCCGCGTTTGTGTCGGCTCGATGAGGCGGGAGTCCTGAAACGGCACGCTGACCTGCCGGATTTCGGCTGTCACAGGATCAAGCAGGGGGATGTCCAGAGGTTTCGCGGGAATGCGGCTTGCCACGATCAAGTCATCGCTGGCACTGGCCACGGCTGCCCGCTCACGCTGTATAGTCTGCTTCAATTCCTGTCCGCCCCTGGCGCTAGCCTCGATCACGGCGCGGGCCGCAACAAGATGTGTGGCAACGCGCCTTTGCCAGCCCTCAAGGCCGATTCCGATGCCGCGCGTCTTGATCAGGAAGGATACAGCACCGCCAAGCCCCATGGCATTGCGCGCGATGCCGGGGTTGTTGCCTCCCATGGAGACAACCTTGTCTGACAGGCGGGTGCTCGTGGTGTAATACCAGAATGACGAGAGCTGATGCTTGGCAAGCTCGGCATCGACAGCAGGGCGATACAGCTGCTCGGCCAGTGTCGATATACCTTTCGAGACCATGGGATTGGTCGCCTGCAACAGCAGCGCATCGACAGCCTGGATCATGCCGTATTTCTCGATCCAGCGGTTGGCGACCGAAAACTCGTGATGATCGAAGACCACATCGGGCTGCAATTGTCGCATGGCACCGTGCAGACGGCGGGTCTCTGGCAGGAACAGCAAGAGGTGATCGCGGTTCGGGTCAGCCCCGTTGGCGGTGTTGCGCTGGAAGCGCTCGGCCCCATCGGGATTGACCCTTGGGACAATCACGATGGTGACTTTCTGGAGCAGCGCCTGCATGTCTGGCGCAGCAAATTCAGACGCCAGAGCGAGCATGGATTCGCCACCTGCTGGTTCATTGCCATGTTGCAAGCCAAGGAACCATATTATTGGCCGCGTGGTGTGCCTGCTGGCGGCTTCCAGCGTCTTGTCACCTTCCGCTGTCAACAGGAGCAGGGGGATATCACGCCCCTGCTGGGATTGACCCGCTGACAACAATACCATAGTTCCAGAGTTTGCAGCGGTAAGGCCCCGTAAAAAGGTCATCATGGCGCTGTGGTCAGTGAAATCGGTTTTCTGGTCCAAGAAGAACGGAGACTTCAGTGCTATGGCCACATCCCCGTAGCGCTTTGCCACAACATCCCGCTGTCTATAAACCGCCGTCGTACTGATGATGTCAGAATGCGGCACAGATTGGGCTTGCGCAGTACCGACAGGCAAAGCGCCGAGCAAGGCGAGTGTAAAGAGTTTCGGCAGGGGCGCAGCCATGGGTCTATCTCACCCGCTCAAGCACGCTGGTGTAGTTGGCCACCGCCGCGCCGCCCATGTTGAAGATGCCACCCAGTTTGGGTGTTTTCACCTGAATGCCCTCGGGTGCCTCGCCTGTCAGTTGCATGGCGGACAGCACATGCATGGATACGCCTGTTGCTCCGATGGGGTGGCCCTTGGCTTTCAGGCCGCCGGATGGATTAATCGGCAATTTGCCATCCTTCTCGGTCCAGCCTTCCTTGATGGCGCGGTAGCCCTGGCCTGGCTTGGTCAGGCCCATGGCTTCGTACTCGATGAGTTCCGCAATGGTGAAACAGTCATGGGTTTCGACAAAGGACAAATCATCAATGCTGATGCCCGCTTGTGCCAGAGCGCGGCCCCACGCTACCGTGCAGCCTTCAAAGGCGAGGATATCGCGCTTCGACATGGGCAGGAAATCCTGGGCGTGTCCGACACCGCGGAAATACACCGCCCGCTTCATGCGCAGCGCCGTTTCCATATCAGCCAACACAAGGGCGGCCGCACCATCCGAAACCAGGCTGCAATCCGTACGCTTGAGGGGGCCTGCGACATAGGGGTTCTTCTCGCTTTCGGCACGGCAGAAATCATAGCCGAAATCCTTGCGCATCTGCGCATAGGGGTTGCCCACGCCGTTGCGGTGGTTCTTGGCCGCTATGAGCGCCAGAGCATCGGACTGGTCGCCATATTTCTGGAAATAGGCTCCGGCAATCTTGCCGAAGACACCTGCGAAACCGGCAGGCGTCTCGCCGTCTTCGGGCAGATAGGAGGCTTTCAGCAGGTTCTGGCCAATCTCGGAGCCAGGTGTTTTCGTCATCTGCTCAACACCGACCACAAGCACAATACGCGCCTGTCTGGCCACAATGGTCTTGAGTCCCTGATGCACGGCGGCTGATCCCGTGGCACAGGCGTTCTCCACCCGCGTCGTCGGCTTGAAGCGCAGGGCAGGATCCGCCTGCAACACAAGTGATGCCGTGAAATCCTGCCGCGAGAAACCCGCATTGAAATGGCCCATGACAATCTCGTCGACATCACCCGGCGCAATGCCCGCATGCAGCATGGCGTCGCTGGCCACGCGCACCACCATGCTTTCCACGGTTTCGTTTTCGTGTTTTCCAAAGGGCATATGCGCCCAGCCAACGATGGCAGCAGTCATGCTAAATCTCCTCGTGATACGACAACATGAGACTTTTCGGTCAATCAGGCAATCGGTCAAGCGGCCTTGGCGGGAGATTTCAGGCCAGGCCCGACAGTTTGGCGGCAACACCCAGGCCGGCACAGACCAGCAGAACCCTGATCATCGACTGTTTCCAGACAAATGTCATGACGATGGCGAGGCTTGCCAGTGCCAATGCCGCAAGATCAAGCGATCCGACTGTGACAACCGGCCACCTTAGAAGGCCAAAGGAACCAAAAACTGTACTGGTGAAAACAGTGTTGAGTGCAAACAGCACCGCCAGCCAGGATATGGCCCCAACGACAGCTGCCGTGATGCCCTGCAGGGCTCCAGCCAATGCCTTGTTACGCAGCAGATCATCGAGCCAAGGCGCGCCAGCAAAAATCCACACAAACGACGGCGCAAAGGTCACCCATGTCGTGATGCAGGCGGCGAGCACAGCCGAGAGCACGGGAGACAGCGTTCCGGGTGTTTTCCAACCACCAATGAAGCCCACAAATTGCGTGACCAGAATGGTTGGCCCCGGCGTGGTTTCGGCAAGGCCCAATCCGGCAATCATCTCGTCTGTTGTTACCCAGCCGCGCAGAACCGCCTCATCCGATAGCCAGGCCAGCAATGCATAGGCTCCGCCAAAGCTCAGGATGGCCAGCTTGGAGAAAAACAGCGCCAGTTGTACCACCACATGCCCGCCCCCAAGCAGCAGGGCCAGCAAGCCAACAGGCAGCCACCAGGCCACCAATCCGCCCGCTACGGCGCTGATCGTATCCCGCCAACGATGTGCTTTTTCCTCTCCGGTCAAGGCAATCGCGGGGATATCAGGAGCCTTGTCATTCCGTGTGAGCACAATACCAAGAGCTGCCGCTGCCAGAATGACCACAGGAAAGGGCACGTTCAGAAAGGCAAAAGCCGCGAAGGCCACCACGGCAATCATGACAAAAGCCTGCGATTTCAGCGCCCTCTTCGAGAGCTTGATCACGGCCTGTGCCACAATCGCCAGCACAGCTGCCTTGATGCCAAAGAACAGGCCATCTACGACAGTGATGCCACTTCCCATCACGAACAGCAAACTCAGGCCAAGCATCAGCAGCGCGCCGGGCAGCACAAAAAGCAGTCCGGCGATAATGCCACCACGAATGCCATGCAGATACCAGCCGATATAGGTGGCGAGCTGCTGTGCCTCCGGCCCGGGCAGCAACATGCACAGGTTGAGCGCCCTGAGATAACGCGCGTCATCAATCCATTTGCGCTCGTCCACTGCCAGCGTATGCATCATGGCGATCTGCGCCGTGGCGCCGCCAAAGGACAGAACCCCGATCTGGAAGAAAGCCCGCGTCAGTTCACCCAGGGAGGGTTTGATTGCGTTTTCAGTCGTGAATGCAGGAGAGGTCATGCAATCACCTCTCAAGCCTTCGGCGGCCAGTTGTGGGTTTCAGCGGAGGCCCGTGCCGCCCAGGCATAGAGCGCATCATAGACAGTGAAGGCCTGCCTGATCATGCCATGGTCATCATCGCCTGCGAGATCGGACAGACCCAAAGAGACAGCCAAAAGTCCTGCGGCCTCAGGTGCGAGATCAAAGCGGGCATTGTCGGCCCCGCGCACGATCAATGCCAGTCTGGCCAGCGGCGCATGGTTGGCGATACCGGCCAGTTTCAGCAGGGTATCGAAGCTGCAATCCTCCCCCATATGGCTGATGGGCACATCAGGAATGTCGTAGGGGATACCGCCGGTGCGGGCAGCGACAGCCTGCACCTGATCTGGCTCGACGTAGAGAAATGTCGCGGCGGGATCGATAAATCGCTTGATCAGCCATGGGCAGGCTGCCCTGTCGATTTTCGGTCGGCGACGGGTTACCCATACGGTGCCCTCCCTGATGCCGGCTTTCAGAAGGCTGTTGCGGTCCAGCAGTGGCAATCCTGCCTGCTCCCATGCCACGTGCCCACCCAGCAGGGATGCCGCCTGCCAGTTGCGGGCCCGCAATTTTGCGACAATGGCCTGCGAAACCTTCATGCCCCTGTGGCAGGAGACAATGACAGGCCTCGTGCTATCGAGCGCGGTAGCCCATCTATCGAAATCCGCTTCGGCGCGATACACAGAGCCTGGAATATCGTGGGGGTCAGCGGCATGATCATCCGACAGACGCACATCAATGATTTGCGGCGCTGATTGATGCCCCATGCGATGCGCAAGGTCATGCACAGATAGCGAGAATGGAATGCGGATCATGTGTACGCCCCTGATTTACCTGTGGCCAATGGATTGGCACCGGTCAACGTCTTGGGCGAATGCCTGACGGGGCGACGTTCTAAACCCCATGGATAAGGCTTAGATCGCCTTGTCTTGCCAGTCAATAGAACTGATGGACGCTTTACAGCATCCCAAGCATGGCTTCGGCGCCCGAAACGGCGGCTTGACCCGGCGCATCCTCGATGGCCAGTTTTTCCACGACGCCGTCATTCACAAGCATCGAATAGCGCTTGGTGCGTGTGCCAAGACCAAAGCCTGATCCATCCATGTCAAGGCCAATCGCCTTGGCGAAATCTGCGTTTCCATCGGAAAGGAATGCTATCTTGCCATCGGTTCCTGACGCGTCTTCCCAGGCTTTCATCACGAACGGATCGTTCACAGCGGTTACGGCAATGCCATCAACGCCCTTGGCGCGGATAAGGTCGCCGTGCTGCACGTAGCCAGGCATGTGGTTCTTGTGACAGGTGGGGGTAAAGGCACCAGGCACTGCAAAAAGCACCATCTTCTTGCCGCCAAACACATCCTGCGTGGTCACTGGCTTTGGACCTTCAGCGGTCATGATGCGGAATGTCACGTCTGGTAAACGATCGCCAACCTTGATTGTCATGTTTCTTGTTCCTGAAGCAAAGGCTCAAGATTGAGCTTAGGGCGAGACGAGTGCGAGGTCGAGCCTCGTTCTGACCTCGACGGCATTTTTATCACTCACCAGCGTCAGCGTGAGATCGGCTCCGGTACAATCCAGCGCTTTTGACCGCTCGATCACGGCAACAAGAAATGTGCCTGATCCGTCGGGCTGCCCCGTGAACTTTCTGGTCTCCAGGAACCAGGGTGATTCACCCTCAAGAAATAATTCAGGGGGCGTTCCACCCGATCCGGCAATATCTGTGCCCGCAACATCCACCAGAAAATGTTCGGGCTGATCTGCCTTGCGCAATCCAGCAACGCGCATAGCAGCGCCTTCCGCCATTGCCCGTGAAGCGGGTATGCGCTGCTCCGCCAGCAACAATTTACTGTGCCCGCCTGCCTGTGTCCGGTTATCCAGCATCATTTCAACCTTGCCCGATGCAGGAACGCAGAGTTTTTCGCAGACGGCATAGTCCATCCGCAGCTTCAGAAGGACAGGCTTTGACGGATCCGTCGCCGTGACCCTCACTGGCAGGATCAGATCAGGCCCTGCATATCCGAACGAGAATCCGCCTGCCCCATCTGCAAAGCGGTGCGGTGCCGGAAAAAGCACTTCGGCGGATTTGAGGTTCTCCGATCCATCGTAATGAAAGACAGGCGGCACACCGCTGTCACCGGGATGACGCCAGTAGGTCTTGAATCCCTGGTTCATGTGCATGGCAATGCCTGCGCGGTGCACGCCAGTTTTGCCCACGACAGGGCCTCCCGCAATCAGGCGGATCTCCGAATGTGATGCTTTCGACCAAGCGGATTGCAGCGATCCCTCCGCCATTGCAGGCGTTGTGACAGGCATGACGGAAGGCAGCAGAGCCGCACCTATGCCAACCAGCAATGTCCGTCGTGTCAAAACGCGTAATGCGACCATATCCATCGCATCTGTCTGACATTGGCCTTGTTCAAATGCCATCCAAGTTTCCGTGATCGTTATTCAGTCAATACATCCTACAACTGCAAACTTTCCAAATTGCCAATTTCATGTGTACCATGCTGACCATGAGCTTTCGCAATCTCAAGGCAGACATCGGAAACACCGCCATGCTGGGCGGGCAGATGCTGATTGCCATGCCTGGCATGCGCGACGAGCGCTTTCAGAAAACCGTTATCTACATGTGTGCCCACTCGCGGGACGGGGCCATGGGCATTGTCATCAACCAGCGCTCGCCCAGCATGACATTCCGCGATCTGCTTGTGCAGCTGGATGTAATAGAGGCGGATCAGGCCATCCGTCTGCCCCGCCACGTTTCACATGCCCATATCCTGAAAGGCGGGCCTGTGGAAACCAGCCGGGGCTTTGTGCTGCATTCTCCCGATTATGAGGCCGGAGAGTCTACACAGACAATCTCCAATGGCGTCTGCATGACGGCAACCCTTGATATCCTGCGGGCCATGGCACGGCTTGAAGGTCCGAAATCAGCGATTATGGCCCTTGGCTATGCTGGTTGGGGGGCGGGGCAGCTCGAACGCGAGATTGCGGCCAATGGCTGGCTGCACTGTCCCGGAGATCAGGACATCATCTTTGGCAGCGATTTCAACGCGAAGTATGATCTGGCCCTGAAAAAGCTCGGCATCGATCCGGCGATGCTGTCCAATCAAGCTGGGCGTGCCTGACCGAAAAAGACCTCTTCATCAGCCTGCAAGCCAACTTAAGGCCAAAATGCGTTTTAGTGCGTAATATTATTGCGTACCTTTTTCCTTGAGATCGTCTTGGTACGACATAAAATTTCTTTGCCCTAATAAAAACTGGAGATAAGTAATTAAAATATATTAGTTTTATATTTTTTGAATTTTAATTACGTTAAATACCACATTTTGCCATATTTTCCTACATTTCTGCGATTTCTGCTTGCACAATGAGGGCATAAGTGTTTTGAGATTTTATTAGGACAGGAAGGCTGACCATTCACAAAAGTCTGCTGACTTTCACCTATGCTTTTTGTAGTATGGCCATCCGATGCGGATGGCTCAGGAAACGGCTTTCTGGAGGCCAGTATGATCAAGACCGCGCAAGACTGGATCATCAAGTCCGAGCTGGATGACATGACGCATCCGCCAGCAGGTGTGCAATCCATCACTGATGCCCTTCACCGCCATACTGTGGTGCGTGATCCCGGCCTGCCAAAAGCAACGGGTTTTTACAACCCGGCCCATGAGAAGGATGCCTGCGGCGTTGGGTTTGTGGCAGACATGAAGAACCGCAAGACCCATGGAATCGTGGCCAAGGGTCTCGATATCCTGCGCAATCTTGTCCATCGCGGGGCAGTCGGCGCTGATCCAAAAGCTGGTGATGGCTGCGGCATGCTGGTGCAGATTCCCCACCGGTTCTTCCGCGAGGAATGTGCCAA
The DNA here is from genome assembly GCA_031372765.1 of Hyphomicrobiales bacterium. Taxonomy (GTDB): domain Bacteria; phylum Pseudomonadota; class Alphaproteobacteria; order Rhizobiales; family Beijerinckiaceae; genus JADCCX01. The sequence continues at coordinate 17,849 of JANMLW010000274.1, forward strand.
GCTCGGATACTCCCTGCCGGAGGCTGGCTCCTATGCCGTTGGCCAGTTCTTTTTGCCGCGTGATCCTGAAGTGGCAGCCCTGTGCAAGGACATCATCGAGAAATCGGTGGCAGATGAAGGGTTCCGACTGCTTGGCATGCGCGTGCCTCCAACCGATCCGTCTGATCTGGGCGTGAGCGTCAAGCCAACCGAGCCGCGCCATCTACAGGTGTTCATCGGACGCGACAGCCAGTCTAGCAACGAGGATACGTTTGAGCGTCGGCTGTTCATCCTGCGCAAGGTAATCTCCAATGCTGCCTACGAGATGAAGGCCCCGCGCGAGATGGGCTTTTACCCTGTTTCGCTCTCCTGCCGCACCGTCGTCTACAAGGGCATGTTGTTGGCTGACCAGTTGGGCGGTTATTATAGCGATCTGGAAGATCCCCGCTTTGAGTCGGCAC
>JANMLW010000289.1:0-7172 GCA_031372765.1 Hyphomicrobiales bacterium
CAAACAGCGGTTGCAGGAGTTCAACACCGCGGGTCAGGCAGGCCAGATCAGCCGTGTGCTGACCACGGCTGAAATGGCCAAGCGCTACGTTAAGGGCGAGCTGGATCCTACTTTCTCGGCATAACAGACAGCTTGATATCATCCTGTCATAATCTACCATGACCTTGCAGTGAGCCACTGTTGCTTTAGTTATGGGGCGGTGGCATTGCCATTGGGAGATAGCAATGCGTCTGATGATACTGATGATAGCAGCGGCTGTGGCTTTTTGTTCCACCCCTGTGATGGCCCAGCAGTTCAAGACACTTGATGGCAAGCCACCGCTCGTGATCGGCCATCGTGGTGCACCGGGCTATCTGCCCGAGCACACACTGGAAGCCTACAAGCTCGCAATCGAGCAGGGCGCTGATTTCATCGAGCCTGATCTGGTGATGACCAAGGACGGTCATCTGATCGCGCGGCATGAGCCGATGCTTTCAAGCACAACCGACATTGCCGACAGGCCGGAGTTTACGGGCCGCAAGCGCAAGATGCTGGTTGACGGTGTCGAGACAGATGACTGGTTTGCGGGTGATTTTACCATCGATGAAATCCGCATCCTACGCGCCAAACAGGCCATGAAGGAGCGTGATCAATCCAGCAATGGCAAGTTTTACATTCCGACATTCCCGGAAATCATCGCATTGGCCAAATCAGAAACAGTTCGCCTTGGGCGTACGATTGGCGTTTACCCCGAAACCAAGCATCCAACGCTTCACAATGCTATCGGCCTGCCAATCGAGCCAAGCCTTGTCGGCGTGCTGAATGCTGCGGGCTGGACCACCAAGGATGACCCCGTTTTTATCCAGAGCTTTGAGGTTTCCAACCTCAAGTTTCTGCGCCGTCTCACCAATGTTCGTCTGGTGCAACTTGTTGGGGCCAGTGGCGTCGATGCCAATGGCGATATTGTATTGAAACCGCCCTTCGACAAGCCATATGATTTTGCCATTACAGGCGAGAAGCTGACCTACGCAGATCTCGTGACAAAAGAGGGCCTGAGGCAGATCAAGACCTATGCTGATGGCGTTGGTCCCTCAAAGCCCTACATCATGTCTTCCAGACAAACATTGGGGGTTGATGGAAAGCCCCTTGATCTCAACAAGGATGGCAAGATTGATGAGCAGGACCGGGTGCTGATGGCACCAACCACTCTGGTGGCAGATGCTCATGCTCTTGGCCTTTTCGTCCATACTTGGACCTTTCGCAATGAACCACGTCGTCTGGCATCGGATTTCAAGGGCAATGCCGGTGCGGAATACGAGGCTTTTTTCAAACTTGGTGTTGATGGCCTTTTCAGTGATTTTCCTGATTCGGCGGTCGCTGCCCGCAAGGCCATGAAGTAAGGATATCAGCCTTTGCTGTTGCAGATTGTGTCACGCTCTGGTTGAGAGAGTGGCATGTCCTCACCGCGCCTCTACCTGATCACACCCCCTGTCTCTGATGCCACAGGCTTTGCTTCCGTTCTGGAGGTGGCCCTCACAGCCGGAGATGTGGCTTGCTTGCAGCTCAACCTGTTAACCAATGACGAAAAGGAAGCGAAGCGGATTATCGCCTCTCTGTCCCCTGTGGTTCAGGAGGCCGGAGTAGCCCTGCTGATTGATGCCCCGGCTGACCTGCGCAATGTGGCCCGCTGGGGTGCGGATGGTGTGCATATCGTACAGCCGGATGACCTCAAGGTTGCGATGCAGGAGCTGAAGCCGGATCGTATTGTTGGCGTGGGTGGCTTGCGCAACCGCGATATGGCCATGACCGCGGGTGAATGTGGTTGCGACTACCTGATGTTTGGTGAGCCGAGAGCCGATGGTTCCCTGCCGCCACTGGAGCAGGTCGAGGAGCGTTGTCGCTGGTGGGCGGAGGTTTTCACCATTCCCTGTGTGGCCTATGCGCCGTCGCTTGAGGCCGTAGCCGTTCTTGCCAAAACCGGGTCCGAGTTCATCGCCCTGGGTCCATGGGCATTTGATGAAAAGGCAGCGGCGGTTGTGGCCGTTTCAAAGCTGCTGAAGGCCTGATCCTGCGGTGCGGGAGTACGGTGCGTGGTGCCGGTGCCTGTGTTAAACTGATATCCATCGGCATTTGCTGCGTTGCGGTCTGCAACGCTAACCAGTATCCACGCGCATAATCTGCAACCAAACTGGCGCGGTCCGCACCGTTGATGATCCGGCGTGCATTGAACCAGTCAGCATTTGACGCAGAAAAATAGTCGGACAGTTTTTTCCCCGTGAACCAGCCTTCTGTCATGCCGGTAAACAGGATAAGGATTGCAGGTTGCAGGGCAAGGGCCAGATCAGGATTTGCCAGCAGATCAAGACCGAGCTTTTCACCAGCACGCCGGTAGTTGCTTTTCCAGGTCAGTTGCACAAATCCCCGGCCACAGTAGCGCGCACCATCCCCGTCGTTGGTGTTGCCATTGGCTCTGGCCAGTCGCGGTCTGTCACCGGTTATGTCGTACATTTTTCGATAGTATATGCTCCCGCCAAGTTCACGTATGGGCTGCATCTTTCGCCCCGTCTCGTGGTGGGTCGTCGCCAGCATATAGGCGAGGTGGCGCAGATCTTTGCTCTGGTTCATATCTCTACCCGGCAAAACCCTATCCCACGCGGTCAGGATTGCGGATAACCCCATGACCTGACTGGCGCTGATGCGACCCTCAAAAAGAGGTTTGCGAATGGCATAGAAGAAAGACTTCTGGTTGATCGTCATGGCCTGCTGCCTTGTTCACTTGCTTCGCAGGAACTGAACATAGGAATTAAAGCATATTTAAGACATCGAAGTGATGTTCTTTTTTTTGCCGACGATTTCCAAGGAAAAACAGGTGGCAGGCATGCTGAGTGTGTGGCTTGACCACACCGCCCAAGCAGCGCAGTAAGCCGCAGGAATTTTGCTGTTTTGACAATCTGACGAGATACCCATGATACGCACCCCATTGATGAATGTGATGACTGCTGCCGCCATGAAGGCGGCAAAGGGCCTGAAAAGGGATTTTGGCGAGGTTGCCATGTTGCAGGTTTCGCGCAAGGGCCCGGCGGATTTCGTTACGGCGGCGGATCAGAAATCCGAGCGGGTGATTTTCGAGGAGCTGTCGCGCGCCCGCCCCGGTTACAGCTTCAAGATGGAAGAGTCGGGCATCGTCGACGGCAAGGACAAGACGCATATCTGGCATATCGACCCCTTGGATGGCACCACGAACTTCCTGCACGGAATCCCGCATTTTGCCATTTCAATCGGTCTGGAGCGCGACGGTCAGATGGTGGCGGGCATTGTCTATAATCCTGTCACGGACGAAATGTTTATGGCCGAAAAAGGCCAGGGCGCCTATCTCAACAATCAGCGCCTGCGCGTGGCGCAACGTACGGATATCCGGGAAGCTGTTGTTGTCTGCGGCATTCCGCATCTGGGGCGAGGCGATCACCCGCTTTTTCTCAAGGAAGTGTCGCATGTCATGGCGCAGGCCGCCGGTGTTCGCCGTTACGGAGCGGCAGCGCTCGATCTCGCCTACATAGCCGCAGGACGCTTCGACATCTACTGGGAGCGTGGGCTTAGCAGTTGGGATATTGCTGCCGGTGCTGTTCTGGTGAAGGAAGCCGGCGGTTACATTGGCGATATTGCCGGTCATGACAGCTACATGGCATCCGGCGATGTGCTCGCTGGCAATGAATCGATGCAGAAGGCCTTGATCGGTGTTTTGAAGAAGGCACAAGCCAGCTGAGCGGCTGATAGGGCTAGACGTCAGCCCTCAGTCCTGATCAACTCTCCCCAACGGTCTGGATAGGGGCCCTACGGAGGAGAGTGCGGATGTTACGTTCCCTTACCATTGTTGCCACGGCCATCCTGCTTTGCTCTGCACCTGCAAAAGCGCAGGCACCCGCGCCGCTGATCGTCGAGAAGAAAGTCTTCGAGATGCCGAGCCTCACGACGCTTGGTGGCAAGACCATTGCTGGCGTCAAGGTGGGCTGGCAGTCAGCGGGCGCGCTCAATGCAGATCGCTCCAATGCGATCCTGATCACGCATTTCTTCTCCGGCAACAGCCACGCTCTCGGCAAATACAAGGCGGAGGATGCCGCCGCTGGTTACTGGGATGGGCTGATCGGTCCCGGCAAGGCGATTGATACGAACAAGTATTTTGTGCTGTCCTCTGACACCCTGGTCAATCTCAACACTGGCATGGCGACCGTTACCACCACGGGTCCAGCTTCAACAAATCCCGCTACAGGCAAACCCTACGGCATGAGCTTTCCTGTCGTAGGCGTGGGCGATTTCGTCAATGTCCAGAAGGCATTGGTCGAGAGTCTGGGCATCCGTAAATTACATACGGTCATGGGAGCCTCGATGGGGGCCTTGCAGGCCTATGACTGGGCGGCGCGCTATCCTGACATGGTTGAGCGGATCATTCCGGTCATCGGTGCCGCCGAGGCTTCGCCATGGCTGATCGCCTGGCTGGATGCCTGGGCTTCACCCATTCGGCTTGATCCCAAATGGAATGGTGGCGACTACTACGGCAAGGAGCCGCCCAACGCAGGCCTCGCGGATGCCCTGAAACTGGTTTCCCTGCATGCCAATCACTGGGAATGGGCACAAAAGAGCTTTGGACGGTCGTTCGCTGAAGGCGGCAAGGATCCTGCGGCTGACATGAGCAACCGCTACCGGATCGAGACATTCCTGAACACAGCCGGTGCCGCACGCGCCAAGGTGTCTGACGCCAACCACTTCCTCTATCTGGTCAGCGCCAACCAGACCTTTGCACCGGGGGGGTCCCAAACGCTGGATGAAGCCGCCAGGAAGATCAAGGCGAAAACCCTGCTGCTTTATGCGCCGGGCGATCAGGTGTTTCCGGCGGAATGGATCAAGGCCACCGAAGCCGCTCTCAAGGCCAATGGAACGACAGTTGAATCCGCCGAGATTGCCGGTGCCAACGGTCATCTCAACGGGGTAATTCATCTTGCTCCGCTGGGTTCAAAGATAACGGATTTCCTGTCAAAATAGCGTTGTCTCCTTGCGGCAAGGCAGGATCTGCCTGTCGCCGTCGCTTTTTTGCCATGATGTCAAGGGCTTGATATCTTTTGGAAGTTCCATTTGCAGGCGATGCGTGGGAATGGTGGTGTCGTGACTTGTCAGGAAAATGAACCCTATGGCCGATAATCCAGACCTTGCCCACGATCCGCTGAAGCTGACGACACCACGCCGCTACCTCGTGCGGATGATGGTTTTCCTTGTGCTTTCGGGCTTCATCCTGCTGATTCTGGCCAAGGACCTGCAACGCGCTTTCATGTCCAATCCGGGCCTCAACGGGTTGATTGTGGGCTGCCTGATCATTGGCATACTACTGTCTCTGTGGCAGGTCGTCCGCCTGTTTCGCGAGGTGCGCTGGGTTAATGAACTGCGCGGTGCCCGGCCTGATCTTGCCTTGCAATCCACCCCGTCACTGCTGGCACCCATTGCGACATTGCTGGGGGACAAGGCGGGACGGCAGGTCATTTCCACCTCGACACTGAGGTCCGTACTGGAATCGGTTGGCATGCGGCTTGATGAAATGCGTGATGTCTCACGCTATCTCACGGGGCTTCTGGTATTTCTGGGCTTGCTGGGCACGTTCTGGGGACTGCTGGAAACCGTCGGATCCGTCAGCAATGTCATCGGTTCGATGCAGACAGGTAAGGATGCCACGGTTCTGTTTGATGATCTGAAAGCCGGATTGCAGGCTCCTCTTGCAGGCATGGGTATATCGTTTTCGTCCTCGCTGTTTGGTCTGGCCGGGTCGCTTGTGCTCGGGTTTCTCGATCTGCAGGCAGGCCAGGCACAAACGCGGTTTTACAATGAGCTTGAGGACTGGCTTTCGACCACGGCGGCCGATACCGCGCATCTCGACAGCGGGGATCTGACCGCCACGCTGGAGCGCCTGAACCGCCTGCTCACCACGCAAGCGGGCAATGCTGTCACCAGTCAGTCGCTCGCCAATCTGGCCGAGGGGATACAGTCGCTTGTCACGCATATGCGGCAGGAACAGCAGCAGATCCGTGACTGGGTGGAATCGCAATCGGAAGGTCATGACGACGTCAAGAAGCTCCTGAAAGAGCTTATGGCGCAGAAAGTACGTGAGTGATGGCCGTTACACGCAACCGCCGTCGCCATCAGGGTGTCGATTATTGGCCCGCCTATGTCGATGCGTTGACCACGCTTCTGCTGGTCATCGTGTTTCTGCTGGCTGTCTTCATGATGGGGCAGTTTTTCCTTTCCCGCGAGGTCAGTGGCAAGGATGATGCCCTGCTGAAACTGAATCGGCAGATTGCCGAACTGACCGATCTGCTGTCATTGGAAAAGGCCAGCGGGCGGGGACGGGACGATGCGCTATCAAGTCTGACGGCGACACTTGAAAGCGCGCGACGCGAAGCGGACCAGTTGAAAGCAGATGCTCTGGCGGGCGGTGCTGCGGCTGACCGTGCTACGCTAGCGCAGCGTTCATTGGCGAGTGAGCAGCAACTGACGGCTCGGGCTGCGGCGCAGGTCGAGGTTCTGAACCAGCAGATTGCAGCGCTGCGGCGGCAATTGTCGGCTGTCGAGGAAGCCCTTAACATAACCGAGCAAAAGGACCGCGACGCGCAGTCCCGCATTGCGGAACTCGGTGCGCGCCTGAATGTGGCACTGGCGCAACGGGTGCAGGAACTGACGCGCTACCGCTCGGATTTCTTTGGTCGTTTGCGCAATGTGCTGGCCACTCGGGCGGAGTTCCGTGTGGTGGGGGACCGCTTCGTCATCCAGTCGGAAATCCTGTTCGAGGCCGGGCAGGCCGTGCTGAATCCTGCCGGATTGCCGGAGCTGGACAAGCTCGCAGTCGTACTGACCGATGCGGCACGCGAGATCCCGCCCGATATTGCCTGGGTGTTGCGGGTTGACGGACATACCGACAAGCGCCCCATTCAATCGGTGCAGTTTCCTTCCAACTGGGAGCTGTCAGCGGCCCGCGCCATCGCGGTCGTGCGCTATCTTGCCTCGCGCGGCATCCCGGAAACGCGGCTGCTGGCGGCAGGCTTTGGTGAATTCCAGCCGATTGAAGCAGGCGAAGGTGACGATATCTATCGCCGCAACCGCCGGATTGAGTTGAAGCTGACTGAGAGGTGAATGGTGATTTCTCCCTCCCCCCG
>JANMLW010000024.1:0-6968 GCA_031372765.1 Hyphomicrobiales bacterium
GCTGAGAGGATCGCCATATCAATTGCATCAATATAATCCATCCCTCAGGCCCTTCATGTCGAGGTGCGAGCAGAGCGAGCCTCGAGACACCCCGCCGCATAAAGCACAGCCTCGTTTCTCGAGGCTTGCCTGCGGCAAGCACCTCGAAATGAGGGGCTGCAGGCGCATTGTGCGTCCTTCGGGGCTCGCTGTGCTCGCACCTCAGGATGAGGAAATCAGCGTTTGGCATCAACAATCCATCAACTTCTGTCCATAATGGAGATGCAATACACCGGACTCCTCATCCTGAGGTGCGCAGCGAAGCGGAGCCTCGAAGGACACACATACCCGGTGCAAAGCAACTCAAGCCTGAATCTACCCCAGCGCCCGCACAAACGCGGCACTATCAGGATAAACCTCATACCCCGCCACTTTGCCATCGCGGAAGCGGAAGACGTTGATCGCTTTTGCTTTGATCTCAACGCCGTTGCTTTTCACCTGCCAGTGCGCATCGAGGAAAATCAAGGCGGCATCGGGTGTATCGATCCGCTCGACGACCGTCGTGCGCAGTACGGCAAGATGATTTGTCACGTTCGCAAAGAAGGTGATGGCGGCATCGACGCCGCTGTGTTCACCCGCCCAAGGCACAAGATCCGCCGGGCCGTTCCACCAGACGCGGATATCGGGTGTTGCCACATCACGGATAGCTTCGAGATTGCCACTGCGCAGGGCGCCGTACCAGGCGTCGAGGATGGTTGAGGGCATGATGAGCGTTCAGGCGGCCTTGGCCAGAAGACCACGGCTCTTCATCTCGGCGTGCAAGGCGATTGCATCAACATCAAATCCGTTTGGCCATGCGAGCACGCCAAATTCGATGAAAACCCGCTGGAAAAAAGCAATATCCTTGAGAGGCTCAAGCATCGCTCCGCCTTCGGCAACAATGGCTTCAAGATCATGGATGCCGGTTGTTCCGTCTGAAAAGCCGATGGCCAGTTCATAGCCTCGAATGGGGCGGACAGACGTAACTTTCACAAGCGTGATCATGGGTTATCCAATCCAGCGATTTTATCAAACGGCAAGTGCAGTGTGCCACGCTCCCAGTTTGCCATCAACTCCGCTCTTGGCGAGCTATCCAGGTGCGCATCAATTTGGCTGCGACCGGCGGTACACTGCCAGCGATCAGACGACCGTTGCTGATCCGAAAAAGGGCTTCCTGTCCCTGATAGAACGCATGGACGTGCGGCGGAGCGTGATCCCTCCAGTACATCTGGACAATGATGCCAAAGAAGGAGGAGATCGTGGGCATTCCCAGATCTCGCCCCTCACCCCAGCCAGCGCTTGCGGTGCTTGTAATGCTTCACATCCTTGAAGCTCTTTTTCGCGCCCTCAGCCACGCCAAGGTAGAACTCCTTGACGTCCTCGTTCTCGCGCAACGCCTTGGCCTCACCATCCATGACGATGCGGCCCGTCTCCATGATATAGCCATAGGTTGCATATTTCAGCGCCATATTGGTGTTCTGCTCGGCGATGAGAAAAGACACATTCTCTTTGCTGTTCAGGTCCTTGACGATCTCGAAAATTTCTTCGACCACCTGAGGTGCGAGGCCCATGGAAGGCTCGTCCAGCAGGATCATCTTGGGGTTGCTCATCAATGCGCGGCCAATGGCGCACATCTGCTGCTCGCCGCCTGATGTATAGCCCGCCATGGAATTCTTGCGCTGCCTCAGGCGTGGGAAATAGTCATAGACCTTTTCCATGTCACGCTTGATGGCGGCATTGCCATCCTTGCGGGTGAAAGCCCCGGTCAGCAGGTTTTCCTCGATATCAAGATGACCAAAACAATGTCTACCTTCCATCACCTGAATACAGCCGCGCTTCACCAGCTCATTGGGCGACATTGTGTCCACCCGTTCGCCCTCAAACTCGATATTGCCTTTGGTGACCACGCCGCGCTCGGCCTTGAGCAGATTGGAAATCGCTTTCAAGGTTGTGGTCTTGCCCGCTCCATTGGCGCCAAGAATGGCAACAATACCGCCCTTCGGCACAGTCACGGAAACACCTTTCAGCACCAGGATGACGTGATCATAAATCACCTCGATGTTGTTCACCGAGAGGATTGGTTTGACAGGTTCGGTGGCAGGCTGGGTGGCGATTGCGGCAGACATGGTGATTTGCTCCTCCTTCTCCCCTTGCGGGAGAAGGTGGTCGGCAGAATGCCGACCGGATGAGGGGTATTGTGGCGCAATCGGGTGAGGCAAAAAAACCCTCACCCGGTTTGCTCTGCAAACCACCCCCTCCCGCAAGGGGAGAGGGCAAATTCAGTGCTTGTTAGGACGCTTTTGCGCAGGCCTCAGCCCGCTTGGGCCAACCGGCGTTCTTCTCGGCGTATTCCTTGGCAGCAGCCTCGATCAACGGACGCACTTCGTCCTTCAATGGCTCCATCCAGTCAGACGCCTTGACATACTTGGTGCCATCCCATTCCGAGATAAACACCTTGTGGTGGCCATTGTGATCCGTGCAGGAAACACGCACGGGTTCAGCAAAGCCTTCCATGCCCATCTCTTTAAGACGTGCAGCGGTGATGTTCATGGCCTCAAGACCTTCACGCATTTCAACGCCGGTGATGACTTTCTTGCCAGTCACCTGCTGTGCCGTACGAATGCCTTCTGCAATCAGCATCGCGTTGTAGACACCCCGGTTGTAGAGGTTCTCACCAATCCGCTCTTTGGGAAATTTGGAGAAGCCCTTGTCCGAGACATGCTTGATGATGTCCTGAATGACGGGGAAGCTGGCTCCGCTGCCATGGAAGTTGAGGGACTTGTAGCCCTTGGCTTCAGCACCGCCGGCGCGGGCGTCTTCATCGCCACCAGCCCACCAGACTCCCACCAGCTTGGCGATCGGGAAGCCATTCTTGATTGCTTCCTTGACAGCCGTCGGGTTCATCGAACCCCAACCCTGGTTGTAAATGTAGTCTGGACGATCACGACGAATGTTCAGCCATGTCGCACCCTGGTTCTGCATGTCAGCAGCCGCAATCGGGTAGAGCTTCACTTCAAAGCCGTACTTCTTGGCGAGGCTTTCCAGAACCGGAATGGGCTCCTTGCCGAACGGTGCATCAAGATGGATCAGGCCGAGCTTCTTGCCTTTCAGCTTGTCAAGGCCGCCTTCCTGCTGTGCCATGTGGCGGATCATCACCGACGCGCCGTCCCAGTAGGTTACGGGCGGGTTGAACACCCATGGGAACACGCTGCCATCAGCCGATGCCGAAAGGCCGTAAGCCATGGAGAGCACGGGAATTTTATCGACGCCCGCCTTAGGGATGATCTGTAATGTGATGCCGGTGGAATAGGGGTTGTAGACAACCGCGCCCTTGCCCTTGGTGGCTTCGTAGCATTCCACACCCTTCTTGGTGTCATAGCCGGTTTCGCATTCCTCGATATTGAGCTTCACACCGCCAATACCGCCATCGCGCTCGTTCAACATGCGAAGGTAATCATGCATGCCATCAGCAATCGACACGCCTGAGCCCGAGAAGGCGCCGGTGCGGTAGGTCAACAGTGGCACATAGATCGAGTCCTGCGCGGCAGCCGGTACAATCGCCATTCCTGCCATCACTGCCCCAAAGGCAGCGCCCATCATCCATTTGGTGTTCTTCATCTGAGCATCCTCCCAAAGTCGCTCCGGATCTGCTGATCCGTTGAGTGCATCATGCCTGCCAGAAAAATTCTAGCAAGCCCTTCCTTCGTTCAGGCCACCTTCAATAGGGGAACGGCCATGTCCGCAGCTTCTGCTTCCCGATCTGCCAGAGACGCGCCAGACCGTGCGGCTCGACAATCAGAAAGAAAATAATCAAACCACCCACCACGATCTGGGTAACATGCTCGGCCGTTGCACCACCCAGGGGAATGCCAAGGGCCGGCACACCAAACTTGAGGAATGTCGGAAAACCCGAAATAAAGGCGGCACCAAAGAAAGCCCCGATCAGCGAGCCAAGCCCACCGATGATCACCATAAACAGCACATTGAAGCTCTGGTTGATCGAGAAGGCATCGTTGGCCTCGCCGCCACCGTACCACAGGAACATCATGCACGCACCTGCGACACCGCAATAGTAGGAGGAAACCGCAAAGGACAACAGCTTGGCTGGCAACATGCGGATGCCCATAAGCTCCGCCGCAATGTCCATGTCCCGCACCGCCATCCACATCCGACCAAAGCGGCCATGGATGATGTTGGACGCAATCCATGTCAGCAGCACAACGATGCTCAGCAGGACATAGTACCTGACCTCCGGTGTAGCGCGCGCTCCCGTTATGATAACGCCAAACACTTCGCGCTGGGCCACCTCGATAGCGCCGGACTGGTTGTAATTGTAGAGCCATGGAATGCGTACAAAGCACCATTGCAGGAAGAACTGCGCTGCAAGTGTCGCGACCGCAAGATAGAACCCCTTGATGCGCAGACTTGGCAAGCCGAAGAGCGCGCCAACAGCCGCCGCAAAGAACCCTGACAGCAGGATGCAGACAATGATGTTGAGACCGGGAAAGATCGTCGTCATCTTGTAGCAGGCATAGGCCCCCACGCCCATGAACGCGCCCGTGCCCAGCGAGATCAGACCTGTGTAGCCGGTGAGTATATTCAGGCCGATAGCTGCCAGCGAGAATACAAGAAACGGGATCATCACGGAATTGAGTATGAAATCACTGGCAAACATCGGGATGCCGACGAAGGCCATCAACAGGATCAGCGCAATGCCTATCCTGTCCTGACGGATGGGAAACACTGCCATGTCGGCGGCATAGTCGGTTTTGAATTGGCCGGCTTCACGGTAAAACACGGGATCAGATCCTCTCGATGATCTTGTCGCCGAACAGGCCTTGCGGCCGGAAGACGAGGAAGCCAAGGGCGATGACATAGGCAAGCCATGTCTCGATGGCGCCGCCCAGAAGTGGACCCCAGTAGAACTCGCCGAGCTTCTCACCCACACCAATGATCAGACCACCGATGATAGCCCCGGGCACGGAGGTGAAACCACCCAGAATGAGCACCGGCAGGGCTTTCAGCGCGATCGTCTCAAGCCCGAAGGACACGTCGGAGCGCGCGCCCCACATGATGCCGGTGACAAGCGCCACCACACCGGCGGCGAACCACACGATGATCCAGATCTGGTTCAACGAAATACCAACCGACAGCGCCGCCTTGTGGCTGTCCGCCACCGCACGCAGCGCCCGGCCGATGCGGGTCTTCTGGAAGAAAACGGCAAGCGCGATGATCATCAATGTTGCGATGACAGCTGCAGCAATATCGATCTTCTGCAATGTCACGCGACCACCCAGAATAGCCAGATCAATGGCTCCTTTGGGCAGACCAAGCTGATCGGAAATCATGATCTTGGAACTGCCACCGAAGATGGTTTCACCAACACCGATCAGCAGTCGGGCCAGACCGAATGTCGCCATGAACAGGATGATATCGGGCTGGTTGACCAAAGGGCGCAGCACGAAACGCTCCACGCTGACGGCCAGCATCAGCATCACACCAAGCGTCAACACCAGCGCCACATAGGCGGCCAGCGTGCCGCTGAACCCGTATCGCGCGAAAGTATCATAGAGACCAACCAGCGTGAGGGCGGCAAACACCACCATGATGCCTTGTGCAAAATTGAAGACACCGGAGGCCTTGAAGATCAGCACGAAACCCAGTGCGATCAGCGCATACAGGATGCCCGCAACCACGCCTTCCCAAAGGGTTTGCACCAGCAAATCGGGCATTTCCCTCATCTCGATGAAGGGAGCAGCCAGAATCTTGTGCCCCCAGCTGCCTTTTGGCGCGATGCCCGAGGTTACCAGCACGACGATAACGGCAGCAATGGCCCCCATGACAGCCACGGTCTTCAAGACAGGCATGACCCAGAACGGAAGGGCCGGTGAGGGTGTAGCGAGTTCAGCGGTTGACATTGCCCATCCCCCTCAATGCGCCACGCCAAGATAGGCGTCGATGACATTCTGGTCGGCTTTCACCACTTCCGGAATGCCGTCTGCAATCTTGCGCCCGTATTCGAGCACAACGACACGGTCTGACAGGTCCATCACCACACCCATGTCATGTTCGATAAGGGCAATGGTGGTGCCGTATTGCTTGTTCACGTCGATGATGAAGCGGCACATGTCCTCTTTTTCTTCCAGATTCATGCCGGCCATCGGTTCATCCAGCAGCAGCAGATCCGGCTGCATGGCCAGCGCCCGGCCAAGCTCGACGCGCTTTTGCAAGCCGTAGGGCAGTTTGCCCACAGGCACCTTGCGGATGGCTTCAATCTCGAGGAAATCGATGATCTCCTCGACATACTTGCGATGCTCGATCTCCTCGGTCATTGCCGGACCATGGCGAAAGAGATGCCAGAAGAAGCTCTTGTGCATTTTCAGGGTGCGGCCAACCATGATGTTGTCGAGCGTCGTCATGCCCTTGAACAGCGCCACGTTCTGGAAGGTACGGGCGATGCCACCCACCGCCGCCTCATGCGGCTTCACCTTGGGACGCTTGACGCCCTTGAAGGTGATGGAACCTTCCTGCGGATGGTAGAAACCGTTGATGCAGTTCAGCATGGAGGTCTTGCCAGCCCCATTGGGGCCAATGATGGCACGGATTTCGCCCTTGCGCACATCAAACGAGACATCGGAGATGGCGCGCACACCGCCAAAGCGCAGGGACACGTTGTCGACGGAAAGCAGGATGTCGCTCATGCCGCTTTCTCCTGGGCAGATGCAGCAGCAAAGATCTTGCCTTCGCGGATTTTGACGGTGGCTGAGATATTGCCTTTACGGCCGTCTTCGAAGGTCACCTCGGTGGCGATGAACTGCTCGTTTTTGTCGCTGTAAAGCGCATCCACCAGCGGCTGGTAGCGCTCGGCGATGAAGCCCCGGCGCACCTTTTGGGTGCGGGTCAGTTCACCGTCATCCGCATCGAGTTCCTTGGGCAGGATAAGAAACCGC
>JANMLW010000103.1:0-14413 GCA_031372765.1 Hyphomicrobiales bacterium
CGCCAACGTGGCGAAGAACCTGGCGGGCAGCGCACGCGGCGATGACACACTGGTGCGCCCCTATGTCATTCTCGACAGGGATGTTGTGGACGATGCGGGTGCGTTGCATCGCTTGCGCATCGGCGTCATCGGCTTTACGCCGCCGCAGATCATGCAATGGGATCAGACACATCTGCGCGGCAAGGTCGATACACGAGACATCGTGGAGACAGCGCGGGCCTGGGTGCCGGAGATGCGCGAACGGGGTGCCGATATCGTGGTGGCGCTTGCCCATACCGGCATCTCGACGGCTCAACCGCAGGGCAAGGACGAGAATGCCGCATTTTATCTTGCCTCGGTTGTGGGCATTGATGTCATTTTGACAGGTCATTCGCATCTCGTTTTCCCCAGCCCGGTCTTCAAGGATCGTCCTGGTGTCGATATCGAGAAAGGCACACTCAATGGCGTGCCAACCGTCATGGCAGGTTTCTGGGGCAGCCATTTGGGTCAGATCGATCTGACACTGCAAAAGAGCGGCAATGACTTCAAGGTTATAGAGCACAGGGTTGGGAATCTGCCGATCTTCAAGCGTGAGGCTGGCAAGGTTGTGCCGCTGGCGGAGGCCAATACAGAAATGCTGGCTTCCGTACAGGCAGAGCACGATGCCACGCTTGAATATGTGCGTCGTCCCGTTGGCAAAACAGCCAAGGCGATGGACACCTACTTCTCGCTGATTGCTGACAACGCGGCCCTTCAGGTCATTTCGGATGCGCAGTTCTGGTATGCCAAGCAACTGCTGGCGGGCGGCCCCCATGCAGGGCTGCCACTTCTGTCAGCGGTGGCACCCTTCAAGGCGGGTGGACGGGGCGGTGTGGAGTTCTACACGCAGATTGCAGAGGGGCAGGTTGCGCTGAAGAA
This sequence comes from Hyphomicrobiales bacterium, assembly GCA_031372765.1. Lineage (GTDB taxonomy): Bacteria > Pseudomonadota > Alphaproteobacteria > Rhizobiales > Beijerinckiaceae > JADCCX01. Next base: position 898 of record JANMLW010000103.1, read on the forward strand.
TGTCGCTGATCTCTACATTTATCCAAACACGCTCAAGGCAGTGAAAGTGACAGGGGCACAGTTGAAGGACTGGTTGGAGCGGTCCGCCGGCTTGTACAACCAGATCAGGGCGACAGATGATGAGCAATCGCTCATCAATGCCGCATTCCCGGCTTTCAATTTTGATATGATCGACGGCGTAACCTATCAGGTCGATCTGGCGCAGCCCTCGAAATATGATCCGGCGGGCAAAGTGCTTGAGGCTGGTGCAAGCCGTATTGTGGGACTTTCCCATGATGGTAAACCCGTGACCTCACAACAGCAGTTTGTTGTCGTTACAAACAACTACCGGGCGTCCGGCGGTGGCGGGTTTGCTGGCAATGATGGTACCACTATCGTGCTGGATGCGCCCGATGCCACGCGCGACGTGATCATCAAATTCTTCCAGCAGACAGGTACCCTGAACCCGAAGGCGGATGGCAACTGGAGTTTGAAACCTGTTCCGGGTGCGAAGAATGTGACTTTTGAAAGTCACCCCAAGGCGAAGGATGCCATCGCCGCATTCAAGGGGCTTTCCGTGGCTGGTGATGCGGCGAATGGCTTCGTCAAGTTCAGGCTTGATATGGGCGTCTGAATCCAGACGATCGGAAGATAGAAAGCACGACCATGGACATCGCAGGGATTTTGCTTTTTGCTTCGGTATATTTCGTGGCCGTCGCTTCCCCCGGGCCGGGATTTGCTGCCGTTGTTGCCCGTGGATTGGCGCAGGGGACACAGGCAGCACCTGCTTTCATTGCCGGTTTTGTGGTGGGTGATCTCATCTGGTTCAGTGTGGCTGCTACAGGTTTGGCCGTGGTTGCCAAAACATTCGAGACGTTATTTCTTGTCATCAAATATGCGGGCTGCGCCTATCTGCTTTTCATGGCCTGGAAAATCTGGACGGCACCTGTCGAGGCGGGTGATGTGAACGCCGCCAGCCATAAGGTCCGGTCATGGCCCAGCTTTTTGGGTTCGCTGTCTTTGACACTGGGCAACCCCAAAGCAATGGTGTTTTTCCTCTCGCTGATGCCTCTGGTTGTTGACCTGAGAACCGTAACGCCGCTGATCTTCGTCGAGCTGGCTCTGGTGATCGTGCTGGTCTTCACGCCGGTGCTGATTATAACCCTGCTTCTCGCGAGGCGGGCGCGGACAATTTTTACATCAAAGCGGGCCCTCAGGCGCATCAACCGCGGAACGGCAAGCATCATGGCGGGCGCTGCGGTTGCCATCGCTGCACGGTCGTGAAAAGAGAAGAAAAAATAGAAGGAGAGTTGCGTGGCCGTTGAGATTTCCAATGCCCCCATGTGGGGCAAGCTGGTCATTACCAATCTGGGTCTTGTACTCTCGGGCGATCTCGATCAACCGCTGCTTGATGCCGACACGATCATCGCAGTTGACGGGCGCATTACAGCCATTGGCAAGGCGCGTGATCTTGATCTGACGGCGGCGCAACTGACCATTGATGCCAAGGGGTCGCCGATCTCGCCCGGTCTGATCGACAGCCATTGCCATCCGGTTTTTGGTGACTGGACGCCCCGGCAGAACCAGCTTGGTTGGATCGAGATGGGTGTCAACGGTGGCGTCACAACGCTGGTTTCCGCTGGCGAGGTGCATCTGCCCGGCCGTCCCAAGGACGCTGAAGGCGTCAAGGCTCTGGCCATCACGGCGCAGCGCTGCTTCCAGAATTTTCGACCGGCGGGGGCCAAGGTATTGGCAGGTGCACCCGTGCCGGAACTCGATTTCGGGCGTAATGTCTACGAGGCACTCAAAGCATCGGGTATTCGCCACATCGGCGAGATAGGCCTTGGCACCGTCGCCAGGGGAAGCGACGCCCGCAAGGTTGTGGACTGGTGTCGGGAACTCGGGCTTGAATCCATCATGCACACCGGCGGCCCTTCCATTGCCGGGTCGCATTTCGTCAACCGGGATGATGTGCTGGAAGCGCAGCCTGATGTGGTCAGCCATATCAACGGCGGACCGACTTCCGTGTCGCATGCCTGTGTGCGGGCACTGTGCGAGAAAGCGCGGGGCTCGCTGGAGGTCGTCCATAACGGCAACGAGAAATCCGCGCTGGTGGCGTTGCAGGCCTGTCTCGACAACGGACGGCTGCATGATCTGCTGATTGGCACCGATGCGCCTGCGGGCTCCGGTGTGCAGCCCAATGGCATGATCCGCATGGTTACGCTGCTTGCCTCGATGGGCGGGTTGCCTGCCGAAAAGGCCATTTGCCTTGCCTCCGGTAACATCGCTAAAAAGCGCAATCTCGATGCTGGCCTGATCTCCATCGGTAAACCAGCGGATTTTGTCTTCATGGACAAACCGCAGCATTCCTCCGGCAAGGATCTGCTGGAAGCCATCAGTCTGGGTGATCTGCCGGGCATCGGCATGGTGATTATCGATGGCATTGTCCGCACCGGTCGCTCGCGTTCGACGCCACCGGCGGATCGTGCGCCGGTTGTTGTTGGTGTTTGAACGCGTTCTTCAGAAAGCAACAGTATGTCATCCCTGATTGAAATCCGACGCATCGCCACAATCACCGAGGAAATCATGCGCGAGACAGGACCGGCGCCCGGTCATGTATTACGCCGTGCTGCCGTTCTGGCTGTGCTGACCAATCCGTTCGCAGGGCGTTATGAGCCCAATATCCTGCCGATGATGGAGGCGCTCAAAGCGCCCGGCCTTGAGATGGCGAAACGCTGCATTGCGGCACTTGGAGGTGACCCCAAAGCGGTTGCGGGCTACGGTAAAGGTGCCATTGTCGGCGAGGGCGGTGAGTTGGAGCACGGCGCGCTGTGGCATGTGCCCGGTGGCTATGCGATGCGTGAACTGCTGGGGGATGCCAAGGCCATCGTGCCTTCCACCAAGAAAGTCGGCTGCCCCGGCACGCGCCTTGATGTGCCTGTCACTCATATCAACGCATCGTATGTGCGCTCACATTTTGACGCGATGGAGGTGGGTGTTCCCGGCCATCCCCGCGCTGATGAGCTGGTTTTCGTGCTGGTGATGACAACGGGAGCGCGAATCCATGAGCGCGTAGGCGGCCTGCAGCCCGCTGACATCAAGGTTTGGGACGGACAACGATGAACGCCTCTATCCGCAAGATCGTGGTGCTGATGGATGAAACCAGCATCGAGATGGGCGAGGCCGTATCGCCGCCCACGCGTCGCGCCGTGGCCTGTGCGGTTATCGATAATCCTTGCGCAGGCCGCTTCATCAAGGACCTGTCAGTTCTGACAGAGATTGGCGTTGAACTTGGTGATCTTCTGACCAAACGCTGTCTCAGTGCCCTCAACATTCGGCCGGAAGAGGCAGAGAGCTATGGCAAAGCCGCTATCGTCGGTGAGGCAGGCGAACTGGAGCATGCTGCGGCTATCTTGCATCCCAAAATGGGCACGCCAGTGCGTGCGGCCCTGATCAAAGGAGTGGCGCTCATTCCTTCAGCGAAGAAAATGGGTGGCATGGGAACTGCCATCGATGTGCCTCTTGGTCACAAGGATGCAGCGTTCGTGCGCTCGCATTTTGATGCGATGGAAGCCCGAGTCAGCGATGCACCGCGCCGCAATGAAATCGTTGTGGCTATAGCGGTCACCAATTCTGGCAGACCAAACCCCCGCATCGGCGGGTTGCAGAAACACGAGATCAAAGGTGAGGACGGGTTGCGGTAGAAAAGTCCGATGGCATGCGTTTGATTACGGACGCAGGATATTCGCCGCGTAGAGATAGAGCAGCAGCGCACCAAGGCCGATCCCAACCAGCAAGGCGAGCATTGGCCAGAGCCACCAGCCGGCCTGTGGTGCAGGGCGTGGTGCATAGTGTGCCCGTGCAACAGCAACAGTTGCGGTTGCTGCAACAGCAGCAGCTGCGGCCTTGGCAACATCGGGAACAGCTTTGGTGGCTGTTTCCTTCACTGTGCCTACAGGCTCATCATTGGCAACGCCTGGTGTGGACGGCAAAACCTGAGGCAACTCAGGTAAAGGTTGCTGTGCCAGATCCGTGATCTCGACCAGCTCACGGCGAACGGCAGCCAGCTCTTCCTCGGCAGTCTCAGTCTGCTTCGTTGCCAGTTGCAATCCTGAGCTTTTGTCGACAGCAGCGGTAATGCCGGTTGCACCGATTGGATCCACTTGGGCAGTGGTCCACCGCTCAAACGCCTGATTGGCATTTAGCGGCATTGCAGAGGCCAGAACGGCTGTGCTGCTTACAACGCGCGGACCATCCGTTCGGATCATCCGCTCGATACTTGCCGATGTCTGTGGAATGAGGCTTGCAAGAGGTTTCTCGCTCATGGGAACTGCGGCAAGTGCCCGCTCCCGCTCGATCAGCCGACGGGCGATGTAATCTGTCACAGCCTCGCGAAGGTTCGCTTCATCGTCCGTTTCCAGCAGGACTGTCCTGCCCGAGCGGGTTTCCTGCACAAACCGGAAGGCCATGCTGTCAGCCGTCATCTCGATGAAAGCGATGATGTCGACAAACAGCTTTGGCTTGTCGTTTGAAACCATGCCGAGGTCGAAAAGCGCAACATCCCGCGGGATGGCGGCATAGAGTGGCGCGAGCTGATGCTTGAGGGCTTCCAGACGTGCTGAACTGGACAGCTTGTTGTCAGCACGGGATCGTTCTTCCGCACCCATGGTGCTCCGGGCACGCGCCATCGCCTCTGCCAGGGCAATGGCCGCCTGATTGCGTTTTGCATTGCTCTCCTGCAAGGCATCCGCATTCGAAAGGCTGGATTGTGATTGCATGACGTGTCCCTCAATATCGCCGAAGACACTTTAGGCCAGGTTCTGTGCTGGCGCAAACAGGACCATAGCGGCTGCTTCAGATGCAGCGACCCCCGTCCACCTCAAGCACAGCCCCTGTCACCATGGCCGCATCATCGCTGGCGAGAAACAGCGCGGCATTGGCGATATCCTGAGGGGTGGACAGACGCCCCAGCGGGATCGTTGCCTTGAACTGTGCCCGCTTCTCGGGTGTGTCCTCACCCATGAAGGTAGCCAGCAAAGGCGTTTCGCCCGCCACCGGCGCAATGCAGCAGACGCGGATTTTGTCAGGTGCCAGTTCCACCGCCATGGATTTGGACAAGAGGTTCACGGCTCCTTTGGTGCCATTGTACCAGGTGAGGCCGGGGCGCGGGCGTATGCCGGCGGTGGAGCCGATATTGATGATGACACCGCCGCCGTGAATGCGAAAATGCGGTACAACAGCAAGAGCGGTTAAATAGATGGACTTCACATTGACATCGTAAAGCCTGTCGAACTCGGCCTCGGATACGGACAGCATCGGCTGGTTGCGATGGCTGATGCCAGCATTGTTGACCAGAATGTCCAGCCGGCCACATTTCTCGATGGCTTTGGCGAAGGCCCTATTGACGCTGGCGGATTTCCCTACATCGCAGGTCACGGCAAAGGCCCTGCGGCCAAGCTGCCTTGCCACCTCGCGTGCCTTATCGGCATTGATATCCATGACGCAGACGCGCGCACCTTCGCGCAGATACGTTTCGGCAATGCCAAGGCCAAAGCCCTGGGCAGCACCGGTGACAATGGCAGTCTTTCCCTTGAGGCGCATGGTCCTGTCCGTCTCCTATCCGTGATTGATGACGATGGTCTTGCTGGCTGAAAATTCATAGAGGGCCTCAAAGCCCTTTTCGCGCCCATGGCCGGATTTGCCGACACCGCCGAAAGGCAGCTCTATGCCGCCACCAGCCCCGTAGCCGTTGACGAACACCTGTCCGCAGCGCATGGCCCGCGCCACCCGCATCGAGCGACGGGCATCATTGCTCCATATGCCAGCCACAAGGCCATAGGGCGTGCCGTTGGCAAGGGTGATGGCATCCGCCTCATCCTCGAAGGGGATTACGCAGAGTACAGGACCGAAGACTTCCTCGCGGGCCAGCATGTTGTCGCGTGGCACGGGCCCGAACAGTGTTGGGGAAGTGTAGAATCCACCGGAGGGCAAATCATCAGGCAGCGAAGCCGCAGCCAGAACCGGCACGCCCTCTTGCCGGGCGCGGGCGGTGAACATTTCCACCCGCTGCTTCTGTTTCAGATTGATCATCGCGCCCATGTCGCGGTCATCAAGGTGTGAACCGATGGCGATGCTGTTGAACCGGGCAACAAGGGCTGGAATCAGAGCACTATAAACCGTGCGCTGCACCAGAATGCGGGATCCCGCCGAGCAGGTCTGTCCGCCGTTCTGGATGATGGCATTGATCAGCACCGGCAGGGCGCGTTCGATGTCAGCATCCCCGAACAGGATTTGCGGCGATTTACCGCCCAGTTCCAGTGTGCAGCCGATGTGATTGCGTGCCGCCGCTTGCTGGATGACCGTTCCGGTTTCCGGTGAGCCAGTAAAGGACAGGAAATTGATATCAGGGTGATTGGCCAGGGCTGAACCAGCCTCGCTGCCATGGCCCGTGACGATATTGAGCACACCCGGCGGAAGACCGGCTTCAAGGGCCAGTTGGGTTATGCGGATAAGCGAAAGGCAGGCGTCCTCGGCCGGTTTCACCACACAGGTGTTGCCGCAGGCCAGTGATGCGCCGACCGACCGGCCAAAAATCTGGGCAGGATAATTCCACGGCACAATATGGCCGGTCACGCCGTGCGGGTCCCGCACCACCGCGACAGTATAGCCTTTGAGAAAGGGGATTGTCTCACCGTGCAGCTTGTCAGCCGATGTGCCGTAAAACTCGAAATAGCGGGCCGTGGCGGTCATGTCGGCCCGCGCCTGTTTCATTGGCTTGCCTGTATCAGTCGCTTCAAGCAGGGCAAGCTCCTCGTGGTGCGCCATAACAAGCTCACCAAGCCTGACCAGGATACGGCCACGCTCCGTTGCGGTCATCCTGCTCCAGGGGCCTGTTTCAAAGGCGCCCCGTGCAGCCTGAACAGCGTGGTTGATGTCGACCTCGCCTGAGCGGGGTATGGCAGCATGGATCAGGCCATCAGACGGGCAGATGCAGTCAAGCGTGCGTCCATCCAGCGCTTCAACCTGTTGCCCTGCAATAATGTTCATGTGCAGCTTCAGGTCAGTCCCAGCCACCTTTGCAACCGTATTCATGGTGATCCTCCCAGGATCAGACAGGTTTAGGCCCTTGCAGTTTTTTTGAACCTTGCAAGATTATTGTGAGTGGCTTCTCAAACCAACGCCACACCATCATGGCGACAATAATCGACAGTGTCACCCCGATGAGCAGAAAAAGCAGGGGCGAAATGGACACGAGAAATCCTCCCGCCAATACGGACAGGCCACGCAGTACGAAAGGATGCAGAAGATAAAGTGCATAGGATGCATCACCCATATGAACCCAGAAATCATGCAAGGGCCCCGCTGGTGTTCTGGTGTCGAACGCCAGTGCGGCAATCACCAGCAAGGCTGCGGGTAGCCCATAGAGCAGCGCTCGCTGATCCGTGATGTGCGGATAGAATTTGCCTGCAAGCAGTAACGCAATGGCTGCTACAATCAGCAAGCCCGCCATTGTCCGCGTGGGGCGGACACCTGAAAGGGTCATGTGACCGATCAGCATGCCAAAGCCGAACTCAAGAATGATGGGACGCGTCCAGAAATACAGCATCGTGTTCTCGTAAGGCACGACATGGCCGATAGTAGTCATGATAACAAGAATGCCGACCACAAGCGGCACCGCCACATGCCGTTTCAGAGGCAAGGCAAGTGCGAATACAAGATAGAACATCATCTCGTAGTTCAGGGTCCAGCCAAGGCCGAAAAGCGGTTGTATTGCGCCATCAGCCCGCGCATAGGGCAGGAAAATCAGGCTTGCCAGAACCTCCATCGCGGATGGCATCGGGCGATCTGCACCGTTCAGGCCGCTGATGAGCAACACCAGAAACAGCAGTGTCGTTACCCAGTAGATCGGGGCGATGCGCGCCAGTCTCCGCCTTAGAAACGGGAGAATGGAAACAGGACTGCCGAACAGGTCACGCGCGGCATGCACCATGACAAAGCCCGATATGATGAAAAACAGATCAACGCCTGCGGGCAGCGGAAAACTGGACTGCCAGTTGAAACTGCTTCCCGCACGGCGCGCCAACAGGTCCGCGTCATGCAATCCGTGGTGAATGACAATGGCCAGTGCCGCCAGGGCCCGTAATATCTGGATTGATGCGAAGGATGAGACGGGCGAGCGCTGCAACATGAATTCAACTGTTATGCGTTTCGCATTCTCATGTCAGCCCTCATTGTCCGCTTCCTTAACCACATCATACAGTTCCACGGCCTCACTGAAGGCACCGCGGCGCTCGGAAATGTGCAGCACCCTAACCACGCGCACTTGCGACGGCAGTGCGATGGTAAGGACATCGCCTATGCGGACAACACGGGAGGCCGATTTCACGCGCTGGCCGTTGATCCTGACATGACCCGAGGTCGCAAGCTCCTGTGCTATGGCCCGCGTTTTCACGAACCGGGCAAACCAAAGCCATTTGTCGAGGCGGATTTTGTCTGTCGCCTCATTCACCGACAATCGCTGTTCACTCCCCCCGCCAGGGGTATGTCCAGGTTTCGGTCAGTGTCTTGTTGCCCGCCCGCAGGAAAGCGCGGATATCGGCGGATTGCCCGGCTGGCACATCAACATCGATGGCAGCACGAAATCCACCGGTCTGGCTATTGGGTACCAGAAATGTCCGCAGGATACGCCCGTTGGAAATCGATGGCACAACCTGCACCTGGTCCGGTGCTTTCTGAAAAAACGGCAGTTGCCCATCCGTAAAATCAATGATGAAGCGGGTCATCGTGGGTGTGACCGGCTCGGCGGAGCCCAGCGCCTTGGGCCTTGTGCGGTAGGTGCTGCGGGCAATGCCGCCAGGGGTCAACTCGCCCTCGTCAACGGTTGCCGTTATCTTGTAGCGCCAGGTGCGGCTCTGGCCCGCCTCCAAGGGCTGTGCAGGTGCCCATTGCGCCACGATATTATCGTTGGTTTCATCGGAGGTGGGAATTTCAAAGAGTTCCAGCTTGCCCTCTCCCCAGCCTTCCAGTGGTTCAACCCAATAGCTGGGACGTTGTTCATAGTTCAGGTCAAGGTCCTGATAATGCTCGAACACGCGGTCACGCTGCATCAGGCCAAAGCCGCGGATATTGTTGTCCATGAAAGCGGCGGCTTCGGTCTTCGTCGGGTTGCGAAGCGGCCGCCAGATCCACTCACCCGCTCCTGTATGGACCAGCAGGCCATCTGAATCGTGCAGTTCCGGCCTGAAATCATCCGCATAGCGCCTGTCATTTTCGCCGGTGAAAAACATTGAGGTGAGAGGCGCGATGCCAAGGCGTTCAATGCGCTTTCTGGCAAACAGGGTGGCTGTTACCTCAACCACGGTTTCTTTTGCGGCATAAATGTCAAACCTGTAGGCCCCGGTCAGCGAAGGCCCGTCCAGTAATGCAAAGACAACAGCGCGGTCGGACCCGGGCTCAGGTTGCTCCACCCAGAATTCACGGAATACCGGAAACTCCTCAGTTTCCTTCGCACCCACGCCAATGGCTAAACCACGGGCGGAGAGACCATACTTCTGGCCCTCGCCCAGAAAGCGAAAATATGACGCGCCCAGAAACGAGATCAGTTCATCATGATGACGTGGATCATTAAGCGGATAGTGCAAACGAAAGCCTGCAAACCCGGTGTTGACGGGCAGCGGGCGTTCAAATCTGTTGCGGCCGTAATCAAACAGGTTGGCGGCATAGGGGATGGGAGCGGGCACACCGTCCCGAAGCAGATTGATAACGACAGGCCTCGTGTAAAGAAAGCCGGGATGAAAAGTCTGCAACCGGAACTGGCTGCCTGTGCTTTGCAACAGTGCGCGCTCCGGCCGGAAGCGGATATCGCGCCAGCTGTCAAAATCGAGCCTGGCCAGCGCGTCTGGCAAATTGTTTGGTGTCTCATGGGGCAAGACCGACAGGTCGCGGGCTCGGCGGATAACCTCGTCAAAGCCAAACCGGGCCTGCACGGTAGCGGGCGGCGCAGCAGGGCTCTGTGCAGGCGCTGCTTGTGGTGTGCTTGCGCCAGGGCGATTCTGGGCACTTGCTGCCTGCACAACCACTGCACTTGCTGCGCTGGCTAGCCCGGTAATGACCTTGCGTCTGTCCATCGTCATATCCCTCGATTTATCCTGCTGCACATTCGGGTGAATTTGGGCAACGTCAAGGCAAAAAGTCTGGTGTTTTCAGCGGCTTGATGAACGAGCGTCCAGATGGCTGACGCATTGCGTAAATTTAATCCGCATAATTCACCATGAAGGGGTATTTTTGCTTGCATCGCAGGCGATCTGTTGTATTCATCCGCTTGCCCAATTTCGCACGTGCCTGTGGTTGCGTGCTGGTCGGTGGATCTCCGGACAAGAGGCCGGAAAAACGCCAGTAGTGCTTGAAAGCTCAATGATGGAAACTTCCATCGAATTGACTTTCGCGGACCAGCAGCCGGAGGCGAAAACCGGCGGCCCTGCCCGAAGCAGGTGACGCAGCTCAAAGCAACGACGGATCGGGCTTTTTTAGGCTCTTGCTTACCCTCCAAAGGTTAGCGAACTAAAGAGGCTTGTCCATCTTGCCGGCCGTGCGGAGGGAATAATCCCCCCAATCGAAGGCGTTTCCTTTTGAAGCGAAGGCTCAATGCCACCGCTTCTCGGGAGATATGCCAACGGCGTCATTCGCGCTGATGAAAATCAGCACGGGTAGTCGAGTTGAATGCTGCGCGTCTCCACAATGCGCATCAATCGGCGGAGCTGCCCCTGGGTTCACTCTAAAGCGGCTATCGCAGCCGTCTTGGGGGATTTGACATGACTGACCGTATCCGTGAATTCCTGCGCAACCGCCGTGAAGACGGCCCCATTCTTGTCGTTGACAAGTCTGTAGTGCGTGACAACTACCTGGCCTTTGCCAGGACCCTGCCAGACACACGCGTTTTTTACGCCGTGAAGGCCAATCCTGATCAGCAGATTCTTGAAATGCTGACCCAGCTTGGTTCGTGCTTCGATTGCGCCTCGATTGGTGAAATCGAAATGGTACTGGCTGCCGGCGCTACCGCTGATCGCATTTCTTTCGGTAACACGATCAAGAAAGAGCGTGATGTTGCCAAGGCTTTCGAGAAGGGCATCAGCCTTTTTGCTGTTGACTGCGAAGTTGAGGTCGAGAAAATTGCCCGTGCCGCTCCCGGTTCGCGCGTGTTCTGTCGTATTCTATGCGATGGCAAGGATGCCGAATGGCCGCTGAGCCGCAAGTTCGGCTGCGAAGTCGAAATGGCGCCTCGGGTGCTGGAGCATGCGCATCGTCTTGGCCTCAAGGCCTACGGTGTGTCCTTCCACGTCGGTTCGCAGCAGCGCAATACGCAGATGTGGGATGGCGCACTGGCTTCATCCGCCTGGATTTTCCGGGAAATGGCGGAGCGCGGCATCACATTGTCGATGGTCAATCTGGGTGGCGGATTTGCCACGAAGTACCTCAAGGAGATCCCGGCAGTGGAGAGCTACGGCTCGGCCATCTTCCGGTCGCTTCGCAAGCACTTCGGTAACAACATCCCGGAGACAATCATCGAGCCTGGCCGCGGCATGGTTGGCAACGCCGGCATCATTGAGAGCGAGGTTGTTCTCGTGTCGAAGAAGTCGGACAAGGATGAAGTGCGTTGGGTCTACCTTGATATCGGCAAGTTCCACGGCCTCGCCGAGACCATGGACGAGGCGATCCGTTATCCGATCCGCACACGTCACGACAAGGATGAGATGGGTCCATGCGTACTGGCCGGTCCCACCTGTGACTCCGTGGACGTCATGTACGAGAAGACCCCTTATATGCTGCCCTTCACCCTGGAAATTGGCGACAAGGTGCTTATCGAGGGAACCGGTGCTTATACGACGACGTATTCCAGCCGCGACTTCAACGGCATGCCGGGGCTCCGACAGATCGTGATCTGAGTTATTCTCTTCTCCTTCCCCCACGGGGGAAGGAAATCTCAACCTCCTCCCGTTCGGCGGCTCGCAGGTTCCTTCAAAAGAAATGTCAGCTGGTGCGAGGGCCTCTTTTCCGAGGCTCCCATGAAATCTGTTTCAAATATTCCATCTCATTCGTCGATCACGCTTCACGCCGAAACCCGGTTTGATGTGGTGGCCCGCGAGCGTCTGCTTGATGCTGCCTTTGGTCTGTCACGCTTTGAAAAAACCTCCGAGCGTCTGCGTGATGGCTTTCTCCCCGCTGATGGCTTGGCTTTTTCCATGAAGGACAAAGGCCAGCTCATCGGCACCATTCGCCTGTGGAACATCTCCGCTCGCGGTGTGCCCGCGCTTCTGCTCGGGCCACTGGCCATTGCAGCCAGCCACGAAGGGCAAGGCCTCGGCTCCAAGCTGATACGCCACGCCCTCGCCCATGCCGCCCTGCGCGGTCACAAGGCTGTGTTGCTGGTGGGCGACGCGCCCTATTATGCGCGGTTTGGGTTCAAGGCTGATTTGACTGCAAAACTCGTTCTGCCCGGACCGGTGGACCGTGCCCGTTTTCTGGGCCTTGAGCTTGTCGAAAGTGCGCTGGCACAGGCCAACGGTGCGGTTGTTGCGATCGGCAGGAGCATGCCTGCACTGCGGGCGGTGGAGCCGATTGGTTCGCACGAACGACGAGTAGCCTAAGGCCGTCACACGAATCATCAATCCTTGACCTCCAAGGAGCGTCACGCCAAACGGCATGTACGCTCTTTCCTTTTGCACTTCGGAGTATTCCGCAATGTCTGCTTTCCCCGTCTACGGCGAAATCACCGGCCCCATCGTGATGATTGGCTTTGGCTCCATCGGCAAGGGAACGCTGCAGCTGATCGAGCGGCACTTCAAATACGACAAGGCGCGCATGGTGGTGATTGATCCAGACGACAAGGATATCGATCTGCTCAAGAAGCACAATATCCGCTTCATCAAGGAGCATGTCACCAAGGCCAACTATAAGAAACTGCTGAAATCCTTGCTGACCGAGGGTGGTGGACAGGGTTTCTGCGTCAATCTTTCGGTTGATACGTCCTCGGTTGACATCATGGAGCTGTGCCGCTCCGTTGACAGCTTCTACATCGATACGGTGGCCGAGCCTTGGCTGGGTTTCTATTTTGACACCAGTAAAGGACCTGCCGAACGCTCAAACTATGCCTTGCGCGAAATTGTGCTCGATGCGCGCCGCCGCAATCCCGGTGGCATAACGGCAGTCTCCTGCTGCGGGGCAAACCCCGGCATGGTTTCGTGGTTCGTCAAGCAGGCACTGGTCAACCTGGCGGCTGATCTTGGCCTGAAATACAAGGACCCCAAGACCAAGGCCGATTGGGCCGCGCTGATGAAGAAGGCAGGTGTCAAGGGTATCCACATCGCAGAGCGTGACACGCAACGCTCCAAGAACCCCAAGCCTCCCAATGTCTTCGTCAACACCTGGTCGGTGGAAGGGTTTGTTTCGGAGGGGTTGCAGCCAGCCGAGCTTGGTTGGGGCACACATGAGAAGTGGATGCCCAGGAACGCCAGGAAGCACAAGGCCGGTTGTAAGTCGG